>MEIF01000002.1 GCA_001750645.1 Gammaproteobacteria bacterium AqS3
TCCGCCGCACTCACCGTCACCGTCTGCGCCGTTCCCCAGTCGGTCGTGGTGAAGGTCAGCTGGTTCTGATTGTCGTCTTCGCCCGTGTCGGTGTCGACGGTGACATCGGTGTTGGTCGGCTGCCGCAGGGTCACCGTCACGTCCTCGCTCGGCTGGGTCTTCAGCTTCACCGTGAAGGTGGCGGTCGAACCCTCGGTCACCGCCAGCGGATCCGTGCCCGGGACGAACACCAGAGCCGCAGTGTCGTTGTCCGTCACCCTCACCGTCACCGCTGCCGACTCGTCCGTGTAGTCCCCGCCGGTGGCCGTCACGTTGATCGTCGCCGTGTCCTGGGCCGTGTCGTCGTCCTGCCCCGCCGTCACCGTCACGATCTGCGCCCCGCCCCAGTTCGAGTTCGTAAACGTCAGCGAGGTGTGGTCCAGGGTCAGGTCGGTTCCGGTCGTCCCGCCCAGGTTCACCGTCACGTTTGACGGAGGCTGTGCCGCCAGCTGAACCGTGAATGTGCCGTTCGCACCTTCACGGATATCCAGGGAGGTGGCCGAGACCGTCAACCCCCGGTCGTCGTCGTTGACATCCACCTGCACAGTTGCACCGTCAGTGATGCCATCACCGGCGAGCGTGATCGTCGCACTGTCATCAGCCCCATCGCTGTCAGAGGCCGCAGTGACCGCAACGGTCTGGGGCGTGTTCCAATTGCCGTCGCTGCCGCCGGTAAACGTCAGCGAGGTCGGATTGGGCGTGACGTCGGTGTTGTCGGATGTCAGCGTGACCGTCCTGCCCTCGCTGGAAGGCTGCGCGGACAGCTTGACGGTGAAGGTCGCCCCGGTGGCGTCCTGCTCATCCACGGTCAGCGAAGTCGCCGACAGGGTCAGCCCGACATCGTCTTCGGTCACCGAGACCGACACCGAACCGGCCAGGACGCTGGTGCCGCCCAGGCTGATGGTCGCACTGTCGTCGTCGCCATCGCCGTCGTGACCCGCTGTGACCGTCACAGTCTGATCGGCGCTCCAATTGCTGCCGGTAAACGTCAGCGAGGCCGGGCTGAGCGTGACATCGGGGTTGCTGGATGTCAGCGTGACCACCCTGTTTCCGCTCGGCGGCTGCTCGGCCAGCTTGACTGAAAAAGTGTCCGAATCTCCCTCCATCACTGTGAGCGAGTTCGGCGAAATCACCAGCCCGACCTCGTCGTCGGTCACCGAGACAGACAGCGAGCTGGACACGACGCCGGTTCCGGTCAGGTTGATGGTGGCGCTGCCGTCGTCCTGGTCGTCATCTTGCACGGCTTCGACCGTCACGGTCTGGGCGGCGCTCCAGTCGGAGCCTTTGAAGGTCAGCGAGGCCGGGGTCACGGCGGCTTCGTCATCGGTGGATGCCAGCCTGACCGTCCGCGCCACCTGCACTGCGGAGGCCAGGCGAACCGTGAAGGTGCTTGTATCGCCCTCATTCATCGGCAGCGATGTCTCCGACGAGACCATTGTGATGTCGTCGTCGATGACATTCACAGCGGCGAATTCACTTCTGCTGCCGGCCAACGTGATATCAAACTGAAAGGTCTCATCGATGACATTGGCGTCATCGGCCGCCGTCACCGTCACCGTCCGAGCCTCCTCCCACTGCGCCGGCGTGAAGGTCAGGGTGTCGTCTTGAGCCAAAGTGCCCGCATCGGTGGAAAAGGTCACATCGGGGGCGTTGCCGGTCCGCGTAAAACGCAGGACCACATCATCGACGGGCTCCACTGTCAGCCTGATCGTGAAGGTTGTCGAGCTTCCCTCTGTGACGTAGAGCGCATAATTTGTCACCGACAGCTCAAAGAAGTCCGGATCTGAAACTGTGACCGTGAAGCTGCCGGTCGCCGAGTCGTAGCCGCCGCCCGCCGCCGTCAGCGAGAGAATCGCCCTGTCGTTGCTGTAATTATCGTCAACCTGTGTTTCGATATAGATGTGCTGGCTGGTTTCCCAATTCGATGACGTGAAGGTCAGGGTGAGCTGACTGGACTTGTCACCCTCCTGGCTGGCGCCCACCGTCACATCCGTGTTGTCCGACCGCACGGTGACGGTCACATCTGCGCTCGGCTGCTGCGACAGCTTGACGTGGAAAGAGGTCGACAAGCCCTCGCGAATCTCTATCGATGTTGACGACAGAACCAGCTCCTGACCCCACGCCGGCGCCGAGAGCGCCAGCCCCGCCAGCAGCACACCGGCAAGCGCCACCGGAAGCCGACAAAGATGGAGGATGCTGCCCTTCAAACCAGTGCCCGAATCGATTTCTAAGCGCGCTTAATCAGCGCGATTCGAGCGGGCGAAAGGGGCTGTGAGGGGGGGGGGGGCGCTGGCAGTGACAGGGGTTCGCCTGGAACCCCTGTCAACGATAAATCTGTTTTTCTTGTTGAAGTTGGTTTCTGGTGCCGAGGCCGGAAATGGATGATGCATATTTTCTCTCCACTGTCTTGTCCTCCGCCCCAGCGCAAGGGCAGGGATTGTATAGCAAAAAGGACTGCGCAACCTTTTGATATGACTGGCTTTTTAGATTTATCGAGACGGCAGTCCTAATTGGGGGCGGTCTGCATCCACATCATTTGCAGCGAGTTGGGAGGCTGCCGGCGAATTCAAGGCTGCCAGCTGTCAGGGGGTTTTTGGCGACCGGCAATCCCGCCCGTCGCCTGCAAATACATATTGGAGGAACATGAAATGGACGCAAACAAAGTTGCAGGTGCGCTGATTGCCAAGCAGCACAAGGCGGAACAGGAGCGGGAAGAGCTGCTGGCGCTGCTGCCGATCGTCGAGGGAATGAGCTGGGACTCAAACCGGAATCAAGGCGATGACATCGTCCTGCTCCGCTACGGCAGAGAGGTTCTCGGTCGCCTGAGACGCCACTCGGACTGCTGGGTGATATTCACGCACAGGTTGACCGGCCGCGATGACCTGGTTGAGGGCCGCTATAAAACCGGGCTGGAGGCCGGAGAGGTGCTGCTCGCACTCACGCGCCAGCTGGATGCAGATGCGGCCGGCTGATCCCGATCATCATCGCCCTTCCCAGCCAACGCCCCTGAATCATCAGGGCGGGGAAAGGTGATACATTGCATTTTCACTCACCTTTAACCGGGCTGGAGGCTCATTTGACATGAATGTGGAAAACGAGATCAAGGATCTCAGGGCAACCCTGGAAGCGCACGAGCACAGTTGCAGCGAGGAGCGTCAAACAGTTGCGGAGCGTTTTGAAGAGCTTGAATTCGAGATCAAGCAATTCAAGGTCAATGTTGGAGGAAACACCAGTGGCATCACGGGGCAAGCGGATGGCCTGAAAGAGAGTTTCAAAGCCGAAATCAACCTCGCCAAGAATGAAATCCAGAGCGAGATCAGGTTTGAAATCATCGGGGTCAGAGAGGAGCTCAAGGGCGAGATCCAAGGGGTCAGAGAAGAGCTCAAGGGCGAGGTCCAAGGGGTCAGAGAAGAGCTCAAGGGCGAGATCCAGGGGGTCAGAGAGGAGCTCAAAGGTGACATCAAAGAGGCCAGAGAAAAATTGGAGAACAAGATCGATGGCTCCAGGCAGGAACTGGAAGGCAAGATCAATGGGGTCAGAGAAGAGCTCAAAGGTGACATCAAAGAGGTCAGAGAAAATCTGGAGGGCAAGATCGATGGCTCCAGGCAGGAACTGGAAGGCAAGATCGATGGGGTCAGAGAAGAGCTCAAAGGTGACATCAAAGAGGTCAGAGAAAATCTGGAGGGCAAGATCGATGGGGTCAGAGATGAACTCAAGGGCGAGATCCAAGGGGTCAGAGAAGAGCTCAAAGGTGACATCAAAGAGGCCAGAGAAAATCTGGAGGGCAAGATCGATGGCTCCAGGCAGGAACTGGAAGGCAAGATCAATGGGGTCAGAGAAGAGCTCAAAGGTGACATCAAAGAGGCCAGAGAAAATCTGGAGGGCAAGATCGACGGCCTCAGAGAAGAGATGCGAAACTCCCTGGACGCCATTAACGCCAATGTCACCAAAGCCATCAGCAATTTCAAAATCCTCTGGATCGCGGCATCTGCGGGGCCGCTAACCATCATTGCCCTGTTTGTGGAGCGCTGGCTGGGCTAGGGGCGGACGTTCAGCCGGCTGCGGCGGCGGTCAGCTGATCCAGATAATCGTTGCCGTCCTCGGCCAGTGCGCTCGGATCCTCCACTCGGGGGAAGCGGTGCAGGGCGCGGCGCAGGGCGAGAAATTCGCGCGGCCGGTTGACCGCCTCGACCGCCCGCACGCGCCGCTCGGCGTCCAGATAGAAGTAGAGGAATTCGCCGGCATCGACATCGCCCCTGAGCACCCCGTCGTACTCGGGCCGAACCAGCCCGGCCAGCTGCAGCTTGACGTCGTATTGATCCGACCAGAACCAGGGGATCTGGCTGTAGGCCGCCGGACTGCCGGCGATGTCGGCGGCGACCGTGCGGGCCTGCTCCAGCGCATTGGGCACCGACTCGAGCCGCAGCCGGGCACCGAGCAGCGCATTGGGATGGCTGCTGCAGTCGCCGCAGGCGTAGACCCCGGCGACCGGCGTGCGGGCAAATTCGTCGACGCAGATGCCGTTGTCGCAGGGCAGTCCGGCGGCCTCGGCCAGCTCGACCCTGGGGCGAACGCCGACCCCGATGACTGCGGCGTCGGCCGGCAGCGTCTGACCCGAGGACGTCACCACTCCGGTGATGCGCCCGGCCTCGCCGATCAGCCGCTCAACCCCGGTGCCGGTGTGGATGACCGCACCGCGCCCGCTGTGCAGCCGGGTGTAGAACTCCGATATGAAGGGCGAGGTGACGCGCTGCAGGATGCGCTCGGCGAGCTCGACCAGCTCAACCCTGAGACCGGCCTCAACCGCAACGGCGGCGACCTCCAATCCGATGTAGCCGCCGCCGATGACGACGAGCCGACCGCCGCCGCCGAGCGCCTCCCTGAGCCGGTCCGAGTCATGGCGCGTGCGCAGGTAGTGAACGCCCTCCAGGTCGGCACCCTCGATCGGCAGGCGCACGGGCTCAACCCCGGTGGCCAGAACCAGATGACTCCAGGACACCCAGCCGGCCCCGTCCAGCTGGACGCGCCGTCCGTCCAGGTCGAGCGCCAGGGCCCGTGAATCGGTGTGCACCGTGACGTTGTTCTCGCCCCACCACTCGGCCGGCTTGACGCGCAGGCGCGCCTCGTTGAACTGCCCCTGCAGGTACTGCTTGGAGAGCGGCGGGCGCTGGTAGGGCAGCTCGGGCTCCTCGGCGATGATGTGGATCGGCGCCGGGTGTCCGAGCCGGCGCAATTCAACCGCAACCTGGGCGCCCGACTGCCCGCCCCCAACAATGACCACCTGCTGCATTGCTCCTCTCCTCAGTCGCTCAACCGCCGGCCTGCCGCACTTGGGCGGCCGAGCCGACACGGCTTTCCAGCATAGCGCAGAACTTCCGGCGAAAATTCTCGTCGTTGAGCTCCGGCGTGCTGAGCACCCCGTCGAGGGTGAACAGGTCCTCGACGCGCTCGCCGAGGGTGATGATGCGGGCGTCGGAGAGGTGCAGGTCGGCCTCCATCAGCACCTGCCCGATCCGCGCCAGCACCCCGGGGGCGTCGGGGCAGTCGACCCTCAGCGTCCAGAAGCCGCTGGCCTCCGGGTGCAGGCTGACGCTGCTGGACTGCGGAAAATGCTCCAGGTGCCGGGGGGTGCGGAGGTTGGGCGGCTGCGGCCGCTCGCTCTGCATCAGCGCCGCCTCGAGGTGCCCGGCAATCTCGGCAAAGCGCGCCTCGTCAACCGGCGAGCCGTCGGCGTCCTGGACCACGTAGGTGTGCAGGATGCGGTCCCCGCCGGCATCGGTGATCAGGGTGGCGTCGAGGGCGCTCAGCCCCAGCTCGGTGAGCGCGCAGACCACCTGGGAGAAGCGCCAGCGGTGCCTGGAGGCGTAGATCAGGATGCGGCAGATGCGGTTGGGTGCGCGCCCCATCGTGCAGAGCCGCACCAGCGGTCGGCCGCCGCCGACATCGCCCAGCAGCTCGGTGGCGTGCCAGGCCGCCACCTCGGGCGGGGTGCGGCGCAGGTAGTTGCCGCCCAGCTGGGTCCAAAGCCCGAGCAGGCGATCACGGGGCAGCGCATCGCCGATGAGTCCGAAGACCGCCTCGGAGACATCCTCGGCGGGTGCACCGGCGCCCGGCAGGAACGCCGAGGACGCCCGCAGGTGGCTGCGCGCCTTGAAGTAGAGCTCGTTCAGCAGCGTCGCGCGCCAGCTGTTCCAGAGCGACGGGTTGGTCGCCAGAATGTCGGTGACGGTGAGCACATAGAGGTAGTCCAGCGCCCGCAGCGACGGGATCTGGGCGCAGAAGTTCTCGATGACCTCGGGACTGGAGAGGTTCTCCCGCTGGGCGACCAGGGACATCAGCAGGTGCCGGCGCACCAGAAATTCAAGCAGATCCCGGGCGCGCGCATCGAGCCGCATGCGCTCGGCAAACCGGCGCGCGTCCACGGCTCCGAGCTCGCTGTGGTCGCCGCCCCGGCCCTTGCCGATGTCGTGAAACATCCCGGCGATGTAGAGCAGCCGGCGGTCGAGTCCGGCGAGCCGGGCGTGGGCATCCGGCAGCTCCGCAACGGCCTCGGGCAGCTGCAGCGCCTCCATGTGCTCGATCACGCGCAGCGTGTGGGCGTCGATGGTGTAGATGTGATAGAGATCAAACTGGCTGACGCCCTCAATGGCGGCAAACTCGGGGATGTAGGCCTGCAGCACGCCGTAGCGCCGCATGCGCCTGAGCTGCAGGCCGACCCCCTGCCCCTGGTGCAGCAGCTTCAGAAAGGCGCGCCGGGCCGACGCATCGCTGCCGGCCTGATTCAGCCTGTCCCGGTGGCGGCGCAGCAGCCGGATGGTGCGGGACGACAGGTCGCTGATGTCGCTGCGACCCGCCAGCAGCGCAAAGGCCTCGATCATCGCCGCCGGCCGCTCGGCGAACAGCGCCTCATCGGTGACATCCAGGTCGGTGCCGATGCGCCCGAAGCGGGCGTTGATGCGCCTGCGGGTCTTCTGCCCGGCGCCCCGCAGCAGCCGCTCGTCAAAGTACTGCATGAGGAAGTGCGACATCTCCGAGGCGCGCAGCACCGTGCGGAAGTAGTGCCGCATGAAACTCTCGACCGCGCGCGCGGCGCCGTCGCCGGTGTAGCCGAACAGCTCGGCCAGCTGCAGCTGGTACTCAAACATCAGCCGCTCCTGCGGTTTGCCGGCGACGCAGTGCAGCCCGTAGCGGATCTGCCACAGATCCCGCATGGCGGTGACGACCTCGCGATACTCCGCGCGCGTGATCTCGCCGACATCGGCCAGGCCGGCCAGACCGCGCCGCACCTTGAGCGAGCGCATGGCAATCCACTCCAGATTCTGCAGGTCGCGCAGCGCCCCGAGACCGTTCTTGACGTCCGGCTGCAGGCGGTACTCGGTGTTGTCGTGATTCTGGTGGCGCTCGTGCTGCTCGCGCCGCTTGGCGAGGTAGTAGCGCTCCAGCGGCTCAAACGCACCCTGCAGCCTTCTGCGAAAGGCGTTGTAGGTCTGGCGCGACCCCGCCAGCAGGCGGCTCTCGCTCATGCCGGTCAGCGCGCTGATGTCCTCGCGGGCGAGGGCAATGCTCTGACCCACGGAGCCGATGCTGTGGCCGACCTTCAGCCCGGCGTCCCATATCGTGCGGATCAGCGCGGCGGCCTCCTCCCGGTGGCCGGGGCCGCCCTCGAGCAGCAGCAGGTCGATGTCCGAGTGCGGGAACAGCTCGCGGCGCCCGTAGCCGCCGACCGGCAGCAGCGCCCAGCTGCTGCCCGCGAGCCCGCTCTGGCGCCAGCTCTGGCGCAGCAGCGAGTCGATCGCGGCGGCGCGCTCGCCGAGCAGCGGGGCGACGCGCGCCTCGGGCCGGGCCAGAAAGCGGTCGCAGAGCGTGGCGGTATGCACCTGGAGCAGCTGCCTCGCCCGCTGCACGCCGTCGGCGCCCGACAGATCCAAATGCCCCAGCTCCCGCTCAAAGCGGTCGAGACCGGGCGACTTCAAAAGGACTCCTCGCTGCGCGCGGTCAGCACCTCGCAGCCCCCGGACGTGACCATCAGCGTGTGCTCCCACTGCGCCGAGGCCTTGCCGTCGGCGGTCTTGGCGGTCCAGTTGTCGGACATCAGCTTGGTGCGCCAGGTGCCCAGGTTGATCATGGGCTCGATGGTGAAGCACAGCCCCTCTTTGAGCACCTCGCCGGTTCCGGCCCTGCCGGTGTGCAGCACCTGCGGCTCATCGTGGAATGCGGTGCCGATGCCGTGCCCGCAGAACTCGCGCACCACCGAGTAGTGGCTGGCCTCGGCGTGCTCCTGGATCGCCCAGCCGATGTCGCCCAGGCGCGCCCCGGGGCGCACGCAGTCGATGCCCCGGTAGAGGCACTCCCGGGTCACCCGCACCAGCCGCTCAAGGTGGGCCGGCACGCGCCCGACGCAGAACATCTTGCTGGTGTCGCCGTGGTGCCCGTCCTTGATGACGGTGACATCGATGTTGAGGATGTCGCCCGAGCGCAGCGCCCGCTCGGAGGGAATGCCGTGGCACACCACCTCGTTGATCGAGGTGCAGATCGATTTCGGAAAGCCGCGGTAGTTCAGCGGCGCCGGTATCGCCTTCTGCTCCAGGGTGATGTAGTCGTGGCATATCCGGTTCAGCTCATCGGTCGTGACCCCGGGCTGGACGTGCTCGGTGATCATCTCAAGCACAGCGGCCGCCAGGCGGCCGGCCGTGCGCATTTTCTGTCTCTGTTCCTCGGTGCGGGCGATCACGGTGCGGGCGCAGCGGCGGCGGCGAAATTCTACACGCCCCGCAGCGGGTGTTCGGCACTTTGGCGGCGGCTATACTTTTGACCCTTGCGGCACCCGAGCGGTGAGGCCATGCTGCAGCGCACCCTGCACAATCCGATCAAGATCCGGGGCACCGGACTGCACAGCGGCAAACAGATCCTGGTGCAGCTGATGCCCGCCCCGCCCGACACCGGGATCATCTTCAGGCGCTCGGACCTGCCCGACTCATCGCCGATCCCGGCCAAGGCCGCCAACGTCATCGACACCACGCTTTCGACCACGCTCGGCAACCGCGACGAGGACACCCGCATCGGCACCGTCGAGCACCTGCTGTCGGCCTGCGCCGGGCTGGGCATGGACAACCTCTTCATCGATGTCGACGGGCCCGAGCTGCCGATCATGGACGGCAGCGCCTCGCCCTTCATCTTCCACATGCAGTCGGCCGGCATCGCCCTGCAGGGGCGGGAGAAAAAATTCATCCGCATCAACAAGACCATCGAGGTTCGCTCGGGCGACATCTGGGCGCGCATCTCGCCGCACGAGGGCTTCCGGGTCTGCTACACCCTGCTCTACGACCACCCGGTGCTGCAGCGCTACGCCTCGACCGTCGAGGTCGACTTCTCGACCACGACCTTCGTCAAGGAGATCAGCCGCGCGCGCACGTTCGGATTCGCCCAGGACCTGCAGCGGCTGACCCAGCAGAACCTCGCCCTCGGCGCCAGCGAGCGCAACGCCATCGCCGTCGGCGACACCGGCATCAACAACCCCGAGGGGCTGCGCTCGGATCGCGAGTTCGCCATGCACAAGATCCTCGACTGCATCGGCGATCTCTACCTGCTGGGGCACAACATGATCGGCCAGTTCGAGGGCTACAAGTCGGGCCACACCATCAACAACGCCCTGCTGCTGAAGCTGGTCGAAGAGGACGCCTTTGAGATCATCAGCTTCGAAGACGAGCGGGGCTGCCCGATATCGCTCTCGCGCGGCTTCGGCGGCGAGACGCGGGCGAACGCGGCCCTCGCCATCTGAGGCGGCGGCGCGCGGGTTTCGGCGCCCCGACGACTCCCGCCGCAAAAATGGCATAAACTTGCCGCCGGCTTTCCGTCGTCCAAACCAGCGACTTGAAAATCATCTTCATCCGTGACGGTCTTACGGCGCGCTCGATTTCAAGCGGGCAGTTTCGCTACATCGCAATCGCCGCCGCAGTGGGCGTGCTGCTGCTGGGGGCGGCGGCGGGATGGGCCGCCTACCTCGTCACCAGCCAGACGCAGGAGCAGCAGTGGCTCTCCCTGGCGCGCCAGGACCTCAGCACCCAGAGACAGAAAACCGCCGAAACCCTCGACTCGGCCAGACTGCAGCTCAACTCCCTCTACTCGCGCATGGCGCGCCTGAACGCCCAGGTCAAGCGCTTTGACGCCATCAGCAACTCCCTGATCAGCCGCGCCGGGCTGCCGCGCGACGCCGAGTTCACCCCGGCCGGTGCGACCCACCACGACGCCAGCGGCATCGGCGGGCCGGGCAACATCCTCGGCGAGGCCTACGACGAACCCGGCTTTGCCAGGGATCTCGAGCTGATGATCCAGGAGCTCGCCCAGAGAGAGAACCGCCTGCGCTTTCTGTCGGCCTACCTGCCCGACCAGCTCAGCGACCCGCTCTACGTCACCGACATGTCCAACTGGCCGATCGCCCGCGGCTGGCTGTCCTCGCAGTACGGCCGGCGCATCGATCCGTTCCACGGCAGGGTCAGCTGGCACCGCGGCATCGACTTCGCCGGCATGCTCGGCGACAAGATCCACGCAGTCGCAGCCGGGGTGGTCTCGCAGGTGGTGCGCGAAAAGGGCTACGGGGTCATGATTGAAATCGACCACGGCGGCGGGCTGAAGACCCGCTATGCGCACTGCCAGCGCTCGCTCGTGCGCCTGTCCGAGCGCATCGCCAAGGGCCAGGCGATCGCGCTGATGGGCAGCACCGGTCGCTCAACCGGCCCACACGTCCACTTTGAGGTCATCAAGAATGACCGCCGCGTCAACCCCAACCCCTACATCAAAGGCGGCAGGTTCAAATAGCCGGCCATCCCAGCCTTCCAGCCCCACAAAATGCCCCGATGAGTCTCCTGCAGAATATTTTTGGCAGCAGCAACAGCCGATGGCTGCGCCGCCACCGCCGCACGGTTGAGCGCATCAACGCCCTGGAGCCCGACCTGCTCAGTCTCTCCGACGAGGAATTGCAGGGCTCCGCCGAGCGCTTTCGGGAGCGCCTCCAGGCCGGAGAGAAGCTCGACGACCTGCTTCCGGAGGTGTTTGCCCGGGTGCGGGAGAGCGCCCGCCGACACCTCAACATGCGCCACTTTGACTGCCAGCTGCTCGGCGGCATCGCCCTGCACGAGGGCTGCATCGCCGAGATGCGCACCGGCGAGGGCAAGACCCTGGTGGCGACGCTGGCGGCCTCGCTGAACGCCCTGGCCGGCTCCGGCGTCCACCTGATCACCGTCAACGACTACCTCGCCGAGCGCGACTCGGGCTGGATGCGGCCGGTCTACGAGGGCGTCGGGCTGACGGTCTCGGTGGTGCTGCCCAGCCTCGATATCGAGGCCAAAAAGGCCGCCTACGCCTGCGACATCGCCTATGCGACCAACTCTGAGATCGGCTTTGACTACCTGCGCGACAACATGGCGCTGCAGCCCAGGGCGCAGCTGCAGAACGGCCACTCCTTCGCCATCATCGACGAGGTCGACTCCATCCTGATCGACGAGGCGCGCACGCCGCTGATCATCTCCGGGGCCGATGAGGACCGCACCGACCTCTACAAGGCCATGAACATCATCGTCAAGCAGCTCAAGGCCGGCCCGGAGCGCATCGACGACCCCAAGAACCGCTTTGAGCGGATGACCCAAGCCGAGGACGAGTCCGAAGAGGATGAGGGCGACTACGTCGTCGTCCCCAAGACGCGCTCGGTCGAGCTGACCGAGCGGGGGCACGAGCGCGTCGAGCGCATCCTCACCGAGCAGGGCGTGCTGTCCGAGGACGCCTCGCTCTACGACGTCCGCAACATCGCCCTGCTGCGCTGCCTGCAGGCGACCCTGCGGGCGCACGCCATCCTGCAGCGTGACGTCGACTACATCGTGCGCTCGGGGCAGGTGATGCTGATCGACGAGCACACCGGCCGCACCCTCGAGGGGCGCCGCATGTCCGAGGGCACGCACCAGGCGCTCGAGTGCAAGGAGCGCGTCAAGATCCAGTCCGAGAGCCGCACGCTGGCCTCGACCACCTACCAGAACTTCTTCCGCCTCTACGACAAGCTCTCCGGCATGACCGGGACCGCCGAGACCGAGGCCGTGGAGTTTCTCGAGATCTACGGCCTCAAGGTCGTGGTGGTGCCCACCAACGAGCCGACCCGGCGCCGGGACCAGAACGACCTGGTGTACCCGACCGCCGGGGCCAAGATGCGCGCCATCATCGCCGACATCCGCGACTGCCGGGAGCGCGGCCAGCCGGTGCTGGTCGGCACCACCTCGGTCGAGGCCTCCGAGGTGCTGTCGAGGGAGCTCAAGAACGCCGGGCTCAAGCACGCCGTGCTGAACGCCAAGCGCCACCGGGAGGAGGCCCAGATCATCGCCCAGGCCGGCAAGCCCGGGGCCATCACCATCGCCACCAACATGGCCGGGCGCGGCACCGACATCGTGCTGGGGGGCAACTGGCAGGTCGCCGCCGAGAAGCTGAAGAAATCCAAGTCCGCCGCCGGGCGCCTCGAGACGCTGCACCGGCAGTGGCAGGCCGATCACCAGGCCGTGCTGGACGCCGGCGGGCTGCGGGTGCTGGGCACCGAGCGGCACGAGTCGCGCCGCATCGACAACCAGCTGCGCGGGCGCTCGGGGCGGCAGGGCGACCCCGGCTCCTCGCGGTTCTACCTGTCGATGGACGACACCCTGCTGCGGCTGTTCATCTCCGAGCGCATGAAATCCCTGATCCAGAACACCGGGCGCGGCAAGGAGGGCGAGGAGGATCTGGCGCTCGAGTCGCGCATGCTGACCTCCAACATCGAGCGCGCCCAGCGGCGCATCGAGGGGCAGTACTTCGAGCAGCGCAAGCGCCTGCTGGAGTACGACGACATCGCCAACGAGCAGCGCCAGGTGATCTACCAGCAGCGCGACATGATCATGCACACCAAGGATCTGGAGCAGGTCATCCGCGATATCCGCGCCGAAGTGCTGCAGCGCCTGATCGACGATCACATCCCGCCGCAGAGCGTGCATCACCAGTGGGACATCGAGGGGCTGCAGCGCTCGGTCGAGCAGAACGCCGGCGTGCCCATGCCGATCTCGGACTGGCTCAATTCCGAGGACGAGCTCAGCGAGGACGACCTGCGCGACCGCATGGACGCCACCCTGTCGCAGCACTTCAGCGACCGGCGCGAGCTGCTCGGGGCGGCGGCCGAACAGATCGTCGAGATCGAGCGCCAGGTGCTGCTGCGCGTCATCGACCTGGCCTGGTGCGACCACCTGTCGTCGATGGACTACCTGCGCCAGAGCATCGGCCTGCGCGCCTACGGCCAGCGCGACCCGAGGCAGGAATACCGGCGCGAGGCCTTCGAGCTGTTTCAGACGCTGCTGAATCGCATCCGCAGGGAGGCCGTGCACATGCTCTCGATGATCCACGTCCAGGAAATCGACCCCGACGAGCTGCCCGAGGAAGCTCAGCGGGTCGTGGTCTAGCCGTGGCCGTCGGAGCGGCCATTTCGGACCCCCCGCTGCCGGTTGCGGGCATCTCCCTGGCGGCGGTCGCCGCCGAAATCCGCTACCGCGATCGACTGGACCTGGGGCTGCTGTGCGCCCGCGGCCCCTGCACGCTGGCGGCGACCTTCACGCAGAATCGCTTTGCGGCGGCGCCGGTGCGGCGCTGCCGGGAACTGCTCATCGACGCCGCCCCGGGGGACTGGGCGCTGCTGGTCAACGCCGGCAATGCCAATGCCGCCACGGGGCCATCCGGGGCGAGCGCCGCACTGCAGACCTGTCGCATCGCCGCTGCGGCACTGGGACTGCCGCCCGAGCGCGTCCTGCCGTTCTCGACCGGGGTGATCGGCGAGGCGCTGCCGGTCGAACCCTTCGCCGAGCATCTGGGGCCGTTAAGTGCAGGTTTGGGCGAGCACGGCTGGGAGGATTTTTCGCGCTGCATTCTGACCACGGACACGCGCCCCAAGGTGGCCTCGCGCCGGCTTGAATTCGGCGCCGGCGCCGTCACCGTCACGGCGGTGGCCAAGGGCGCGGCCATGATGCAGCCCGACATGGCCACCATGCTGGCCTTTGCCGGGACTGATGCGCGCATCGAGCAGCGGCTGCTGCTGCGGCTGCACCGGGAGGCCGTCGCCGGCAGCTTCAACCGCATCAGCATTGACGGGGACACCTCGACCAACGACGCCGCCGTGCTGATCGCAACCGGCGCCGGCGGGGTCGAAATCGCCGAGGGTTCGCCCGAACACTCCGCCCTCGCCGGGGCGCTGGGCGAGGTCTACGCCCAGCTGGCGCGCGAGATGGTGCGCGACGCCGAGGGGGCGGAGCACTGCGTCACGCTGATCGTCCAGGGCGGGCGGGATGCCGCCCAGTGCGCGCTGGTCGGCTATGCCGTCGCCAACTCGCCGCTGTTCAAGACCGCCGTGTTCGCCGCCGACCCCAACTGGGGGCGGCTGGCCATGGCCATCGGCCGCAGCGGCGCCGACTTCGACCCCGATCAGGTCCGCATCGACTTTGAGGATGTCCCGGTGATGCTCGGCGGCGTCGTTGCACCGGACTACTCCGAGGCCGCCGCGACCGCGGTCATGGCCCGACCGGAGTACACCCTGCGCATCGACCTGGGCTGCGGTGCGGCCGCCGAGCGCTTCTGGTTCAGCGATCTGTCGCACGACTACATTCGCATCAATGCCGACTACCGCACCTGAGACGATCCCCGTGGCCGCCGGCATCGTGCGCGATGCCCAAGACCGCATCCTGATCTGCAGGCGGCCGGCCGGCAAGCCGCTGGCCGGCTACTGGGAATTTCCCGGCGGCAAACTCAAGCCCCGGGAGCAGCCCGCCGACGCCCTCGCGCGCGAACTGCTCGAGGAGGTCGGGATTCAGATCGCCCGGTCGCAGCCCTGGCGCTTGCTGCACCACCGCTACCCCGACTTCTCCGTCGAGCTGCACGTCCTGAGGGTGCTGGACTGGAGCGGGACGATGTCGCCGCGCGAGGGGCAGCGCTGCGAGTGGGCATCGCCGGCGGATCTGCCCGGCTATGAGTTTCTGCCGGCCGATGCGGATCTGGTGGCCGAGCTGGCGCTGCCGGACTAGTCGGCCCCGGCAGCCCCCGAGCGGCGGTAGGGCAGCGCCTGGGCGAGCGCCCCGCAGTGGGCCTTGACATGCCGAGCCTCCCGCTGGATGAACTCGCCGACGGCGCGGGCGAATTCCGGGTGCGCAAACCAGTGCACCGAGTGCGCCAAGTGCGGGGCAAATCCGCGCGGGACCTTGGTGTGCTCGCCCTGAACGCCCGAGTCAAACCGCACCAGCCCCTCGGCGATGCAGTACTCGACCGTGGCGTAGTAGCAGACCTCAAAGTGCAGGCAGTCGACCTCGCGCAGGCAGCCCCAGTAGCGACCGTAGAGCTGCTCGCCGTCGCGCAGGCACAGCGAGGCCGCCAGACACTCGCCGGGGCGCTCGGCGTCGTCCACGCGGAACAGCACCACGCTCTCGGGCATGGCCTCGGCCATCTCCTCAAAGAATTGCAGCGGCAGGTAGGGGTACATGCCGCGCTTGAGGTAGCTGCTCTGGTACATCGCGTAGAACTCCCGCCACTGCCACGGGGTGACGTCCCCGCCCGGGAGCGCCTCGACGCGCAGGCCGGCGTCCCGCACGATGCGCCGCTCGCGCCGAACCGACTTGCGCTTGCGCGCCTGCATCTCGCCGAGCCAGTCGTCAAACGAGCCATAGCCGCGGTTGTCCCAGGCAAAGCGGCACTGCGGGCGCAGCGCAAATCCGCCGGCGGTGCGCAGCTCACCGAGCGCCCGCTCCGGCGGATAGAGGATGTGCCAGGACGAATAGCCGCCGTCGGCGGCGCGCTCGGCGATGGCGCGGCGCGACAGCTCCAGCAGCGCCTGGACATCCGCCCCCGGCGCCGCCCCCCAGCGCGGCGATTCGATCGGCGAGAACGGCACTGCGCTGATCAGCTTGGGGTAGTAGGGCAGGCCGGCGCGGTGATAGGCGTTGGCCCAGAGGTAGTCAAACACGTACTCGCCGAAGGAGTCCTCGCGGGCGTAGAGCGGCATCACCCAGACCGTCTCGCCGTCGGCGTCCGAGATGCTCAGCGGCATCGAGCGCCAGCTGTGCGATTCCCCGGCGTGGCGCTCCATCAGCAGCAGAAAGGCGTGGCGCGTGAACGGGCACTCGCTGTCGATCAGCCGATCCCAGACCGACGGGTCGATGTCGGCATAACTGTTGTGAAAACGCACCCGCATCGCCTGGCTCCTAATCGGACCGGAATGCGGTCGTCTCGGTGCGCTCGAGCGGCCGGCCCGCCCCGACCGCCTCAACCGACTCAGCCGGCGGCGGAAAACGGCAGGCGAATGTGCTCCCGGCGCCGACCTCGCTGTCGATTTCCAGCTGCGCCCCGTACTGCTTCAGGATGCGGTCGACGATGGCCAGCCCCAGACCCATGCCGCTGCGCGGGCCGCTGCGGTAGAAGCGCTCGGTCAGGTGCGGGATGTCGCGCCGCTCAATGCCCCTGCCGGTGTCGTGCACCTCGACGCGCACCGAACCGCCGGCCTCGGTCTCGGCGCTGATGCGAATGCTGCCGTCCTTCTGCGTGTACTTCACCGCATTGCCGATCAGGTTGCCGAGAACCGTGTAAAGGGCGTCGCTGGTGCAGGGGATCTGCAGGTCCTCGTCCACGTCGACCTGGATCTGCACCTTGACCTGACTGCCGAGGTCGGCAATGCACTGGCGCACGATCTCGGCCGCCTGGGCGCTGTGCTCCTCGTCGGGGTTGAGCTCGGGCGGCGGCCCCAGCAGCTCGGGCAGCGCCCCTGAGAGCAGCCGCAGGCGCTCGCACTGGCGCAGCATGCTCCTGTACATTTTTCTCGCATCGCTGCCCTTCGGGGCCTCGTCCAGCAGCGGCTCCAGATAGCCGCGCAGCACCGTCAGCGGCGTGTTGAGTTCGTGCGCCATGTCGGCGATCAGCCGGCGGCGCTCCTGCTCCTGGGCGGCCGCCTCGCTGCAGTCCACCGCCTCGAGGACGGTCTCGCCGCTGCCCTCGATCTGCGGCGAACGGCGCAGCATGATCTCGACCCCGTCGGGCGAGGTGAACTGGTGCGAGCCGGCCTCGCCCGAGCGCAGCCATTCGAATGTCGAGGGCTGGCGCAGCAGCATGTAGAGCGGCCGGCCGAGGTCGAGCCGCTGCAGATTCAGCAGCCGCTTGGCCGAGGCGTTGTAGGTCACCACGCGGGCCTCCGGTCCCAATATCATCAGACCGGTCGAAATCGTGCGCAGCGCCTGGTTGAACTGCTCCAGGCGCGCATCCAGCTGCTCCAGACTGTCGGCCTGCCGGGTGCGCTCGGCGGACAGCTGGCGGACAATCTGGCCGAGCTCCGAACCCGAGATTTTCAGCCCCTCGGGGGCGTCGATCTGATGGGCGACATAGCGGCGCAGCTGCCGCAGACGCCAGAGCGTCAGCGCCGCCAGAACGCCCCAGCCGAGCCCCGCCCCGGTCGGCGCCCCCCAGCCGATCAGCAGACCCGCACCCGCCCCCAGCAGACCCGCGAGCAGGAAACTGATCAGACTGTGCAGGCTGCCTGAAAAACTCACGGATCCAGACGGTATCCGCTGTTGCGCACGGTGACGAGCTGGCGCGCGCGCGCCCCGAGCGCCTTGCGCAGCCTGGAGACGTAGACATTGAGGTTGCACTCGTTGAATTCCAGACCTCGCTGGCGCATGCGAGCCGCCAGCTTCTGGCGCTGGACGGTCCTGCCGAGATTGTTCAGCAGCGCCGTCATGATCAGCACTTCGGGCCCGCCGATGCTGACCGGGTTCTCCCCCCCGATCTGCAGGGTGCGGTCGGCCGGATTGAGCGTGAATATCCCCTGCCGCACCGGGTCGCCCTCGTCGACCTCCGGCTCGCCGCCTGCCGCCGCATCGACCGGACGCCGGCTGCGCCTGAGCAGCGCCTGGATGCGCGATCTGAGCTCGCGCATCGAGTAGGGCTTGGCCAGGTAGTCATCGCTGCCGGCGTCGAGCCCGTATATGCGGTCATCGACCTGGGCGCGCGCCGTCAGCATCAGCACGGGGATGTGCGCCCAGTCCCTGCTCCCGCGGATTTTCTTGAGCAGATCGATCCCGCTCCTGCCCCCGGGAAGCCCCCAGTCGAGCAGCACCAGCTGCGGGGTGCGGCGGTGCATCATCTGGAGCGCCTCGACCACGCTGCCGGCGCACTCGGGCTGATAGCCCCAGCGGGTCAGGTGCTCTTTCAGCATCTCGGAGATGTCGAGACTGTCCTCCACCACGAGCACCGAGGCGGCCGATCCGGGGGGCTTACTCATACGAACCACACATAGTTGAGCACGGTGCCGGCAAACAGAATCGCCCCGCCCCAGGCATTGCTGCCGAACGCGCGCATCGGGTCGGGCCGCTCGCCCCGGATCAGCCGCTGCTGATAGACGAACAGGAAGTACAGGGACGTCACCGCCAGGTAGTAGGGCAGGTTGAGCATGTTGTCGATGCCGTAGAACACCAGCAGCACGATGGTCAGCGTCTGAAAGACCGCTATCGCGGACGGGGTGCGCCTGCCGAACAGCAGCGCGGTCGAGTGGATGCCGCCGTGGGAGGCGTCGTCTTGGGCGTCCGCCATGGCGTAGATCGTGTCGTAGGCCATGATCCAGGCGGCATTGGCCGCGAACAGCCACCACAGCACCGGGTTGAGCCAGTCCAGCACGATGGCGTAGGTGATCGGAATGCCCATCGAGAACGTCACCGCCAGCACCAGCTGCGGCGCCCGCAGGAAGCGCTTGGCCAGCGGATACAGGCCGATCAGCGCCGCCGCCAGCGCCGCCACCGCTGCGGTCAGCTGGTTGGTCCAGAGCAGCAGCGTCAGCGCCGCCAGGATGAGCGCCGCCGCCAGGATGAGCGCCTGCCTGAGCGACAGCGCCCCGCTGGGCAGCGGACGCTCCCGGGTGCGCGCGACGTGCCCGTCCAGATCGCGGTCGAGGATGTCGTTGAGGGTGCAGCCCAGCGAGCGGGTGATCAGCGCACCGACGACGATCAGCCCGATCAGCCAGGGGTCTGGGGCGCTGCGGTAGAACTCCTGATGCGCCACCCACAGCCCCAGCAGAGCCGGCCACATCAGCAGCCATAGACCGGTTGGCTGGTGCAGACGCATCAGTTGCAGATAGGGGCGGATCACCACGGCGAAGACGCCCGCTTGCGTAGGGGAAATATTTTAACGCCGCCGACCGGACTCGGTGCGTTTTTTATAATGCGCCCGCTCAAAACTGAAGCCGCCCGGGACTGACGCCGGACGGCGACGACGGAGACAAGAGCGCATGAGCGAGAGCGGTGAATTCAAAAAATGGGAGTGCATCGTCTGCGGCTTCATCTACGACGAAGCTGTGGGCTGGCCCGAGGACGGCATCAAGGCGGGCACCCGCTGGGCCGACGTCCCCGAGGACTGGATCTGCCCCGAGTGCTCCGTCGGCAAGGAAGACTTCGTGATGCTGGAGGTTTGAGGGTCGGGGTTCTTCCCTCCAGCTTTGATTATTGGATGACCGGATCGGGGAGCGGTCTGTCATCGGAGGGGAACAGGGCGGCAAAATCCTCCTTGAGCTTCTGTTTTTCCTCATCGGGCAGCACTCCGCCCGCGAGATGCATTATTAACAGTGTCGTAAGAATGCGGTTTTTCGTGATGATTCTTCCACTTTCAGCTGTTCCCGACCACAAAACATTTTCCCAGTAACCGGAAATGTTTTCATCATTAATTAGCCAAGGCAATTGATTGAGACGTTTTGCCGCCTCTTTCCAAGAAAAGCCGCCTGAACCATTTGTCAACTTTAAGAAAGCCTTAAATAAACATTCTTGCCCTACCGGTTTGCCCAGCAAGTTACTTTGGCGAATCTGACACCGTAATTCATCTCCGTCCGATTCCAAATCACTCAGCATCAGTTGAAATGTCTCAATATTCTTCAATAAAAATGCCCAGATCTTCTTGCACTGTTCCTCATATTCATCAGCTTTTTCGGAGTCAGGCAGTCTGGTAATATCCGGAGGAGGAAAATACGCCTTAATAATGGCTTCATTGATGTTATAAATAATTGCCAGCGTGGTGAAGTAAGGGTCTTGCTTCCTAAGTGTGTTGTCCTTGAATTTGACAAGATCAGCACCGATCCTAACTCCCTTTTCAATCTCATTGCTGGCGATATCTCTAGCCAGCACTGCGATAATGTCGTCATCGTTAGTGACGATATTCTCACCTGTCGTCGGCCTTCGTGCCGTCAAATTGATACGGGTAAAAATGCGCCTGATTTTCTCAGTCTTATTCTTAATTGGATCCACCAATATCAAAACAATATCCTCTGATGCCAACTCGATACATGGTTTTCTAATTCCAGGTATGGGGTTTCCCTGATTATCCAGCCCGGTAATAGCAAATTCCAATGCTTTAAGACGATGCTGACCATCCAGCGGGACAATTACCTCTCGGCCCTGAAAGGTCAAAAAACCTATGTTGTCCGAAGCACTTTGATAATCTGAGCGGAGCTCGCCAGCGAACGCATCATCATTAAGAGCCCTAAAATTTAAAGGGCCATTACTGTTCATTACAGTAACAATTAAAGCACCAAAAAACCTGGAGGGATTGCTCGCCAAATACGGAGCAATATGATCTCTAACACGCCTATAATTAATATCGCGCTGATACTTTTCATCGATGGTTAAATTATCCCAACCAGGCATATCCTTGGGAATCTTCAGAGTCTGAATAACTTCTCCAGCCTTCATTGATATCACATAGTAGTTGATATCGCCCATCTTGCCTTTCATCGCAGGTACAGTTGTTGGCATTTGAATTTCTCCTGTTACTGGTAATTGGGATTGTGATCGCGATTTGCGAGCGGTTTAAATACTTTAATCAGGTGCTTTTCAACTTCATTCAGCTGGCCTTTTTCAACTTGTGTGAATTGAATTTCCAAAGATTGGCCGAAATATTTAATGCGTTTTTTCAATTTGGGGTTGAATGTATTTTTTGGATTCAAATGTTGCTTTAATCTCTTCTTAATTGAACTAGAGGTTTGACCAATATAAATATATCGTTTGGCCTCTTTGCACCAAAAAGCATAAACTCCAGACTTGATATCCGGCATTCCCTCTACATCCAAGTAATTCGGACGAATCCTCTGAACCGGAGGCAGCTCCAACCCGCATTGGCTCATTTCGGAAACCTCCAAACCTGGGTCGCCATTTTGGCCAGCTTTTCCTGTCGCTCATTGATATTTGCAGGGCCCCAGTCGTGTTTGCGGGATAAGTCGCGGTTGAGGCTGATGGGATTGCTTCTAAAGGTTTCCTTCTTGTTCGAAAAACTCCGGTTATAGTCCCCGGCGGTGTTGTGCGGGCCGGCCAGCAAGGTCATATTTCCATAGCGGTCGACATATTCCTGGTGGGCATTGCCAAAGCGGGGCCAGCCTGCATGGAACCTTTCAGATCTGGGCAGGATGTGCTCCAGCGTCAATTCTTTCTGAAAATGGGGCTGGGGGTGCAGTTCAAGATCCTGCGCGCCAGCAATCGCCGACAAAAACAATTTGATCTTGTTTGAGTTTTTCTCCGTCACCCACTTCATTCTGCTGATGAATTGGGCATCGTTTATCACTTGATAGTCAGAATGCTCCGATTCGAATTTTTTGAGGAAGGCCATCATGTTCAAAGAGCGGGTATTCCTGCTGCGAAAAATTTTGCTGGCCAGTCTTGAAAAGGGCTCCTCAAAGCGAGAGGTTTCAAACTTTGCAACGATAAAGGACACCCTCATGACGTAAGCATTGAACTGAATGATCATCTTGCGCAGATGCCTGACCGCGACCCTGTGCTTCTGGCTGTCGGACTGGGGCAGCCGGCAGTAATGAAAAAGCAGCGCAAACAGAACCGGAAACGTGACTTTTTTGTATCTCGCCAGCTCGTGCAGCAAGACGGGCAAATCTCGACCGGAGCGCAATTCCCCGGCGTCTCTCGTAAATGCCTGGCACAGGGCGCCCTCCTCCGGAAAAGCGATGCTTTTATAGACCTCGGTGCAGATCGGGTCGGTTAAATCGTCGATCAAATCGCGGGCGCGCTGAATCTCGGCATCCTCGCCGCTGTCATCGAAGATGTCCTCCTCAATTTTCTCGCGGACTTTTTCATACAGCTGCTCCTTGTGAATGAACCCGTAGCGGCACTGAAAATAGCAGCGCGCATATTCATCAAAACGGCCCGCATATCTGGAATTATTGTCAATGACATTTCTGCGCATGTTTTCAATCTTTCTGTGCACATCCTGGCGCTCCTCCTCGGAGTGATTGAAATACGAATAAAGGTAATTTCTGATGAGATCGATGGCTGCAAGCGGCTTCCCCCGGGAGTTGATGGTTTCAAATATTTTGTTGGGGTTCATTTCTTCCGGAATGGTCAGGCAGGATATTTCCACGCAGTTGGTAATGAAGTGAAAATATCTCTCAAGATCCGAATCGGTTCTTCTGCCTTCATGAAAAAATTGATCAATCGTCTTGTTGGCGTCCAGCAGTTTTGTCTTCTCTTTTAATTCCTGGCCAATGACTATGTTTTTATAGTGCAGCCTGTACTCCTCCGGGGCGTGTATTCTCAGCATCGAGCTGAACCTGCCGGAAGATGCGTCGGAAAATTGATGGGAATGGTTGTCTTTTAGGTCATAGAGCAGACGCAGCGCCCGCCTCTCCACCAAATCCCGCTCTACCCCCCCCCTACAAATATTGTCACCGGAGAAATACCGGCCCAGCACGCTCAGAATGATGGACAGGGTAATCAGGCGCTGCTGCCCGTCAATAATTTCAATCCTTCCGGAAGTATCGCCCGCCCTTTTGGTGAGCATCACCGACCCGAGGAAATAACACGGCTCGCCGTCCTGCACCGCAGTCCAGGTGTCCTCCAGCAGTCGGGTGGCGTGTTTTTTCTCCCAGTCGTAGTAGCGCTGATACCAGGGAATCTCAAAAACCCCCAGAGTCAGAAGCTCGTGAATCGAGCGCGTCTTGGAAACAACCATGGTCACGCTTCGATCTCAATCTTAAGCAGCTTCTTGAGCGAGTTGCGGGCGTCCTCGCCGACCTGATCGCGCCTCCAGATCTCCTCGATGTATTCCTTCTCCCCCTCGGAGATCAGCGCCTCGCCGATCTCCTCGCCCAGCGCCTCGAGCCGCCGCAGAATCTCCCGGCGGGTTTCGAGGCGGAACGGCCCCAGGGTCGGGGTGCCATCGGCGCGCAGCTTGATGCGGCCATTGCGGCGAACCGTGCTGCGCTTGCTGTCGTCCTCCCTCAGGGCGATCAGCCACTCGCGAAAGTCGGCCAGCAGCTCAAGCTTTTCCTGCTCCCGGTCATCGGAGGCGCCGGAGGCGATCAGCCCGCGCATGCTGCGATCCTTCTGCACCACGGTGCAGGTCCAGCAGCCGAAGCGGGGCGAGGTCGTCCCGCACGAGGGCGCATCCTCCTTGGTCAGAACCAGCGGACACTCGCCCCCGCCGGCATTGCGGTAGAGCGTGATCAGCTGCCGGTGCGAGCCGCCCCAGGGCGCCGCCCGCTGCATCAGGATCAGCCAGACGTCCTCGTCGGTGAGGTCGGCCAGCGGGGCGAAGACCCGGCAGCCCCTGATGCTGCTGTGCGGGTTGGTCCCGTCGGCCTGGACGCCGTGCTTGGCCATGTTCCGCCGCCGGCTGGTCGATTCGCTGCGGCGCGTGCCGATCAGCAGCACGGCCTTTTTGTGCCGCCGCACCAGCCGGTTGATCAGCTCATCGGTCGGCTGGATTTTCATGCGGTCGGTACACCAGCGGAAATTGCGCGTCGGCGGGATGTAGCCCCGGCCGATCAGATTCACCCAGAAGGTCTGGTTGATGTAGGGCTGCGTCAGCTTGATCGACACGGGAAACCCGGCCTCCTGTGCGGCGCCGCCGATGATTTCCAGCGACCGCTTCAGATGCCCGATGACCAGCGGCGATTCAACCAGCGTGTCGTTGGAGACGATGAAAATCGGTCGGCGCCGCTGCTCGGCCGGCAATTCGCCGAGCACCTCCCAGACCAGCTGCAGCAGCAGGGTCGAGTCCTTGCCGCCGGAATAGGCGACGATCCACGGCTCGTCGCCCTCCCGCAGATAGGTGCGCGCAACCACCTCCCGCACGGCCTGGTAGCGCTCGGCGATGTCCTCGATTGTGGAGGCGACGGGCTGCTCCATGTACTCAACCGCAGGCAGCGGCGGGCGATCCTGTTCCTCTGCGGATGGCTGCATTTTTCAGGAGTGCCCAACGCATGAGTGTTCAGAGATTAGCAGAAAGTCATTTTCCAGCGCAGAAACGACAAGTTCAGAATCGCCGGCCGCTCACGCAGTCCTGACGAGGGCCTCGCCCGCCGATCGCGCGACCGCCTCGGCCAGCCTGACCGGAACGGCATTGCCGAGCTGCCGCATGGCCTCCGTCCAGACGCCGGCGAATTCAAAGCCATCCGGAAATGTCTGAACGCGCGCGGCTTCCCTGATCGTCAGATAGCGGACGCGGCCATCGTGAAAGCGGATCATGTTCTCCCCGCCGGGGACGCCGTGATCCCCGGCTTTCAGCGCCTTGCCGGGCTCATCCAGCGGGCTGCCGGTATGCCCGGGATAGGGCCTGGCCCCCTGACGCAGCTGGTGCCCCGAGATATCGGCGTCGCCATCGGCCCAAGGCTCCGGCAAACCTTTCAGAGCCTGTCGAATGGTCTTCCACGGATGCTCATCCGGAGGCAGCATGCCGAAATCATTTGTCAATCGCCTGCGGCAGGTCCCGTCGGCAATCACCTCCTGCTCCTGCGGGCTGGGCGTCGCACCGGTTTCATCCCAGTACGCCCCGGTGACAAACTTGGCATAGTCCAGGCTCTTCCTGCTGTGCGTCTGCTTTGGAAATGCCCACTCCACATTCAGTCCCTTTCGAAAACCGACGAAAAACACCCGCTCCCGCTTCTGGGGAACTCCGTAGTCCGCTGCGTTCAGACATTGAAAGAGCACGCTGTATTCAAGATCAACAGGCCTGCCCGCAGACTTAACCCGCTCGAGGCGGATCAAATGATCGGCCCACGCCTCGCCGGCCTTTTTGGGCAGCGAGGGATAGGTCAGGCACAGGGTGATGTATTCAAAATACGAGGCGAAGGACGGGCGCATCAGCCCTTTGACGTTCTCAAAAATAAACGCCCGGGGGCGGAGCGCCCTGATTGCCCGAACCGCCTCGGGAAACATATCGCGCGCATCGGCCTGGCCCCTGGCCTTTCCGCCGATGGAGAATGGCTGGCACGGCGGCCCGCCGGCGATGATGTCGACTTGGCCCTGCAAGGCCGCATAGTCAAACTCGGCAATGTCGACCTCAAACACCCGGGAGGAGAAGTTGGCGCGCAGCGTGCCGCAGGCGTTCTTATCCCGCTCGAGCAGCCCCTCGCATTCGAAGCCGCCATTTTTGACGCCGAGCGCCAGCCCGCCGGCGCCCGAAAACAACTCCAAGGCTTTCATCATTTCACCGTCTCGCATGAAGATGCCGCCTCACTCTTGAAAGTATGGCCTCCTCGCTGTCTCGGTGGACTTTCAAGTGCGCCGCCCAAGAACGCCCTGGATGAATGGTATCCCACTCGGATCGGGACTGCGCATACCGCCCTCTTCCGGGATCGTGGTTGCCGAAACCGTCGATACACGAATTCCACAGGGGACGATATTTTTTGATCAACTCTGATTCAAGTGCCCCTATCAGGCTAGATATGGAGCCTTCCAGAACAATCATGCGCACGATGAAATCGGCTACTGACAAGTGTGCCCCTTGGTCTATCGAATGGGCATGCTCCCTTAGCCTCTGGTGAAGCGATGCCTGTTTTTTGCTTTCTTCACGGCCCTGTCTCCAGCCAAGCGGGACAGCTTTTCCGACGTATATGGGAACTTCTCTAAGCGATTCCATTTGGCATAGCCGCTGATAAGTCGGATACCTTCCCCTGTAATAAAGGCCGTATACACCTGCCCCTTCAAAAGGCTCAAGATCTGAAAGTTCAAACATCTGCGTTTTTTCAAAAAAGGCGGTGGCGGATGCGATCACTTCCGGCCAGCGGGCATCCTGAAAGCGATAGGACTCTATGTCCACCGCTCAGCCCCCCTGAACAAACTCCCCGACGACTTGGGACAGCCGGTCCAGGCCCTGCCCGAGTTCATCGTCGGAGATGTTCAGGGCCGGGGCGAAGCGGAGCACGTCGGCGCCGGCGGGCAGGGTCAGCAGGCCGTGACGCCAGCCCAGCCTGACCAGGTCCATGGCGCGTCCGGCCCAGTCGGGTCCCAGCTCGGCGCCGATCAGCAGGCCGGTGCGGCGCACCTGGGAGAACAGCCTGCGGTTGCCGCCCAGCTCGGTCAGAAACTCGGTGATCCGCTGTGCGCGGGGCTCGACCCCGGCCAGCACTTCGTCATCGAGCAGCTCGAGCGTGCGCAGGGCGACCGCACACGCCAGGGGGTTGCCGCCAAAGGTGCTGCCGTGGGTTCCGGGCTGCATGCAGTCGCCGATTGCGGCACGGGTCAGGGTCGCCCCGATCGGAAAGCCCGACCCCAGCGCCTTGGCCGAGGTCAGGATGTCGGGCTCGACGCCCAGCTGCTGGTACATGAACAGGGCGCCGCTGCGGCCCATGCCGCTCTGGACTTCGTCAAAGATCAGCAGGGCGCCGTGGGCGTCGCACAGGCGGCGCACCTCGGCGATGAACCCGGGATCAACCGGCACCACCCCGCCCTCGCCCAGAACCGGCTCGATGATGACGGCGGCGGTCGGGGCCGCGCGCAGCTGCCGCTCCAGCGCCGGGGCGTCGTTGAACGGGACGTGGGCAATGCCGCCGGGCAGCGGGCCGAACCCCTCGGTGTACTTGCCACCGGCGGTGACGGTCAGCAGCGTGCGCCCGTGGAACGCCCCCTCAAAGGCGATGATCTGAACGCGCTCGGCGTCGCCCCGGTCGTGGTGATGGCGCCTGGCCATCTTCAGGGCGGCCTCGTTGGCCTCGGCCCCGCTGTTGCTGAAAAAAACCTGCTCGGCAAAGGTGCGCGCACACAGCAGTCCGGCCAGCCTGGGGGCGAATTCGTTGGGCAGCCAGTTGGAGAGGTGCCAGAGCCGGTCGCTCTGGCGCCGCACGACCTCGACCAGCTCGGGGTGGGAGTGCCCCAGCGCCGTCACGGCAATGCCGCCGCCGAGGTCGATGTAGTCGCGCCCGTCCTGATCCCACAGGGTCGAGCCGGCGCCCCGCACCGCAACAAAATCGGCGGGCGTGTAGGTCGGCAGCAGGTGCGTGTCGGCCGGTTGCGTCAAGACGGATCCCCCTTTGCAGGGCGCTCGTGCAGGGCGGGCGATTTTAGCGGGTGGGTCATCTGGATATGCAGGATGCCGGCGTCCATGTAGGGGTCGCCGGTCGGGGTGAAGCCGCGCCGGGCGTAGGTGTCCCTGAGATACAGCTGCGCCGAGATGCGCATGCCGAAATCGCCGTAGAGCCGGCGCGCCCGCAGCAGGCAGAGGTGCATCAGCAGCGCCCCGATGCGCTCGCCCCGCCGGGCCTCGGGGGTCACCAGCCGGCCAAAGGAGCACTCGCTGTAGGCCACCCCGGGCGGCAGCAGGCGCATGTAGCCGGCCAGCTCGCCGCAGGCGTCGTGCGCGAGCAGGTGCTCGGCCGGCTGATCCCAGCCGTCGCAGTCGAGGTAGAAGCACTCCTGCTCGAGGATGAACACCTGCTGGCGCAGGGCGAGGATGCGATACCACGTCCGGGCGCCAATCTCATCAAAGCCGAGCCAGGAAAAGCGCACCAGGTCAGCGCCTATTGAAGCCGGGGGCGGGGCATTATGATTGGCCGCCCCGAATGCGGCGAGAACCACCATGAAACCCTTCAGGCGCAGAAGTTTTCTGCAGGGCGGGGCGGCCGGGGCCGCATTGATCGGCATCGGAGCGGGGGCGACCAGCTGCTCGCCGCCGCCGCCGACAGCGTTCAACCACGGCGTCGCCAGCGGCGATCCGACCGACTCGGCATTCATCATCTGGACCCGCGTCAGCGTCGCCGAACCGGGCGACATGCCGGTGCAGTGGGTTGTCTCCCGCGACCCCGAGCTGCGCGATGTGGTCGCCTCGGGCAAGGCCGTGGCGCGCCCGCTGCACGACTACTGCGTCAAGGTCGACGTCGCCCTGCCCGCCGGCGAGACCCCGGGCAGCAGCTACCACTACGGGTTCGTCACGCACGATCAGCGCTCGCCGATCGGCCGCACCCGCACCTTCCCCTCCAGCGGCCTGGCCGACGCCAAGCTGGCGGTGGTCTCGTGCTCCAACTACATGGCCGGATTCTTCCACGTCTACCGCGAGCTGGCCAAGCGCGACGACATCCAGGCCGTGCTGCACCTGGGCGACTACATCTACGAGTACGGCGCCGACGGCTACGGTGCCGAGATCGGCGAGAAGATCGGCCGGCTGGTCGCCGACCCGGGGCATGAGATCCTCTCGCTGCGGGACTACCGCGGCCGCTACGCCCAGTACCGCAGCGATCCGGATCTGCAGGCAGCACACGCGCGGCACCCCTTCATCGCGGTCTGGGACGACCACGAGAGCGCCAACAACTCCTGGCGCGAGGGGGCGCAGAACCACGACGAGGAGACCGAGGGCAGCTGGAGCGAGCGCCGGGCGGCGGCGCTGCAGGTCTACAGCGAGTGGATGCCGATCCGGCTGCCTCAGCCGGACAGCCTGCTGCGCATCTACCGCGACTTCCGCATCGGCGACCTGGTGCATCTGCACATGCTCGACACGCGCCTGATCGGGCGCGACCGGCAGCTGGAGTACAGCGACTTCATGGGCGATGCGGGCTTTGATCAGACCGGCTTCCGCAAGGCCCTTTCGGATCCCGACCGGCAGCTGCTGGGACCCAAGCAGTACGCCTGGCTCGAGGACAACGTCGCACAGTCCGAGGCCACCTGGCAGGTGCTGGGCCAGCAGGTGCTGATGGGGCGCATCGGGATCCCCAAGCTCAGCGACCTGACCGGCGAGGGCGTCCCCGAGACCTTCCTGAGGTTCCTCAAGTCGATCGAGGGCCGGCAGCTGCCCTCCAATCTGGATGCCTGGGACGGCTATCCGGTGCAGCGGGAGGCGCTGCTCAGCCTGGCGCAGCAGCAGGGCAAGAGCCTGATCTCGCTGGCCGGCGACACCCACAACGCCTGGGCCAGCAACCTCTACAACAACCGCCGCCAGCAGGCCGGCGTCGAGTTCGCCGTCAGCTCGGTGACGTCGCCCGGCATCTCCGACTACCTGAGGCTGCGCCGGCCCAAGCTCGCCGAGAGGCGCTCGCGCGATTTCAACCCGGGGCTGAGATACATCAACAGCCGCTCGCGCGGGTATCTGGTGCTGAGCCTCAGCCAGGACAGCGCCGAGGCCGAGTACATCTTCCTCGACAGCGTGCTGGATCGGGAGAGCTATCAGGTGCTCGAAAAGGACACCCAGCGGCTGGCGGTCGACGCCGCTCCGGGGTCGGCGCTGCGCAGCTGAACACGGTCGCACCCGAGCCGGCCGGTCGGTCGATCTGAGCATTGAGCGCGGCAAATCGGCATAATCCGAAATTCTGCGCGCACGAGGCGACCCCATGAGCCAAGAACCGTCCGGCAGCGAGAGCGCCGAATCCATGCAGAGCACCCCGGAACAGGGCACCGCCGTCGACACCAAGGGGCGGCCGATCTCCAAGCTCTATTCGATCTACGCCCTGGGGATATTGATCCTCGTCTACGTCTTCAACTTCCTCGACCGCACCATCCTGTCGATCCTCGCCGAGGACCTCAAGCGCGACCTCGGCCTGACCGACAGCCAGCTGGGCTTCCTCTACGGCACCGCCTTCGCCGTGTTCTACGCCATCTTCGGGATACCGCTGGCGCGCCTGGCCGACTTCTGGATGCGCGGCCGGCTGATCGCCCTGGGGCTGGGCACCTGGAGCCTGATGACGGCGCTGTCGGCGAGCGCCGGCAACCTGATCAGCCTGTCGATCTACCGCTTCGGCGTCGGCATCGGCGAGTCCAGCGCCAGCCCGGCGGCCTTTTCGCTGCTGTCCGACTACTTCTCGCCCAGGGTGCGCGCCACCGTCATGTCGCTCTACTCCAGCGGCATCTATATCGGCGCCGGGATCGGGCTGGTCATCGGCGGCCTGGTGGTCGACAACTGGAACACCGCCTATCCGGACACCTCGGCCGCCCCGCTGGGGATGGCCGGCTGGCAGGCGGCGTTTCTGGTGGTCGGCCTGCCCGGGCTGATCCTGGCCGTCGCCGTCTGGCTGCTGCGCGAGCCGCAGCGCGGCACCTTTGACCCGGACTACCGCGCCCCCGAGCAGCAGGAGTCCCCGGTCAGCCTGCTCTCCAAGGAGCTCTCGACCATCCTGCCGCCCTTCCACTTCGGGCAGATGTTCCGCTTCGGCGGAACCCCGGCGCTGCTCGGCAACCTGGGCGTCCTCGGCCTGGTCACGGCGGTCTGCACCGGGCTGTGGTACGTCAGCGGCGACCTGCTGCAGTGGGCCGCCCTGGGCATCGGCGCCTATGCGGCGATTTCGTGGGTGCAGTCGCTGAAGCACCGCGACCGGGCGACCTTCCGCACCGTCTTCGGCAGCCGCGCCCTCATGACCGGCATCCTGGCGTTTTCCTGCATGTCGTTCGTCGGCTACGGCGCCGGGTTCTGGGGGGCGCCCTACTTCATCCGCAACTTCGGCATGTCCGAGACCGAGGTCGGCCTGTACCTGGGCACCTTTTCGGCCGTCGGCGGGTTCGCCGGGATCACCATGGGCGGGTGGATTTCCGACCTGCTGCGCCAGCGCATCGCCGGGGCGCGCCCGCTGACCGTCATGCTGGCGGCGCCGCTGACCGCCATCGGCCTCTACGTCATGATCGGCACCGACAACGTCGCCATTGCCCTGAGCGCCAACCTGGCCGTGAGCTTCTTCTCGACCATCTGGGTCGGCAATGCCCCCTCGGCCGCCAGCGAGCTGGTGGTGCCCAACATGCGCGCCACCGCCGGGGCGGTCTACATCCTGATCAACACCTTCATCGGGCTGGCGCTGGGGCCGTACTGCATCGGCAAACTGAGCGACCTGTTCGAGGCCTCGGGCATGGATTCGGCCTCGGCGCTGGGCAATGCCATCGGCTGGAGCACCGCCATCCTGACCGTCACCGTCATCGCCGCAGCGATATCGATGCGCCACTACAAGAGCGACGAGGAGGGCAGCGCCGAGCGCGCCGGAATCGCCACCTCGGAGAGCTAGAGAGACAGAGGGGCAGATCAGCCCCGCCGGCGGGCCTGCACCTGCACCGGCGCACCGGCACTCGGCGCTCAGTTGGGAGCTAGGAGGCCGCTGCCGGATAAAGCGGATGGGCTGTGGCGTCGAGGATCTCGTCCATGCCCTGGATGGTCATTGGCGCCTGGCTGGGCACCGCCAGCACGCTCGCCAGGGTCACCACCGTGCCCTTTTCGTCGATCAGAAAGTTCTCGGAGTCCGAGTTGAAGTTATCCGGGTTGAACAGCTGGTAGACGCTCCAGTAGCAGCGGTAGCTGCGCTCCCAGAGCGACTCGATGAGCGCCTTGGAGGCGACCGGGCTGTTGACGTCGACATACAGCACCGGATTGAATTTTTTCAGGAGCTCGGTCGCCCCCCGCACCACCTGTGCCTCCATGTTGGCCGCGCTGATCTTGATCAGATTCAGATGCGGGACATCGACCACATCGTCCAGCGCCACGACGCGCACCGGCTGGCCGCCGCTGCTTGCATCCAGGTCGCGCCAGTGCTCGACGTTGAACCAGGCCAGGTTCTGCAGCGACTCGGCGTTCATCACCGGATCCAGCATGAACTGATGACCGGCCGCCTCCCCGACGATGGCGTGAACCGTGTGGGTGTTGGAGATGCCGTTGAGCGCCAGCGTGCCGCACAGCTGCTGGAAGAAGGTGTGGCAGGCCTCGTAGGCGATCACGCGCCCCTGCTCGCCCGCTGACTTGGCGAGCGCCAGCGTAATCGCCCCGTTGAAGGCGCCGACATCGACCGCCACCGCCCCGGGCTGGCAGATCTGCCTGAGCAGATCCAGTTTGGCCCGGGCGTATTCGCCGTATTTTTCAAGCGACCGGCCCACCAGAAGATCGTTGGTGCTGTAGACCATGCGCCCGTCCCGGGTCTCGCACACCGCCGAGCAGGTGTCCTTGAGTTCAGAGAGGATTTTGGGCATCTGGACTATATCCTCTGGGTGTCAAGCTCGGCCACGAGCCTGTCGTATTGAGGGGGAGTGAGTTTCTTGATCAAGCCCAGCCTTTCCACATCCAAGCCTAATTGGAATTTTTGCATCGTTCAAATATCGTGACAACCCGAAACCTGTGGTTGGTGCTCTTCACCATCCCGATCAGGCCCGTGATGCTCCATTCGTCTTTCCTATACATGGGCAAAACCTGATCGAGCCAGACCACATGGGTGCCTATTTTAGCCCGCTTGCCCAGGGTCTTCATCACTTTATTGCGCTTCACCATCGTCGGCTGATAGTGATCCGCATCCTCGACAGAATACGGCGGGTCAGCCAGTATCAGGTCATAGTTCTCAATGGGCACGTTCTTCAGCGTCTGGGCATCATCCAAAAATGTGGGCTCCGCTTCAGGATCCAAATCCACCGTATCCCCAGGCATGACAGACAAGTCCACCCGACCGGAAAACAGATGCAGGACTCGGCCTTTGTCGGGGAATAGGGCCTTGATGCGCTTGAGATAACCCGCCGGATACCCGCCGTAATAGCCCGACCGCACCCGGTAATCGTTGCCCATCACCCAGATCCCCAGAATGCGACCGTCCTCCCCAACATGCAGGCATTCCGGAAACTTGGTTTTCTCGACATAGCTGGCAATGCGCTGGCTCGGCGTATAGGTCATTCGATATCTCAGGATATTCCGCACGGTGCGATCAAATTCTCGGATCAGTTTTTTATTGACAGGACTGGCGATATTTTTCTTTTCTTTTTTTTCTGCATGAATTTCGTCCTTTTTTGCAATGCCGGCTAATCTGATATTTTCAGCTGCGCAGGCCTCCCGTATGCGCCGCAGCATCAGCCAGGCGGATTTCTGCGTAATGCCAATTTCACTGCCCAATTGCGGGCTGGATAAATTCTGACGGGCAGTCTGAAGCAGGTAAATCGCATAAAGCCATTTATGCAGCTTAATGTTGGAGCGCTCAAAGATCGTCTCCGTGCGAACGGAAAAATCTTTGCGGCAGAACTTGCATCGATACTTGCCCGAGGTCCGGCTCTTTACGGGGGAGGCATTATTCCTGCTGTCGCAATAGGGACAATCGACCCCTGTTTTCCACCGAATAAGCGCCAAATATTCCGCCGCTGATTTTTCGTCGGAAAATTTCGCAGAAAAATCAGAGACGTCGGCGGGGTTTTCCAGTTTTTTCATGAAAAAACCCGGATTTTTCGTGAAAACCGGCGCGCATTATAGCCGTGCATCTGGTGCTCAAGGTATATAGATCCTCCGGTTTGGATGGGGTCTAGAAACCCGCCTGCTCGTCCTGGATGACCCGATGGTAGGCCTCGTCCAGGCGCTCATAAACGCCGCTCTTTGGCTTGCGGACGAAGATCTCGTCATCGCCGATGCGATCCAGGTGGTAGGCCTGCTCCCGCAGCTCGCCCTTGAGCAGCTTGAAGGTGCCGGTGGTCGCCATCGAGCGCTGCACCCGCAGGAACACCGGGCGGGCGTAAGCCGGCAGCTCGGCGTCCACCAGACGGGCGAGGGCCTCGGCGTCAAACTCGACGCCGGCATCCAGTGCGAATGCCGCCATGCCGGCCCGCCCCTCAGCGCCGGGCACCTCGACGCCGTAGACGTTGGCCATGTCGATCTGCGGGTGCGCATTGAGCACCTCGGCGACCTCATTGGTCGAGACGTTCTCGGCGCGCCAGCGGAACGTGTCCCCGGTGCGATCGACAAACTGGAAGTGCTTGAGCTTCATGGCAAAGCCGACGTCAATCTGGCGCACCAGATCGCCGGTGTTGAACCAGCTGTCCCCCGGCTTCAGTGCGTCTCGGACGATTTTCTTCTCGCTCGCATCCTTGTCGGTATAGCCGTCGAACCGGTATTTGTCGGTGATCTCGGCCAGCAGCAGCCCCGGCTCGCCGAAGGGCACCTCAATGCAGCGCCCCGCCGCATCGCGCAGGATGACGTCGTTTTCATTGTCGTATTGCACCAGCGCCACCTTGGACACCGCCGCACCGATGGTGCGATCCTTGTTCAGGACATTGATGAAGCCGACATTGGCCTCGCTGGCGCCGTAGATTTCGCAGATCCGCTCGACCTGAAAGCGGCTCTTGAACTCGTCCCAGATATCCGGGCGCAGGCCATTGCCCAGCATCTTCTGCAGCGGATTGTCCCTCTCCTCCGGGCAGACCGGCTGCGTGATGAGGTAGCGGCACAGCTCGCCGACATAGACAAAGCAGTTGGCCCGGTGCTTCTGTACCTCCGGCCAGAAATTCGAGGCCGAAAAATGCCGGCGCAGCACGATGGACGCCCCGACCGTGATGAAGGCGCACAGCCCCGGCCCGAGGCCGGTGATGTGATAGATGGGCAGGCACAGATACAGCCGGTCGGCGGGCTTGAGCTTGAAGCCGAGCCGTCCCATGCCGTGCCCGGCGGCGACGATCTTCCGGTGCGTCACCAGCGCCGCCTTGGGCAGGCCGGTCGTCCCGGAGGTGAAGATGTAGAGCGCGTTCTCGCCCGCCGTGACCTGCCTGGTGCTGGCCGGGTTTTCGGTCGGCTTGCCGGCCATCTCGGCCCGGGCGTCCGCCGCCCACTCCGGCTTGGCATCGCCGGCTGCATCGGCAAACCACAGCAGGATCTGCTCGCCGCCGTCCCCGCCCAGCTCGGGGCGCACCTGGTCAAAGACATCGGCGCGCTCGGCCCCGACGATGCACCCCCTGGCGTCGGTCGAGCGGATGCAGTGCACCAGCCCGGCGCCGCTCAGGCTGGTGTTGATCAGGCTGGCGCTGGCGCCCAACTTGACCAGCGCCAGCATCGACAGGACGAATTCCGGGCGGTTCTCCATAAAGAGGGCGATCGTGTCGCCCCGGGAGACGCCCTTCTGCACGAGCACTGCCGCCAGCCGGTTGACCTCGCCGTTGAACTCGCCGTAGCTCCACTCGCGATCCCCAAAGATCAGCATGGGGCTGTCCGGCGCCCCCTCGACCGTCTCCTCAAAGACGCGCCCCAGCGACACCGGCTCGTCCTCCTCCGCCAGCTTGTAGGTCAGGGCGGGAATGATGTTCGGCACCTCCCCCAGCACCCGAAACACTTCGCGAACTTTCTCAAACAGCGCCATTGCTCTACCTCCCGCCGATGCGATCCATCCGCCCCCGCCCGCCCTATTGGGCGGACAGCATGGCCTCCACGCCCGTGCCCGCCAGCAGCCCATCCACCCGCGCACGGTCGCCTGGGCTCAGCGCCCGGTACTGCTCGTTGCTCCACCTCAGGCACTTGGCCTGATACGGAAACGTCGGCTGGGTCCAGGTGGCCCCGTCGATCTGCTCGGACCACTCCGGCTCGCCGGCGGCGACGGCGCGGGCATTGGCCAGCTGCGCCGGTGCGTAGACCCTGCCGATCTCGGCAAGGAGTCCCCGCAGGCTGTCGGGCTGATCCTCGATGGCGACCCAGTCGGACTCTGCCGGCTGCAGCCCGGTCAGATCGCGCACGTGCTCAATCCACGCCACGCTGCGGGGCGAGAGTTCATGGGCGATGGCGCGCGGTGTGGGGTCAAATGCGATGAGCTGGGTCAGCTGCCCGTAGAGACCGAAATCACCGGCGCCGGGACGAGCGCCCAGCATGTATTTCTGACGGGTCAGGTGGCCTTCCATGGCGCCGAGAAACCGGCGGTAGCTGGCGTCGATGATGGGCGCCGTGGTGTCGTTCGACCCGACCACGTAGAGGCGGCTGACCTGGCGCTCCCTGATGAAGCCCTTGAGGTTCTCGTGCTGCTCCGGAGGCTGGTTGACCCCCATGCCCAGCGGCAGCAGGGTTGCGGCATTCCCGGCATCGGCATCCAGGTGCCAGCGGTAGTGGAACATGTACTTGGTGCCCCACTCGTCGGCGAAGTCCTCGATCAGGTAGTCGATGAAGGCCAGCGCCGGATCCGTCGGCAGGACGGATCGCCCTGAGAAATCCGCCTCCAGCCGGCGGATGATGGGGGTCGAGTCGCAGACGGCCCGGGTCTGCCCGTCGTCCTCGAAGAAGAAGGTCGGCATGAGCACGGGCTTGGGCTTCTCCACCCCCAGTGCCTCGCAGAGCACCGCCGGCTGCCCCCAGGTGAGCTCGTAGGGGATGCGGCGATAGCGCAGCAGCGCCGCCATCTTCTGCGTATAGGGCGAACCCGTGCCCCCGACCAGTCTGACCCTTTCGGCTGATGACATGGCATCCCTCCCTGTTGATTGCCGCACTGGGCGGGGGCTATGTTAATCCACGAGGCGGGGCGGGGCGGGCGTCAGGCTTTAACACCCCAGATCCGCATGCCCATGTCGGCGAGGACTTGCTGGCGGCGGGCGATCTCATCCGGACCCCAGCTGGAATAGGGCTGCAGCGGCTCGGGGTCAACTTCCGGCTTGAAGTGGTTGCCCTGTCCCGAGACGATGGCGCGCGTCATCAGCAGCGTTGCGGTCTTGTACTCGGGAATTTTCTGCTCGAAACTCATGCCGCGGACTCTCCTGGCCTTGTCCCTGGTCACCAGGGTCAAGTTACCCAGTGAATTGAGCTGTTCCTGACTGGCCCAAATCGCCCCATCGGCTCCGACGGCATCAATGACCTGCTCAATTTCATAAGTCGAACCCCTGCAGAATTTCTGCAGTTCCGGCTCGGACTGGTTGGTGTGTTTTTGAATGTGCTGGGCCAGCTTGGCGAGAACGTATTTGGTGCGGTATTTCTGCTTGATCGGATCCTCGCCCTGGGCCAGCTTATCCAGGACATCCTGGACTTCTTCCTGCTTGGAGTTCATATAGGAGACAAAGTGATTTTCGATAAATTGCTCGAAGGACTCCCTGTCGTTGCGCTGAATGCTGCGCAGTTCATTGGCCCACTTCGGAAACTGCGTCTCCAGAAAATTGGTCTGCTGCTTGGTGATCAATACATGAAAAATAAAGTTTTCGGCATAGTGCGCCAGGTCGCTGAACAATTTGTCGTTCAAGTGTCGCGCACCCATGAACAGAAAATTCTGCTGCTTCATGCTGGTGCCGCCGAGGTAGGGAATATTCTGCATGCTGGGGACAGCATTTCCCGAGGGACTCTTGAATCTGAGGAATTTTGCGTAAAACTCGGCGGCCTTGATCAGTGTGCCCACCGTATCCTTCATTTCGCTGCTGTTGGCGATCAGGCTGATGTTCTCGCGCCCGCGGGTGCTGCCCTTGAACCACTCATAGAGCTTGGCCTCGCTCATCTGCGCCCCGGTAAATTCCGAGGCGACGAAATAGCGAAAAAATACCATGGGATTCTTTTCATCGCGCAGCAGATCCCGGGTCAGATATTTCCATTTCTTGATCACTTGGGACTTGCTCCTGTCCGATGCACGGCCAAACACCTGGTTTTTGATCAGGTCAATGGCCGTCAGATCGACGCCGCGCGCATTGATGCGCTCAAAAATGGTGATTGCTGTCGAGGTGTCCTCCGTGATGATGCGCGCGAACGTGACGCCCTTGCCGACAATCTGGGCAAATTCACGCAGATTGTCAGCCCGGCTGAAATGATTGTTCAAAAATTGCATGAAAAATTCATACACATCCCGCATATTTTTGTGCGAGCCCTGCATATTTTCTGAAAGCTCTTCAGGCACGGCGCCCTCGCTGTAGATTCCATGCAGCACCTTTTCATCGTCGGCATATTGCGGCTTGAGTTTGAAGCTTTCAACCTCTCTGCCATTCATCAGGGTGCGGGTCTCAAGCAGCAGTGTCTCGACCAGACTGGGAACGTTTTCCTCCTGTTCTATCAGCGTGCCGCGGATGGCGCAGAACAGCAGAAACAGGGTCGTGACGCGCTGCTGGGCGTCGATCAATAAAAAGGATTCATTGCTGTCCTGATCGGTCTGCTTGCAGGCCACCATCAGCCCGAGAAAATATGACCGCTTGAGCGCCTGCGCCACCGACGGCTCAGTGCCCGGGTCAGCGCCCGGCGGCGGCTTGAGGAGATTGTTCTCGTCGTAAAAGCACTCGCGAATATCTTCGACCAATTCCCCCGCGTTCTTCTTGGTCCAACGATATTCGCGCTGAAAATCCGGGATTTCGTAATAATCCTTGAAAACCCCCTGGATTGAAATCATGTCCGCATTTTCTGGCATTTGCTGTCATTCCCCTAAAAAGCCGGGCGGAGTATACACAGGCCAGATCCGGCAAGATCTCCCAAGATCTGCAAGATCCAATGCAAGATCAGCCAATGATCCGGTTGTTCAAGGTTTGAACAGGCTTCTGAGTCGGGTTTGATCCCCATCTCCGGTGCAGCCCCGCACCGTCGAGACACCACACCACCGCCCGCTCACGGCATCTGCACCCTGCCCGTCGATGCGGCTTAAGAAGTTGCAGGCTGCTGCCCGCCACCCCAGATCCGCATGCCCATGTCGGCGAGGACTTGCTGGCGGCGGGCGATTTCATCCGGACCCCAGGCTCCGCCTTTTTCCAAACCGGCAACAATAGAGCGCGTCATCGACAGCTGCGCGTTTTCGTATACAGGAATTCTTTTATCAAAAGGCAGGTCCTGAACCCGCTCCGCCTCGGATTTGGTCAGCAATGTCAGGTTGCCCAGCACATCAAGCTGCTCTTCGCTGGCCCAGTCTTCAGCCTTGGCTCCCCTGACATCAATGATCTGGGCGATCTCATAAGCCGTTCCTTTGCAAAGTCTCCTCATTTTCAAGACGGGCTCTATATGTTGGGCCAGTTTTGCAAGAACATATTTTGCGCGAGCCTTCTGCTTAATCGGCGCCTCGTTCCGGGCCAATGCACCCAATAATCCGTGAACGTCCTCCCACTTGGGGCTCATGTAAGAGACAAAGTGCCTGTCAATAAATTGTTTGAACACCTGCCTATCATCGTGCTCGATTTCTCGCAATTCCAATGCCCATTTGGGAAACTCCCTCTCCAAAAGGTTGGTCTGGTGCCTGGTGATCAGCACATGAAAAATATATTTTTCAGTGCAGTCCGCCAATTCGCCAAACAGGTCTTTATCCAGGTGACGGGCGCCCATGAACAAATAATTCTGCTGCTTCATTCTGGCGCCGCCAAGAAAGGAAATATTCTCCATGCTCTCAACATAGTTTCCCGAAGGATTGCAAAATTGGCGGAATTTTGCGTATGGCTTCGCAGCCTCGGTCAATGCCCTCACCGCATCCACCATATTGGAGGAGTTTTTTACTATCCTCTCCCTCCTTCTGGTTCTTTCCCTGTTCCAATACCAGCTGTCGGCAATCAGATCTATATTGTCACGCCAGACTGACTGAACCGTGTCTTTCCTCTCCATTTCCACCTGCATTTCCACCCTGGTTTTATCCTTGAACCAGCTGAGAAGCTTGTCCGCACTTGTCTGCATGCCGGTAAATTCCGAGGAAATGAAATAGCGAAGAAATTCCGTGGGATCTTCCTCATCGCGCAATACTGTTTGAGTCAAGTGCCTCCATTTTTCGATTACATCCTCTTTTTCCCTCCTTGGCGTGCGGCTGAATATCAGGTTTTTAATCATTTCAAATGGAGTCAAAGGGACGCCGCGCGCATTGATCCTCTCAAAAATGGTGTTCGCAGTTGTGTCATCTTCCGTGATGATTCGTGTGAGCTTCACCCCTCTGCGAACAATTCGAGCCAATTTGAGCAGGTTTTTCAGATCTTTGTCTTCATCCCCGATAAAGTGCTCTCTAAAAAATTTCATAAAGAATTGATGCACGTCATACATATTCTTGTGGGAAGTCAGCGGATTCTCAGCAAATTCCTCAGGGAGAGCCCCCTCTCCATAGATTTCATGAAGTACTTTTTCATCGTTTTCATACTGAGGCTTGAGTTTGAAGCCATTTCCCGAACTGCTGTCTTCCAGAGTGCGCTCCTCGTACAAAAGCGTTTCATATACGTTAGACGGTTTTTTTCCGTATTCCCTCAATGTTCTGCGAATGGCACAGAACAGCAGAAAAAGGGTTGTGATGCGCTGCTGGGAGTCGATCAGCAAATAAGTCTCATTGTCGTCCTGATCCCTCTCTATGCAGGCCACCATCAGCCCGAGAAAATATGGCCGATTCTTGAATTGACCGTTCAACCACTTTGACTGTTCCTCTTCCAGGCCCGGATCCGAAAGCTGCAGCCTGAATTTTTTGCTGTCTTTGTCATTTTCCTGGTCTTTGCCCTTTTCATACTCATATTCATAAAACCAATCGCAGATATCCTCCACCAATTCCCTGGCTTCCTTCTCGGTCCAGCGGTACTCACGCTGAAAGTCCGGTATTTCGTAATAGCTCTTGGAGTTGAAAACCTCCTCAACCGAAATCATTGGCGCTTCTGCTGACATTGCTGTCATCCCCCAAAAAGCCGGCGGAGTATACACAGGCCAAATCCGCCAAGATCACCCAAGATCTGCAAGATCCAACTCAAGATCGGGCAACGATCCGAGGTCTCCGGCTGCCGCAAGGTTTCTGAGTCGGGCTTATGCTGCATCTCTGACACAGCCTCAGACCGCCGAGACACCGCCTCACCGCCCGCTCTCGGCATCCGCCCGCACCTGCAAAAAGCTCCCAGGCACCGAAAAACTTTGCCATACAATCGGCGATTTCCTGCCGGAAAGACTTGGAATGGCGAGTGAGTAATGGGCGATTCACCGGGTAAATTTCCCAAGCGGGAAAAGAAAAAAGCCGAGACACGTCAAAAAATAATCGATGCGTCCATCGAGCTGTTCTTCCAGATGGGCGCCGGCGACGTGACGATGGAGGCCGTGGCCAAGGCTGCGGGCATCCACGTCCAGACGCTCTACTCACACTTCCCCAACAAACTCAGCCTCATGCTCGCCGGAGATCAGCACTGGTTCGATCAATTCACAGCCTATATGAGCGACCCTGCCAAAACCGGCGACACATTCTCTCGCTGGAGGGACTGGCTCAAAACCGCCTACAGGCGCTTTGTCGAGGACGAGAAAAAATACAAGCATCTGGTGCAGCGCAAGTCCTCCTCGCTGATCGGTTTTGCCGGTCTGTCGGCGATCCAGATACAGTATGAAAACGTGCTCTGCGAGCACCTGGCGAGCGACTTTGACATGAGCGCGGATGATGTCGGAATCCCTCGACTGGTCGCGGGCATGCTGGTTTCGGGCAATGCGGCCGTGATCCGACGTTTTCTGAGCGAAGACATCCAATTATTGGATGAGTCGGTCAAGGCGGCGGAGCTGGTCGAGAGCCTGTTCGGGCATCTGATCGTCCATCGCGTGCGGGCGAACTACACCCGCAAAAAGGTGGCGGAGTAACGTCCGCCCAGTCCGCCAAAAACGCTCCTGGCAATCAGTCCCCAAGAAAACAGCAGGGGAGTGAGGCCGGTTTAGAAGCGCTTTTGCACCTCGAAAAAGAACGTCATCTGATCGTTGACCCACTCCAGCCGGGAAAAACCCGAGGACGGATCGGAGACGCTCACCGAATCCGGCGAATGGTCATCGAGCAGGTTGCTGATGGAGCCGATGAGGGTCCAGTCTCTGCCGGCGCTGTTCCAGATGCCGCGAAGGTTGAGGCGGTCATTGGCGTCAATGGTGTAGATCGGATCGTCAAACAGCGTGTTGTGCTGTTCGGACTCGTGCGACCAGTCCGCCATCACGGTCATTTCCGCCCCGCCGCTCAGCTCGAGCGCATAGCCCCAGAACACGGTCAGCTGGTGCTCGGGCGAGCGGGGCAGGGTGTTGCCCTCAAACGACTCCGACTTCCCCGTTGGATTGTTGTGCCACAGCCTGTCGTACTTTGTCACCTCGGTATTCAGATATCCATAGCTGAGGCCGAGCTGCACGGCATCCGAGGCAAACCAGAGCATTTCGACCTCAATGCCGATGCTGCGCGATTCGGGGACGTTGACAATATATTGCTGGACGATGCCGCCGGCGTTGAGGAAGTTCACCGGCGCCTGCAGGTTCTGATAGTCGTAATTGAAGATGCTGCCGGCAAACTGCAGCGTATCGTCCGCCGCAAGGCGCTTGATGCCCAGCTCGACGGCATCGACCAGCTCCCTGTCGACGAAGCGCTCGTCCTCCGGCGTCGAGGGCACATCGAGCGTGAGCTGGCCGAGGCGCATCCCGCCGGATTTGTAGCCCCGGGTGTACTGCATGTAGAACAGGCCGCCGTCGGCCAATCTGCGGCTCAGCCCGACCGTGCCGGTCACGGCGTCCCACTCATTGGCAAGCGAGCGCTGGTTGTTGTTGGGCGTCAGCTGAATCCACGCAATGGGCCTGGCGATTAAGGTGCCCGCACCGTAGGCGCCGAACGGGTTGAACACATAGATATTCTGCACCTCAAAGCCGTCCTTCTCGTCCTTCGTGTAGCGCAGCCCGAGTTTGGCGGACCAGCCCGAATCCATTTCCCAATCCATTTGGCCGTAGACTGCCGTGGCCGTCCCCTCGACGAGGCCGCTCTGGTAGTAGTAGTTGTTGTTGGGGTTGGGCTCCCCCGAGACACCGCCAATTCCGCAGAGGTAGTCGACATAAGCCGTTCCAAAGAGAGAACAGACGCCGGTGTTTTCCGCCAGTTCAAAGTATTGGGGAGTCCCGGCAGCGGGCGCCTCGGGCAGTGCCAGACCGAATGGCTGCTCCTGCTCCTCGGCGTAGTAGTAGAGGCCGGCAATCCAGTTAACCCCGCTCTCCTGATTTGAGAGGAACTGCAGCTCGTGGCTCTGCAGCTTCAGGTCGTCGCCGATCTCGTTGATGTGGTAGGTCGTCGTCACCGTGTCACTCGGATCCTTCACCTTGGGATCCGCGGCGCTCAGGGTGTGGGAGCGGCGGGCGGTGGAGTCCGCATCGCCGAGAATCTCGGAATCCCGCTGGGTATTGCTGCCGATGTACTTCACGTCAAAGGCATCGCCCTTCCACTCAAACTCCCAGGTGAATTCGCGGATATTCGCAAAGCGGGTGCGCCCGGGGTAGTCGAGCCTCTGGGTCAGCGGATCCTTCACGCCCGGGTTCTCCTCCTCCAGTCCGTAGAGCGGGTTGGGCGTGAGGCTGGCGAAATATTCGAGATCGGGCGCTGCGGGGCCGCGATAGTCGTAGGGTTCGGTCCTGCGGCTGCTGGTGAAGGTCCCGTCGACGAATTCGGTGCGGTAGCGAAACCACACCGACGCGGCGTCAGAAAAATCATGGGAAATCTGCAGGTCGATGGAGTGCTGCTCATCGTCGGCGGCGATGTCGTCCCCCGCAGGAAAGGTGTTGTCGTAGCGCCCCTTGCCGTTGAAGGTCCCGGCGATGTTGACCCGGTAGGCGGTATTGCCCGAGCTGGAGAGCGCACCGGTGGTGGTGAAGGCCACGTCGATCAATTCCATGCTGCCGATGCGCTGGCGAATCTCGGTTTCGCGCTCTTTTTTGGGTCGCTTGGAAATGATGTTGACCAGCCCGCCGATGGCGTTGCGTCCAAACAGCGTGCCCTGCGGCCCCCGCAGGACCTCAATGCGCTCGACAAAAAGCGGCGAGCGGTCAAGGGTCAGGGCATCGGGCGTGTACGACCCGTCGATGTAGGTCGCGACCCCTGGATCGGTGCCCAGGGCGTTGTCCAGACGGCCAATGCCGCGGATGGATATTCTGTTGGGGCTCCACTGGTAAGTCAGGCCGGGGGTGAAGTCGGCGATGTCGCTGGGGTCGAGAATGCCCAGCCGGTCGCGCGCTTCTGAATCGTATGCAGAGATGGATATGGGGGTGTCCAGCAGAGAAGATTCCCGGCGCTCGCCCGTGACGATGATCTCGTCGATGCGCATGGAGTCGTCATCCCCCCCCTCCGATCCCTCCTGTGCGCAAACCGAATGCGAACAGAATGCCAAAGCCCCAGCCAGCAACCCGATGCGGAAATGGGTTTGATTGATGACAAACATGGCAGTCCCCTGGCCAAGCCCTTTCCGATATTACTGATATTTATTGTAGTTGTCTATATCCAACTATGCCGCCGGGGCGGGCGGGGCGATTGCATTTTTGTCCTCAGCGGGGGGCGCATTGAAGTCCAACACCTTGAACGCCGGCACCGATCAAACAGTAATATGGCTGTAGCCGGCTATACATAAAAGCAGGACACCATGACGCAGACCCAAAACATCGTCCAAGCCCCTTGCGGTCGTTTCCAAGGTTTTTCAGATCAGGGCGTCGAGCAATTTCTCGGCATGCGCTATGCCCAGCCCCCGGTCGGCGAGGGCAGGTTCAGGCCGCCCCGACCCATCGCCGCCCACGGCGACTTGATTGACGCGACGCAGTTCGGCGACCGGAATTACCAGGTCGGCCAGCCGGAAATGTTCAATGACCTGTTCGACCTGCCCGGCGGCGAAAGCGAGGACTGCCTGTTTCTCAATATCTTCCGGCCCGAGTCAGTCCAAGCCCCCCTCCCGGTCCTGATCTGGATCCACGGCGGCGCCTTCATCGGCGGCTCCGGCAACCAGTACAACCCAGCCAACCTGGTGCGGCAGAACGATGTGATCGTGGTCACCTTCAACTACCGGCTCGGGATTTTCGGCTTCATCAATCTGGCGCCGCTGGGTGCGGACCGTGCCGGCAGCGCCAACCTCGGCCTGCAGGATCAGATCGCCGCCCTGACCTGGGTGCGGGAGAACATTGCGGCCTTCGGCGGCGATGCCTCAAACATCACCGTCTTCGGCGAAAGCGCCGGAGCCGCCTCGGTGCTGGCGCTGCTGGCATCGGAGACTGCCGGCGGACTGTTCCAGCGGGCGATGGCCTTCAGCGGGGCGGAGACGCTGGCACCGCCCATGCCGCACCTCGAGCTCCTCAAACCCCGCCTGGGCGTCGACTCCGACCGGCAGGTCCTGGACCGCCTGATGGGGCTGTCCGGGCAGGAGCTGACCGAGCTTCAGCAGACCCTTCGGATGTACCACGGCCCCGCTCTCGACGGCGCCGTGCTGACCCGGCGCACCTGCGATGCGATGCAAACCGGCTGGGCATCCGAAGTCCCCATCATCATCGGCAGCACAAGGGACGAGGGCACCCTGCTCGCCCCCGGTTTCACCGAGTTTGAGCACGAGGGTTTGGCGCTGCTGCTCGGGCTCTCCGCATCGATAGGGCTTGACGACGGTTCAGAGTACGGCGCGTTTCTGGATGAGCGCTTCGCACCATCCGATCTGACGGGGCGCGTCTCCCAGGCCTGGGTGGACACCTTTCGATCCAGCGCCCTGCGGGTGGCTTCAACGGCCTCGCAGCACGGCGCCGGCGGCTGGGTGTACAGCTTCGACGTCGAAACCGAGCACGAACTCGGGACAACGCACGGCTCGGATGTCCCGTTCATATTCAACCTGACCCGAGAAGGCCGGCCTGTTTTTCTGGTGCATCCGCCGACGGAATCGAACATCCGCCTTGCCGGGCAGTGGTCGCAGACCCTGGTCGAGTTTGCCCGCACCGGCGACCCGAATGGCAAGGGCCTGCCGCAGTGGCTCCCGTACGAGGCTCCCGATTTTCACTGCCTCAGGCTGAGCCGCACACCCGAACTGGTGTCCAACCCCGACGGCGACATGCTGAAGATCTACAGGGTTTCCTGAAAAAAGCCGCCCGCGGAAGCGGCGAGCGGAGCACGCGCTATCGGGAGCCGGAAGCGGGACTGCGCATTTCGTAGACGAGCGCGTCCTCGTCCAGGGCGTAGTGCGGCATCTGCTCCCGCTCAACGTAGTAATCCGGTGAAAAATTCCACGGCTCTCGATCGCCGCTGCGGGGCAGGCGCTCGACATTGCGCCGGATGTAGCCGGGGTTGAACTCCTCCTCGGAGATCCAGGGGTGCGACTGCATGCCCCCATCCTGGGGGCGCAGGCGGGGTCTGACCGACGATGCCCCGATGGCGTCGATGTGCTTGAGCAGCCGGCAGAAATAGTCGGCGACCAGGTCGACGCGCATCGTCCAGCTGGTCCTGAAATAGCCGAACATCAGCATGTAGTTGGGCACCTCGGACAGCATGAGACCGCGATAGGTGAATGTGTCCGAAAGCCGCACCCTCTTGCCGTCCACCTCCCAGGCGATGTTCCCCGAGAACAGCATGTTGAATCCCGTCGCCGTGATCACGACATCGGCGTCGAGCGCCCGCCCGGAGCGCAGCTCGATGCCCGTCTGCGTGAAACGCTCGATGTGATCGGTGACCACAGACACATCGCCCCGATTGATCGCCTTGAAGAGATCGGCATCGGGTGCAAAGGCCAGGCGCTGCTGCCACGGGCGATAGCTCGGCGTGAAGTGCTCGCGGAGCATTTCCGGCCCAATGAGCTTCTCCAGTTCGGCGAGCAGACCCTGCCTGGTCTCCTCCGGGTAGAGCGCGGCCACCTGCTGGGTTTCCCTCTGGGTTTTCAGCAGATCGCGGCGCACGATTTCGTGAATCCAGCTCTCGGGAATGTCCAGCGGCCTGAGACGGTCCGCCAGCTCGTTGCGGTTCTCGCTGGTCCAGAAATAAGTCGGCGAGCGCTGCAGCATGGTCAGGTGTCTGCACTCGCCGGCGATGTTCGGAATCAGCGTGGCGGCCGTCGCCCCCGAGCCGATGACGATGACATTTTTGCCGGCCAGGTCGACATCCTCGGGCCACGTCTGCGGGTGGATGACCTCGCCCCGATAGTCTGAAAAACCCGGCCAGTCGGGGGTGTATCCCCTTGAGTGCTCGTAATACCCGCCCGTCCAGACGAAGAAATTGCAGGTGATCCGCAGCCGGCTTCCCGATCCCGGCCGCTCGACATCCAATGTCCAGACCTGCCGCTGCGAACTCCATTTCGCGGCGACGATTTTGTGCCGGTAGCGAATGTTTTCAGCGAGGTTGCTCTCCTCGATCACCTCGCCGAGATAGTTGAGAATCAGATGCCCCTCGGCGATCGGATCGCCGGTCCAGGGCTTGAACCGATAGCCGAATGTGTAGAGATCGCTGTCGGAGCGGATGCCCGGGTATTGATGCGTGGTCCAGGTGCCGCCGAAGGTCTCCATCGCCTCGAGAATCACGAAGCGCTTTGACGGGCACTGCTCCCTGAGGTGATGCCCAAACCCCAGCCCTGAAATTCCAGCCCCGACCAGCACGACGTCAAAATGTTCGGTTGCGTCCACGTTCGCCCTCCTGTTCCCGCCGCCGCCGGCTTATATTTTCTGCTCGCGGACGCCGTCTCCGGTCCGATGGATTCACCCCGACCCAACCCCGACAAGCACCACCGGCAGCTCACTTGCATGTAGTAGTCTATACTCAAAAAGGCGCCTGAAAAACACACGGTGCAGCAAGGGAGGGAGATTGATGCAGACCGGTCCCGTTACCGTCAATGCCCCTGCGGGGGTCATCCAGGGATTCGCAGACAGCGGCGCCCGCAAATTTCTGGGCATCCGCTATGCCCAGCCGCCCACCGGCGGGGCCCGCTTCAGGCCGCCGAAACCCCGACCGCCCAGCGCCGATCCGATTGACGCGACATCCTTTGGAAATCCGAATTACCAGGCCGGGGTTCTCGACATTCCGGAAATCAAGCCATTTATTTCGCAGCTCGAGCAGAGCGAGGACTGCCTGTTTCTCAACGTATATGCCCCCCAGGGCAGCGGCGCCAAAAAACCGGTCATGGTCTGGATTCACGGCGGCGCCTTTACCAGCGGGTCGGGGGATGTCTACGACGCCGCAGGGCTGGTGCGGGAAAATGACGTGGTGGTCGTGACCCTCAATTACCGGCTCGGGATTTTCGGGTTTGTCGATTTTCGCAGCGGCGGGGACGGGTTTGCCGACAGCGTCAACCTGGGAATTCAGGATCAGGTCTGCGCGCTCGCCTGGGTCAGGGAAAACATTTCCGCCTTCGGCGGCGACCCCGACAACGTCACAATCTGGGGCGAGAGCGCCGGCGGCACTTCGGTCATGGCGCTGCTCGGTGTGCCGGCAGCCCAAGGCCTGTTCCACAAGGTCATTGCCCTCAGCGGCGCCGAGGTGCTCGCCCCGCCGCTCTCCCCCTTTGACGCGCTGAAATTGCATTTCAAGACCGAGAGCGATGCGGACTGCATGTCCCGGCTGATGGACTTGTCGGCGGGCGAACTCTCCGACCTGCAGACCCGGCTGCAGCTGTTTGCCACGGCGACACTGGACGGTGCGGTCATCGCCCTGCCCTCCTGCGAAGCCATCGAATCGGGCATGGCATCCGGCATTCCCGTCATCGCCGGGACGGTGAGGGACGAGGGCACGCTGCTGGCGCCCGCCTACGCCATCAGCGATGACATCACCCATATAGTGATTGCCGGACTCTCCGCCGCCATCGGCCGTGACACGGGCGAGGGCTACGGCGCCTATCTTGAGCGCTCGCACAAAAATGCCAGCCCTGAGGATCGACTCTGCCGGGCCTGGTTTGATCTGTTCCGCTCCAGTGCGCTGAGGGTTGCGGCCACGGCCACCCAACACGGCGCCGGCGGCTGGGTCTACGACTTCGAAGTCGAGACCGATCACGCCCTCGGTGCGACCCACTTCTCCGACGTGCCCTTCGCCTTTGACTGGCTGAATGACGAGGAGCCCTGCACATTCGTCCACCCCGCCTCGGCCGACAATCTCCGACTGTCCGCCGCCTGGTCGAGGACGATGACGGCCTTTGCGAAAACCGCAAACCCCAACGGAGCCGGCCTGCCGGAATGGCCCCGCTACGGCTCTGAGCCATTGCAATGCCTGCGATTGCACAGACAACCCGAGGTCGTCTCCAACCCCGACGGCGACATCATCAAAATCTACAGGGTGCCGGCGTCCTAGCGTCAATGCCTGCACCCAGAACCCGCCCACAAACCCGCCCGGATCCGAATCCATTTCCAGCAGCCCCGCACAGCCCATGCCCAACGAACCCAAAATCTCATTCCTGACCAAGCTGTCCTACGGCGCCGGTGCGGTCGGGACGGGGGTCAAGGAAACCGCCTTCAATGTCTTTCTATTGTTTTTCTACACCCAGGTTGCCGGCCTCCCCGGTTCCCTGGCCGGAGCCGCCATTTTTGCCGCCCTGATGATCGACGCCGTCAGCGATCCGCTGGTGGGTTACTGGTCGGATCGCTTCAAATCGGCCTGGGGGCGGCGCCACCCCTTCATGTATTTCGCCGCCATCCCCATGGGGATCTGCTTCTACCTGCTGTTCCATCCGCCATTGGGTGCGGGGCAGTGGCATCTGTTTGGCTGGATGGCGGGTTTTGCCGTGCTGGTCAGGCTGTTCATGACGTTTTATGCGGTCCCGTCATTCGCGATGATCGCGGAGATGACCCCGGACTACGACACCCGAACCGGCCTCGCCGGCTACCGCATCCTGCTGGGATGGCTCGGCGGCCTGACCTTTGCGGTCACCGCCTATCTCGTCTTCCTCGCCGCAACCGAGGACTTCGGCGACGACCGGCTCAACCCGAGCGGCTACCACGACTTTTCGCTGGCCGGCGCCATCGTCATTGCCGCCGCCATCCTGCTCTGTGCAGCCGGAACGCACCACCTCATACCGCGACTGCAGAGCGTCTCAAGCCTGTCCGGGGAGTCCCGGGGACTTTGGGACGACCTCACCAACATGTTCTCCAGCCGGCCGTTCCGGATCCTGTTTCTCGTGCTGCTCGTGTCCGCCACCGCCACCGGCTTCAACGAAGTCATGGGCCTGCATCTGTTCACCTACTTCTGGGGGATGTCGACGGAATCCCTCGCCGTGCTGACGCTGACCGCCTTCCTGGGAACGATCCTCGGCTTTGTCGCCGTGCCGGCGCTGACCAAGCGCTACGACCGAAAACCCGTCGGCGTCGGGGCCATGACCCTGGTCGCCCTGACCCTGCCCGGGCTGGTCACCCTGAAGCAGCTCGGCCTGCTGCCCGAGAATGGCTCCGCGGAGTTGCTGGGCGTGCTCTGTTTCAGCTACACGGTCTCGGTGTTCGCCGCCGTCGCCATGGGCATCATCTTCACATCGATGATTGCCGACACCGTCGACAAAAACGAGCTCGACACCGGACGCCGCCAGGAGGCGGTGTTCTCGTCCGCCTACACCTTCTCGCTCAAGGCCACCTCCGGCCTCGGCGGGCTGCTGGCGGGCGTGTCGCTGGATCTGATCCGGTTTCCGACAGCCGCCGCAGTCGGCGACGTGCCACAGGAGACAATTGACGCCCTCGGCATGCTGGTCGGTGCAATGATCCTGACGTTCTGGACGAGCGCGGCTCTGATCCTGCGGGCCTATCCGCTGTCGCGGGCAGAGCACGGCAGGATCCTGTCCGAACTGGAAACGCGAAGGCAGCAGCTGGAGACCCCGAACCCATAAGCACCGCCGGCCGAACCCGCCGCCACCCGAGACAATCCATCCACCCACCCACAAAAGGAGTTGACGACCATGACAACCACAGTGCCGAACATCACCAAGCCGCTCGCCGGAACCCAGATCGTCGAGCTCTCGACCATGGTGTCGGTCTCGCTGGGCACCATGCTGCTGGCCGCCCAGGGAGCCGACGTCATCAAGATCGAGCCGACCGGCGACGGCGACCCCATGCGGCAGCTGGGCACGCAGAAAGAGGGCATTGCCGCGCTGTTCGCCAACTGCAACCGGGGCAAGCGCAGCCTCTGTGTCGACCTCAAATCGCCCCAGGGCGTTGAACTGGTCAGGCGCATTGCCGGCGATGCCGACGTCATCGTCAACAACTACCGCCCCGGCGTCATGGAAAAACTCTCGCTCGGCAGCGAGGCGCTGCGCGCTGAAAACCCCGGCCTGATCTTCGTCGGCGTCACCGGCTTTGGGACCATGGGGCCGATGTCGAACGACCCGGCCTATGACCACATCGTCCAGGCGCTCGCCGGCTTCACGCTGGTGCAGGCCGACGGCGACGAGCCCAAGTTCATCAGGAATATCGTCACCGACAAGGTCACCGCCTTGACCACCGCACAGGCCATCACCGCCGCCCTGCTGGTGCGCGCCGGCACCGGGAGGGGGCAGCACATCGACGTGTCGATGCTGCACGCCGGCCTGTTTTTCCTGTTCCCGGACGGCATGATGAATGAGACCTACCAGTCGGACGGGGTGAGCAAGTTCCCCCCGCTTGCCGATTCATTGACCGCCATCCCCACCGCCGACGGCCATCTGGCGATCGCACCGGTCACGGACGCGCACTGGACCGGCCTCGCCCGCGCCGTCGGCAAGCCCGAAATACTCGACGATGCGCGGTTCAGCACGAATGCCGGGCGCAATGAGCACTACCTCGAACTGGCCGGCATCCTCCTCGAAGCCCTGGGACAGCTGCCGACCGAGCCCGTCCTGCGGCGCCTGAGAGAGAACGATGTTCCGAGCGCGCCCTGCCTGTCGCCGGGCGAGGCTCTGTCCCATGAGCAGGTTCAGGCCATCGGCGCGGTCTCGCACCAGACCCACCCGATTCTCGGCGACCTGCTCGCCGTCGAGTCGCCCATTCGCTTCGGCGGCGAACTCGGCGAGATCGAGCGCCCCTGCCCGTCCCTCGGCCAGCACTCCCGGGAAATCGCGCTCGAGGTCGGGTTCGGCGAGGCCGAGATTTCGGAAATGTCCCAGGCCGGTGCGCTCGTCGGCTGAGGCAGAGCGCCGCCCGAAGCGCGGGCGAAAGCTCGGACGAAAGCTCGGGCGTTGAGTTCAGGCGCTCCTCACCAAAACGCCCGTCATCGAGGCGACCGGCTTGCCGGCATCGTCCTGCCACAGGCGGCAGAACACCGTGCTGGAGCGGCGCCCCGATTTGAGCACCTCGGCGCGCAGGTGGACATCGGCGTCCCGGGCGCTGCGCAGGTACTGCACCGTCACATTCACGGGCACCGGCAGCTGTGCGGCCAGCGCCGCCCAGTCGACCTCGACCGGTGCATCGCCCGCCTCCTTGAGAAAGCTGAGCTGCCGCCGCACCGCCTCCAGCGTGACGGCGACCTCCATCGCACTGGCCAGCGCCCCGCCGTGCAGGGCGGGCAGCTGCGTGTTGCCGATGTGGTCGGCGTCGAAGGGCAGACGGCAGATCAGCGCATCGGGCTCAAAGCGGGCGATTTCGAGTCCCATAGTCTCGGCGTAGGGGATTTGCTGCATGACCGTGCGGGTGAATTCCTCCTCGGTCATGACCGCGAGACCTCCTCCATCCCCCAGATCATGCCGGGGCTGGTTTGGTTGGCGCCCAGCATGAACGTCCCGGTGCCGACCGCGATCGGCCTGCTGGGGGTGTGGAACGCCTCGGCGCGAAAAAATGCGATCCGCCGCGTGGCGAGATGACAGTGCGCCAGACAGAACAGCGGGCGCTCGGGCCTGGCCGGACGCATGTAATCGACCCGCAGATCCAGCGTCGCCACCGAATAGGCCGACTTGGTTCGCTGCACCACCGCCGCCCCCGCCGTCTCGTCGATCAGCGCCGTCACGACACCGCCGTGAACCACGCCCGTGTGCCGATTGCCCACCAGCTTGGCGGCGTATATGAGACCCGAGCCGATGTGCTCGGGGCCGGCGGCAAGAAATTGCAGGCCGATCTTCCGGCCCATGGGCGTGTGCGTCGGATGCGACATCGGCGTCAGCGCCACGCCCCTGATTTTGGGGAATATCAGATCTTGCATGGTCCTCTCCCAGGCTGCCCCCTGTTCCGCTGGTGCGCATCGTGCAACGCCGGACAGCAGAGACGGGGGTGGCGGTGTGCTGCGGGGCGTAGGTTAACCAAAAGGGCTGATTGCCGCTGTCGCCGGCTTTCTCGGGGGGCGGGATTGGCCGGTAAACCTCTGGAATTGCTATCAAAATCATTTTTATGGGGCTTATATCCCAATTAACGCACATATAGAGAATTCAAAATGTGTTCGCATAAATACACCGGCGGCAACCGCCTGTGCGTTCACTTTCAAGAGAGGTAAATAAGATGGGCAAGAGGAAACAGCACAAACCGAAGCCGCCGATGCGACAGCCGCATAAGCCAAAGCCGCATAAGCCAGCGGCTCCAAGCCATAAGCCGCAGCACAGACCGGGCGGTGGCGGCAGGAGATCAAACGGGAGGGCCAAATGATGGGTGACATTAAGCGGAGAAGGTCAGCGTTGCAGCACGACCAGCCTCCCAAGCATGTGATTGAGGGATGGGCAGGAGAAAACCCGCCCGCCGGGCAAATCGGATAAAGCAGCAAAGTGGCTCCCGTTGACGCCAATGCAGATGGGTTCAATGTCACGAGATTTGCTGCAACACCTGGCCGATAGAGTCAGCAAACTGGACGCTCGCCTGTGGGGATTGGTGGCGGTGATCGTTTTGTCAGAAGTCGGCGGAGAAATTTTCACCTATCTCACCCGCCCCGAATTTCCGCCTGTTCAGGCTGTTCAGGCTGTTCAGGTGCTACTTGCATCAGTGCAGCCGATCATCATCCAAATTCCAGCCGAATTCGTCGTCTCACCATCCCAGCGGCAGACGACAGAAATCTCTGAGTCATTGGCGAGCGACCAATCGCCTACGAGTCAGCCTCAAGCCGAGAAGCCCTGAGGCGATATTTCCTGTCTTGAACCGAGCGGGCTGGTGGCGCCGGTCTCGGGGGGTCGATTTGTAGCACCCATCCACCAAGCGGCGGCCTTCTAGATACAACCGCATTTTCCGAGGTTTGCGGAGAACCTAATGGGTGGGGGTGCGGCACTTAGCGCGAGCTGCTCGTATCAGCCGATGCGCCGCGGCTTTTTCCATACGCCTCGGCGCGGAGCGGCTCGATCAGCGCAGCGGTCGACCGCTGGCCGGTGCGCCGTTTAATGCCTTTGGTATTGGTATTTTCTAAGGTCTGAAAAGATGGCGCGACAGCTTGCAGAGCGGATTTCTGACTGATGCGGGCAGCCCTCACCGCCTGGCATCCCGCACCCTGGAAGCGGCGATCAGGCCAGAGGCGATGCCCCAGACCTTCACCCGATGCCTGCCCCACCAAGTGCCCTGCTCCGATTCTGTGCTCTCTGAATCATCCGCCAGCAGATCATCCCGTCTCGGCCTATGCCTAACGAACACGCCGAACGATGCCCCGCCGCCGGCGCTGGCGAATGTCGATCCGCTGATGTAGACCGTAGTCCTGTCCCGCAGCGACAGGCTCACGCCGATGCCGGCGGTCACGACGGTTCGGCGGTAGCTGTATCTGTCCTGCCTGTCCAGCGTGTCGCTGAACGTCACCTGAATGTCCGAGGTTGCGCTGATGCTGACGATATTGTTGACGGCGAACAGCACCGACGGGCTGATCGAGATCGTGTCGCCCCTGTCAAATCTGCCGGCATTGCGTATATGCTCCGGCGGTATGTGGGCATAGCCGAACGCGATCCTGAGCACGATGGGATCGTAAGTCCGATACAGCGACAGCCCCGCATTGAACGCACCCCGCCCCCGCCTGAAGTCCTCGCCCTCCGCCGACCGGTTTTCCAGCAGATCAAAACCGACCCAGCCGAACGCTCCCGGAGTCTCGTTCTCCGGCGACAGACCGCGGCTGATCTGCGCGCGCAGTGTGCCGAGCCGTGTCGTGGTGTCTTTTTCGTCTCTGCATCTGGGACCAAGATAGCGGCCAAGTGTCGGTGCATAAATGCACTCGCCGCCCCTTCTGGGGTCCGCGTTGCGGTCGTCCGTGTGGGAAGCGTCCAGGCTCAGACCGACCTCGATGTCCTCGGTCAGGCCGTAGCTGTATCCCAGCTCTGCACTGAGGCGGTCGGCAGTTTCATTGCCGAATGCTATGTGCCTGATGCTGTAGCTGATCTCGGAGCCGCCCGACGGGGCGAGCAGGTTCTCAATACTCAGCGGCAGCCCGCTGTCTCCCTGGGCGGCTGCGCGTGTCACGGCACAAAAAACGAGCAGCAGAGCAAGGCGAAAACTGCGGGACGGACTCACTGAAATGCGGCCTCTCGCGTAAACCGCAGAGCTTGGTATGCCGAAGCCGCGCCCTCCGGCGTATGGAAAAAGTCGCGGCGCATCGGCTGCCCTTTGAGCTTGGGGACGATCAGCAGCACCCTGCCCTCGCCCGTGCCATCGGCATCCCACAGCTCAGCGAACTGATGCCGGAGCAGCTGGCGGTTGCCCCAGGATGGATCGGCCAGGGCGATCAGGCCGTCCGCCCGGACACCGCGGACAACCGAGAAATGCTCCTCTCCCCTGTGGACGAGATGCACGATCACGGGGATTTTCAGCCTCAGCAGGTCGGCGAGCGATATTCGGAGACCAGCCGCCCTAAACCCGTAGGTGCCAGCCGCAGCCGCCAAGTCTGCGAACGAGGCGGCCTCGGATATCTCCATTCTTTGCAGCACTCCGGCCTCGTTCGTCTCCACGCCGTAGAACTCCCTCAGAAGCGTCGCCAGAGCCGCAGCACCGCAGGAGTAGTCCAGATCCTGCATCTCCACACGCTCCCGCTGAATTTCTTGCCAAGTTTGGGAAGGCGCCGGAAGCCATTGGAGTTTCGCCGCCTGACCGGAATGCTGCCCCGAAGCCAATATTGAAATCAGCAAGACAGAAGCCAAGGTGATGACTGTTATGGCTCCGGCTGTATTAAAAAAGGCTCACATTGGTGGGTTGGCGGCTCACACTGGAGGTTGGGCGGCTCGCACGGGGAGTTGGGCGGCGCACACTGGGAGTTTGGCTGCCCCGGGATGGTGAGCGGTGCAAAGTTAGCGTGCAGGTGTTTCCCGCGCAAGAGAACGTCTGATAGCTATAGCTCCTGTTCCCATAAGAAGATCCCGTCTGAACGCCCACGCCACCAAAGTTGTACCCATAAAGAGAATAAATGTGTCCGTCTGACAGGGGCAAATACAGCTGGCTAAGCACTGACTGGTCGTATTCCTCGCCTTCTTCCTCCAATAGCCAGCCGCCGTTCGGGAGGGACGACTGGTTCTGCGTGGTCGTGCTGGTCGAGGTGGAATTGCCAGAATCGGTTTCCTCCTCGTCTGGCGTTTCCTCGTCCTTCTTGTATTCCTCTATAAATTTTTCCAGACTATCGGGTTCATTTTTGGATTGGTCGATGAGTTCTTTGTTCTCTTCAGCAAACTTTTTCATCGCCTCGTCTATTTTCTTGTTGACATATGCTTCCACCTCTGCCCTTTGTTCTGGGGTCAATGATGATAAGTCAGGATCCATCCCATTTTTAAGGCTGTGTATATATTTCTTAATTGCTTCCGCAAGGTGTCCGCCCGTAAAAAAATCACCCAAAGTCACCAAGGTACCAGCAAGGATGGTAATAGAGCCAACCTTTTTAGTTTTTGGGTGCGTGACAAATATCTTAATATTCTTGCCAGCCGCCTTGAAGCCATTCTTGACATTCGTCTTTCTTGCCTGCCAAGCCACTTTCGCCGCCCTGATGACATGCGGGGCGAGAGCGACCCCTACCCGTGCCGCCAAGATGAGAATCAGAGGCAAAGCCCTGCCCTGCGTCTCCGCCATCTCTGCATCATTCATAAACTGAGCCCGAAGCGGGACATCTCCGTGAAATGCGAAGGCGAGATCATCATTGACGAGTGACGGTCGCTCATTAGCGAGCGCAGGATGTTCCCCTCCCAACGCAAACGATGCCGGAAACAGGAACACGGCGATTAAAACGGCAGTTAGTTTTTTCATGATGTCTACCCTCCCTGGGTGTGAACAAAATCAACCTGACCTTTTCAAGGTATCAGAGTGGGGGGGTTGTCAAGCCCTTTCAATTAGGCGGCTTACAGCCCTGTTTTTCTGCGGTTTCAGCGCCAGCGTCAGGCGGTATGTCGGCAAATTCATGCGACATGCACAGTCGTAAAGCTGTCTTTTTTGCGAGGCGTTCAGGCATCGCCGAACCGCTCCGCTTGGATCTATGGAGCGCATTTCATAGGCCAGGGGATTGCCTCGCCCAGCTGAATTCGAGTCACCGTCACGATGAGCATTCCGACCTCGCCGTGCTGCCGATGCCTAGGGCGACCTCCTCAGCTCAGGCTGTCCGCTGCAATGCTGTCGCTCGGCGGCGATCTCGTTTTTGGGCTAGAATTGCGATGATCGCGTTAGTGATTACGGGAGAGGCGATGAAAGTTCAGGAACAGAACCAGCAGGAAAAAGAGCGCGAGCGGCAACTTGAGAAACTTCGAAAGCAGGTCAATATGTCTACACCACAATTATATTTCTGGCTGACAATCTCAGGTATTGGAGCTGTCGGTGCTGTTTTATCTCTGGTCAAGGGCACAATAAATATTCTTAATATTGCGTTATTACTCTTCTTTATGATCCATGCAATTAGCTGGCTATTCAGAATCACGGACGACTCAGAGGAAAAAGAAACAGCGCAAATGAGTGCTGGCGAACTCGCTTTGAAGTTTGAGGAAAAGAAAAAATTTAGCGTCCAATTATTCACCTTTATTAGTGTTGGTTTTCTATGCTATGGGGTCAGCACCCTGATCGGAGCATTTGATTTTTCCAGCGATCTGGGCGTTCTGTTTGTTGCCTTTTGTATCATCGCTCCTCCTGCAACGGTTTATGACTATTGGAAAAACCAAAAGAACGAAAAAATGGCACGGCAGCTTGCCGAGCAGAACGACGATTGATGCAGGTGCCTTTTACTGCCTAGCATCCCGCCCCCTAGCAGCGGCGGCCAAGCCGAACGCAATGCCCCAAACCTTCGCTCGATGCCTGCTCCCACTATCTGACCCCTCCCCCCACTCTGCCTCTGCGCTGTTCTCTGCCGGTCGTTCGTCTTCTCCGGTCAAGTCTGCCAGCAAATTGCGCCGTTGCAGCCTGTGCTGGACGAACACGCCGAATGATGCTCCGCCCCTGCTGCCGGTGTCGGAGCAAAAATGTAACCGCATTGCCGGTGGCTGGACAGAACCTAGACGGGGAGGGTGTGCTGCTGGGCTAGAATTGCGGCGGTCGCGTTGATGATTAAGGGAGAGACGATGAAAGAGCAGGAACAGAGCCAGCAGGAACGCGAGCGGCAGATTATGGGTCTGCGAAAGCGGGTTAACAGTCTGTCTATGCCGGAATTATGTTTTTACCTGACAATTTCAGGGGTCGGAAGTGTCTTGGCCATTGAGTCACAGATCAACGGAACACCAGGCATTCGTGCCACTATCTTTCAGATTGTGGTGGCACTTTGGTTCCTGCTCTTAACATTCAATCTGCTGTCTAGAATCGGAGGATTAAAAATAGACGAGGAAACGATGCAAATGGGTGCTGGCGAACTTGCGTTGAAGTTTAAGAAAATGAAAAAATTTTGCGCCAAAGTATTCGCCTTTTTTAGCGCCGGCATTCTATGCCAGGGAGTCAGCATTCTGATCGGAGTGTTTGAGCTTTCCCAAACTTTGCTTGTCGGTTGTTGCGTCGCCCTTGCCGTATCGGTTTATGACTATTGGAAATACCAAAAGAGCGAAAAAATAGCTCGGCGGCTTGCGGAGCAGAGCAACGATTGATGCAGGAGGATTTCACCGCCCGGCATCCCATACCCCAGCAGCGACGGCCTGTGCCGGTGTCGGAGTGAAAATGTAACCGCGTTGCCGATGGCTGGAGAGAACCTAGATGGTGGTGCTGTTGGGCTAGAATTGCGGCGGCTGCACTACTGATCACGAGAGAGACGATGAAAACGCAGGAACAGAGCCAACAGGAACAAGAGATTGAGCGGCTGCTTGTAAAGCTTCGAAAGCAGGCCGGCAATGAATCTATGGCAGAAGTATATTTCTGGCTGATAATTTCTGGGCTCGCGGTTATCGTGTCTATTGAAGCTCTGGTTAACGGTAAGGCAACCAGTCTGAACATTTTGGCAATTCCCTGTTTTCTGATATTCGTACTAAATTGGCTGTTCAGAATCACGGGCAACTCAGAAAAGGAAACGACGCAAATGAGTGCCGGCGAGCTCGCCTTGGAGTTTGAGGAAAGGAAAAAATCCACCGGCCGATCATTCGCCTTTGTTGGCATCGGAATTCTATGCGGGGGGATCAGCATCCTGATCGGAGCATTTGAGTTGTCCGAGTTTTTCATCACTTTGTCTGGCCTCGGCTGCTTGTTCCTCGTTTCAGAAGCTTATGATTATTGGAAATACCAAAAGAACGAAAAAATGGCACGGCAGCTTGCGGAACAGAGCGACGACTGACGCAGGGGCATTTCATCGCCTGGCATTCCTGACCTTCGCAGCGGCGGCCAAGCCGGACGAATGCGCCAAAAGATGCCCCGCCGCCGGTACCGGCGAATGTCGATCCGCTGATGTAGACCCTCGTTCCACCCCTCAGTAACAGGTCGCAAGGTCGATTTGGCAAACGCATTCACATGGCGTTGCAGATCATCGTGACCCATCAAGCGAGTAGATGCTGCTGGTTCTAACCCCCTCTAATAATCAAGCAGTTCAACTTCTACTCAGACTCTGACAAAGGTTCAGTTCCAGGTTCGGGGGCAGTATCAGGGGCGGTCGGCTTCTCTGAAGATTCCTGCTCCGAAGCCCGCTCCAAATGCCGGCGCAATTTCTCAACTTGTTCACGTTTTAGCTTGCCCCCGAAATTACGTCGCACACTGATGCTCATAGACGCCTCACTCGGGCCAGTTGCAGCAAAATCACCGCCAATATGAATACTGGTGAACTGGCTGGAGGTGAATCCAAACCCGCCTCCAAAGCGCATCGCTGATTGTCGTGGGCGAATTAACTGCCCATCAAGTCTGTCGCCCTGTCTGACGGTGAGATCAGCATCTACAGATAAGCTCACCCAGCTATTGACTGCGAAAACAATTGAGGGAACCACATAAAACACGTCGCCAGAGTCATACCGTCTATCGCTGGACAGCAGTCGGTATTCCGGTGTGAAACGACTGCCAACGGTCAAGCTGATCACAACCGGATCAAGCGTGCGATAGGCGGTCAGACTCAGGCTTCCGCTGCCGGGCAGTTTCTCAAATTTCTCACCCTCTGCCACTCGATTTTGCAGCAAATCCACTGCCAAGCGGCCATATACTCCGGGCTTGTCCTTCTCCGGAGAAAGCGTGTGACTCACGCTGGCAGTGAGCGAATTCAGACTCAGAGAAGTTTCCCTCCGAATGCTTGAACCGAAATTAGCGCGCTCATCAATTTGCGTGGCTCCCATGCGCACCCCGATCTCCGTGTCTTGGGTGAGGCCATAGCGCCAGTTGATATCTGCTGTCAGATAGTCTGTGTTATTCCGCGAGTATTCCTGGCTGTGCGGGACCTCTATAACATCATCGTTCCCCAAACGCAGCAGCTGTGTGTAATAGCTCAAGTAGTTCGCATCAACACTGGCGTGCGAAAAACTGAACTGAAGGCTGGACTGCTTCTCCGGAGCTTGAAGTATTGAGAATAGAAATGCCCTGCCGTCCTCATCCAATTGCGCATAAACGATGGGAGTGAATAGCGCAAAAACAAGGGCAGCCAAAGCGCGATAGACCCTCAAGCCCATCATCGCCACCTTCCGCTGTCGTCAACGAGGAAACGCAGCGTCTCATACGCCGAGGCCGGCTCCTCCGGTCTTTGCACAAAGCCGGGCAGAACTGGCCATCTGCGGTCAGGCGGAACAATTATCAGAACCCTGCCCCAGCCCTTTCCCTCCACATCCCACATGCGCATGAGCTGATGCGGCAGCAGACGCAAATTGCCCCATGAAGGATCGGCCAGTGCGATCAACCCGTCCGAGGGGCGCACACCTCGCACCACCGAAAAATGCCCTCTGCCGAAATGATGCAGATGAACGATGGCTGGAATTTTCAGCTTCAAAAGATCGCTCAACGGCATACGGTAACCAAATGCCTTGAAGCCGTATGTTTCAGCTGCATGAACCAGGTCGGCGTAAGTTGCAGCAAACGGCTTGCCTATTCGATCCAATATTTCGGTCTCGCTGGTCTGCACCCCATAAAACTCCCGCAGGACCGTAGCGACTGCCGCTGAACCACAGGAATAATCATGCTGCTGTAATTCAACCCGATCACTGCGCAAATCATTCCAAGTGCGGATTTTCTGCGGTTGTTCATGCTGGGGAAGATCACGCTTGTACGAGTGCAGATCACCTAAATGTTGTGCGATAAGAGGGGAGCAATACGCTCCTCCCAACATAACCAAATGACTAAACCACCGCCAGCAGGATCGACCGTGAAGCGTCATTCAGGTTGAAACTTAACCCTTATCAAAAATCGCTTTTTCTTTTCACATTAGAGCTGTCCTGATCTGCACCAGAACAATAAAGAGGACGAACAGCACACTGTTTTCTCCTCTTCTTTTTCTTTCCAAACAACCGATACGCTACATAAGCAGCGGCCACAGAGGGAATTGCCACGGTCGCTAACGAAGCTAATGGCGGTGCATAGGTAGAGTAATACACATATATTCCATTAGGTCCCAATCCATAGGTAAATCCATAACCTTCAACCTGAGCGAATTCCTCGTCACTCATGAGAACCGCATCCGTCAGCTGTCCGTCAAAAGCGTATTGAGCAGCGGATACCTCATTAAAAATAAAGCCGTCAGATTCTGACGGCTCAGAAGCATGCGCTCGAAGCGAGAAAGATACCGAAAACAGGAACGCGGCGATTAAAACAACAGTTAGTTTTTTCATGATGTCTACCCTCCCTGGGTGTGAATAAAATCAACTTGACTTTGTCAAGGTAGCAGAGTGGGGGGGGTTGTCAAGCATCCCCAGTTGAGCGGCTTTCAGCCCTGTTTTTCTGCGGTTTCAGGACTGGCGTCAGGCGGTGTGTCGGCAAATTAAAGGCCCGGGTGTGTAGTCGAAAATTAACCGGGCTTAAGGCAATTCGGCAGCCGCATTCAATATCAATAGAAGTTCATTTGATCGGCTTTCGCGATCGCCGCATCCCTACTGTTGATAAGTTCAATGTGCCACAGGCGGCACATAGCGCTGCAAATTATCTCGGCTCATCAGGCGACAGGTGCCGTCTGTTCTAATCCCCCTCCCTCTAAAAAAATCAAGCTAATTAAGTTCTATTCAAAATCTGGCGAGGGTTCAGGGCGAGGGAGTATTCTCGAATTGTTTTGAGTCGGTCTCTGACTCCCCCTCAGCCTCCCCCGCCTGTTTTTCGGCCTCCATTTCGGCCAGGACTTCGGGCAGGTCGGCGAGTTTGGCGGGCAGGCGTTCGGGCAGGGGCTTTGAGCGTCCGTGTACCGCAATGTGAATCAGCAGCCGCTCGGTCAGCAGCTTTTGATCCTGCGGGAAGCGCTCGACCAGTTCGTCCAGATGCACCAGGGCGGCGGGCAGGTCGTTGGCGTTGAGCAGCTCCCTCAGCAGCCAGAGGCGAAAGCCGCTGCGCTCGGGCTGGTCGGCCACCAGCGCCGCAATGTAGTCGCGCAGGTCGGCATCGGCCGTGCCGACATCGTTGAGCGCCCCGGCCTCGCTGAGCCGGTCGTAGGCCGCCTGCTGCCGCCAGGAGTCTCCGGCCAGGTAAAGCCCCGCCCCGAGGGCGGGCACGGCCAGCAGCGCCGAGGCGGCAATGATGCGCCCCCGCTGGTGCATGTCCCGGTAGTTCAGCATCAGCGGGACGGCCAGAACCGCAGCGCAGATGAGCAGGATGAGGGCAGTCACCGCCGGCGATGGCGCCGCTGAATGGTGGTGACGCGCCGACCGATCATCAGGCCGATCATCAGCAGCATGATGATGGGCACGCCCGCCCAGAGCAGAAAGGTGACGGGGTTGACCGGCGGGTTGAGCAGCACCTCCTCGCCGTAGCGCTCGGTCATCCACGAGAACACCTGCAGGTCGGTCGCCCCCTCCTTCAGCATGTAGCGGATCTGAAAGCGCATGTCGACCGCCAGGTCGGCCTCGGAATCGCCGAGGCTCTGGCCGGCGCACTGCGGGCAGCGCAGCTGGCGGATCAGGCTGTAGTAGCGCTCGCGCAGGGCTTCGTCCTCAAGCCCGCTGGCGTCGGGCGGCTCTGCCGTGCCCGTGTCTGCCGCACCCGTGGCGGCCTGGGCATCTTGGATATCTTGGGCATCGGCGGCGGCATCCTGCTGGGTGCCGCCCTCTTCTGTCTGTTCGGTCTGCTGTCCAGCCTGCCCGCCCTCTTCAGCCTGCTTCGCCTGTTCAGCTTCCTCGGCCTTCTTGGCCTCCTCGGCCTCCCGCGCCTCCTCGGCCTGCTTCGCCTCGAGTTCCTCCGAGCTGATGATGGCGAGGTTGACGACCTCCCCGCCGCCCTGCCCGCCGGCCGCTGCATTCAGGGACAGCGTCAGCAGGACCAGCAGCGCCGCCAAGACCGATGCACCGGCGAGCCTCACGGCGAGACGGCCGCCTGTGACGAGGCGGCCTGCTGCAGTCTGGGTGCGATCTGCTCGGCCCAGACGGTCTCATCGACGACGCCGATGCGCCGGTAGCGCACGACGTTGTCGACCACCAGATAGGTCTCGGGCACGCCGGTCAGACCCAGCTCCAGCACCAGCGCACCGGTCTGGTCGGAAACGATGGTCTCGTAGGGGTTGCCGTGCTCCTCCAGCCAGGCGAGGGCGTCGCCGGCCTGGTCCCTGTAGTTGACCCCGACGATGCGCACCCCGTCCCTCTGGGCGCGCACGAACTGCGGGTGCTCGACGGTGCAGGCAAAGCACCAGCTGGCCCAGACGTTGATCAGATAGGCGCCCTCCTGGGGCAGGTCCCGGCTGGTGATGACGGCCTCATCGAGCAGCCCGGGCAGCTCGAACTGCGGCATGGCGCTGCCGACCACGGGGACGTCCTCGGGCATGCCCGGCGGCGGATTGAGGCTGTGGTAGAACATCCAGCCGATCACCAGAGCGGTGCCGATCGGAACCGCCGCAACAAAAATCCTCATGCCCGAGCAACCCTGATTCGGCGGGCAATGATACCGATGCAGATACCGATGCAGATACCGATGCAGCGGGCGCCCACGACCGGCGGGGTTGACTGCCGGCGCCGAACACATACGATACCCCCCATGGGTATGCGAATAGCCGGTCTCGTTGTGTGCTGCCTGTCCTTAAGTCTCAACGCACGACCGGTTTCGTATTCGGGCGGCTCGACCCTCATGGCATTTTCGGACAGCGCCAAGCAGTCGGTCTACTTCCACTACTCCCCCACCTACAAATACTCCCTGGGCGTCGAGGCCGTGAGGGGCGTCCACCCAGACAGGGACTACTCATATCTGCGCTTCACCTACCTGCTGAACCGCAAAAACACCCAGCACTCGCAGCGCAATATTTATTTTCAGTCGGGGGTGAGCCCCGAGGGCACCGGCCATCATTTCTACGGCCTTCACGGGGACTGGGAGACGCGCAGGTGGTTTGCCGGCTTCGGCCATAAAGAGGTCGCTGCCGAGCCCCGGGACTACTCCGAGCAATACGTTCAGCTGGGGGTGGCGCCCTACCTGGGCGAGTACGGCGACCTGCACACCTGGCTGATGGTCAAGACCCGCAGGAACACCCTGTTGGGAGGCTGGTCGACCTATCCCGTCCTGAAATTTTTCAAAGGCAATTTCCTCATCGAGCTGGGTTACAGCGACGCAGCCGGGGAGGATGTCCACATCATGTATCGGTTTTGAAGAGGTATTCACCATGAAAACGAAAACGATTCCTGCGCTATTGGTGTTGTTGCTGTCGTCGGCGGCCTGGGCTGCGGGCGGTCACGGAGGGGGCGGGCACGACCACGGACACGACCACGACGGGCATTCCCACGACGGGCACTATCACGGCGAAAGGGTCGAGGGCAAGCTCACGCTCGTGGATGAAGACGAGCTGGACGAATTCGCCGAGGGTCTCTCCGGCGCTCAGATCGCCGTGGTCAGCGTCAAGGGAATGGTCTGCGACTTCTGCGCCCGGGGCATTGAGAAGACCTTCAAAAAGGACAAGGCCGTGCAAAAGGTGGACGTCAATCTGGGCAGCGGCATCGTTCTGATCGCCTACAAGAACAGCCGGAAAATCGACTTCGACGACATCAAGAAGAAAATCCTGGCGAACGGGCAGAGCGCCGTTGACCTGCAGATCGTCAAAATCTGACCGCCGCAGCCGCAGCCGCAAGTGATTGACGACAAGCCCGCCAATTTTCTCTCGCTTTTTGCCTCATCCTCGACGCTGATCTGCTGCGCCCTGCCGGCGCTGTTTGTCGCCGCGGGAGCGGGGGCGACATTTGCCAGCCTGGTCTCGGCGCTGCCGTTTTTGATCGTGCTGTCGCAGTACAAGTTATATATCACCGCCTTTGCCCTTGTGATGATTGGCATTGCGGGATTTGCCAATTACAAGACCTACCGCGCCCCCTGCCCCGCCGACCCCGAGCTGGGCAGGGCCTGCATGCAGACGCGCCGGCGCTCAAGGCTGGTCTATTACTTTTCCGTGGCGCTGTTTGCCTTTGCCACGATCTTCACCTACATCATTCCGGAGGTTATCTAAAGATGAGTCACCCCAGCCACAAAGAGCAGCTCGCCAGCATTCGCCGGATTGAGGGGCAGGTTCGCGGCGTTGAAAAAATGATCGAGGACGAAAAATACTGCATCGACATCCTCAACCAGCTCAGGGCGATCAAGAGCTCGATCATCACGGTGGAGGGGAAGATCCTCAAGCGGCACCTCAAGGCGTGCATCAAAAATTCGCTGAGCGACGGCGAGGATTTTGACGAGAAGGTCGAGGAGCTTTTGAAGGCGCTGAAGCTGAAGAGGTAAGGGCGGCGCCTGGCGCGCAGGGTTCAGTCCAGATCGAGTTCGGGCAGGCTGCGGACGATCTGCAGGGTGTCGAGGCTGACGGTGATCACCCGCCGCAGCAGGTCCAGCGGGTAGCGGGGGTCGTTCATGGTCTCATTGGCGTAGTCGTTGGCGTCGTTGACGATGCCGCTGGCCTTGTCGGTGCGGACGCACTGCCGGTCCATGACCCAGTCAATCGCCGACTTGCTGTTGACCACGTAGTCGTAGGCTTCCAGCGGGATTCCGGCGAGGGTGATTGAGGAGTTGTAGACGATTTGGGTTTTGTCGGGTTTGCGTTTGGCACCGGCGAACTTCATCTGCTCAACCCGATAATATTTTTCGTCCGGGATGGAGAGCAGCTCCCTGGCCTCGATGACGTCGGCTTTTTGATAGGGCTCGACTGTTTCGTAATGGACGTGCAGATGCCCCAGTTTCCGGCCGGCTTCGACAAAACCCCGGAAGGCTTTTGCATCGGGCGCCAGCGGAATGCGGGGGAGTTCTTTGGTGAGGTTGTTCTTATAGGTTTCCCTGTACTGCTCGGAGTGCAGCACGGCGTAGATGTAATAGAAAATGTCCTCTTTTGATATTTTCTGATCGGGGTATTTTTGTTGGAAGTGATTGAGGCCTTGGTCGGTTAGCGAGTAGCTCCAGAGAGAATTTTCGGAATCTGGCGGAAGGGGGGGGTCTGAGCGAGGGACGGAGTGCATGATGTCTGGGGTGTTTTTGTTTTCAGCGGGGTAGATTTTTAGTGGGAAATACTGACTGGCATTCACAACTCCAACATCAGGAAGATTTCCGATCATAAGCGTAGAAAATTCAGGAGCTCCGAAGCCTGTCACAGCAATCAAAAGATTTTGCTCCGTAGCATTAATAGGAAATATCTTTGGCATCTGAGATACAGTGTCAGTAAATTTCCTATTAAAGTAACACCACTGCTTATCAAAAGGTCTGTAAGTGGCTTGAAATAAAGATTTACTTTGAAGCTCCAAATATTCCCCTCGTTTCACACGCTGATACTCAGATCGTGTCCAACTGATTTTTTTAGGGTCTTTGTCAACAAAATCTTTGGGAGGAATTTTTTGTCCGAATTGCTGATAGCGGGAAACCTCTGAATTATAAAAAGATAAAGTTCTACTAATATTTTCAGAAAGCTTTTTCTTTGAATGATTCACGCACCAAGCATCTCGACCCGTTTTCAATCCAGCAGAATACAGCTCAAATAGTTTCCCTTTATTTTTTTGATCTCTGTTCCCAGTGCATATATGCTCTTGAAAATCTGGCCTACGCTGGTTAATCCAATCATGATGCTCGTCGGGCTGAATTTTTCTCCACTTTCCCTTTCGCTGCATTGAAGCAACGCTACCATATACTCGAATACGCTCTATTTTTTGTTTTGTGCTGAGATAATCGCCAATATCGCAGTAGTAAATCTGACCCATCCCCCGACTTTTTATACCTGGATTTTTAACCAGCAAGGCAATTACAACGGGAACTCTAGTGTTCCCGCCGAAAGCATTTCCACCCTCCATTTTTCTTGGCTCACCCGAGAGACGCGCATTACCTCTTAGGTTAAACACATAAAGACTGCTGAACTCCTCTCGCAAGCAGGCTCGCATGCGGTCTGCCGATGCGTTGGCGATCCAACTGGCATTAGTGACACAGCCAATAATCCCTTTATCAGGAATGCGGTCGGTGGCCCAGCGAATGGCACGGATATAACTATCATGTAAGGAATTATGCAGTGTCGCCACTGAGCCTTTGATATAGGTTTCATTAATGCGTAATTTCAGTTTAGGGTAAGACACATTCTGAGCATTGTCGTTCTGGCTTCTCTGCCCAACTGAATAGGGCGGATTACCGAGAATGACATCAATTCTCTGCCCCCTCGTTCTTTTTCTGCGCTCGGAGTTTTCCTCAAAATACTGGCGCAGTAAATCCGGTTTTTCCTCTTCAAAAGTGTCAGCTAAATTGAGACCCTTAAACGGCCTGTAGGTCTGTTCGCCCGAGACGGCTTGATAAGCCGACTCGATGTTGACCATGGCGATGTAATACGGCAGCAGCATGATCTCATTGGCGAATATTTCTTTTTTGTATTTTCTTTTGAGATCTTCTTTGCCAATTAATCCGGACTGGATTAACCGAGTAATAAAAGTCCCCGTGCCGGTAAAGGGATCGAGAATATTGATATTTTCGGACGCCAGCGACTCGCCGAACTCCTGCCCGAGCAATTCGTCGACCGAACGAAGAATAAAGTCAACGATTTCGGCTGGGGTGTAGACCACACCCAGCATATCCGTGGTCTTTTTGAAGGCTTTCCTAAAGAAACTGTCATACAGTTCAACCGCCAGCGCCTGGCGCGCCTGCGGGTCGGTCAGCCCCTCGGTGCGACGGCTGACGCTTTCGTAGAACTCCCTGAGTGCAAACGCCTCCTTCTCAAACCGCTCGGGTTCAAGCTGGTCGAGAATTTTCTGAATCGCCCGGGAGACCGGGTTCTGCTCGATTGAGGTCTGCCCCTGAAACAGCGCCTCGAACACCGGCCGGGTCACGATGTGCTGGGCCAGCATTTCTATGGCGTCGTCCTCCTTGACGCTGCTGTTGAGTTCGGCCCTGAGTTCCTTGAGAAAGTCCTCAAATTTCTCGCGAACTGTGGACTTTCCTTTCAGCAGGCCCTTGAGCCGGCTAATGTGCTTCTGGGCGATTTCGGCGACATCGGTCGCCCAGTCCTCCCAGTAGGTGCGATTGCCGCACTTGTCGACCAGCTTGGCCAACACCGCCCTGGAGAACTCCTCGTCAATCGGCAGCGTCAGCTGTTCGGCGGGTTTTTCAGAGGACTCGTCCGAGTCTTCGTCGTCAGAGCCCTCGCCAATACCCAGACTCTCGCCCGTTCCAGTCCCGTCGCTGGGCAGCTGATCGACCACGGCGATGACTTCAATGCGGTCGGAGATGTCCTGCCCCAGCCCGCCCTGATTGATGACGGCATCGAGGCGCTCGTCGTGTGCCCGCAGGGCGTTGAGGATCTGCCAGATCACCTGGAATTTCTTGTTGTCGTTGAGCGCCTCGGCGGGCGGGACGCCGGCCGGAATCCCCACCGGCAAAATCACATAGCCGAGTTTTTTGCCCTCGGCCAGGCGCATAACCCGACCGACGGCCTGGATGACGTCGACCTGGCTCTTGCGCGGGTGCAGGAACAAAATGGCGTCGAGCGCCGGGACATCGACGCCCTCGCTCAAAACCCGGGCATTGGTCAGAATCCGGCAGCCAGCATCCTCGTTTTCCTCCCGCAGCCAGTCGAGCAGCCGGCTGCGCTGCCGGGCACGGAAAGTCCCGTCAATGTGCCGCACCTCGCAGGGCAATTTGTCCCCGTCCTGTTGCTCCCGCTCGAGGTATTCGTCGACCACGCGGGCGAACTCGCCCTCAACGATACGGGAGCTGGCAATGCTCTTGCAGAAGGCCAGCGCCCGGTGCATCGGGTCGGGGTCGGCGCGCAGATCTTCCCTGAGCCCCTGCTTGGCGAGCGCCTTATAGCAGCCGATGATTTTGGTGGCGTCGTCGAGTTGGAGGGAGTTGTCCTCGTCGGCCAGCCGGTTCTGCACTCCGGCGCTGATGGCGCCCTCGTCGATTCCGAGCACGACAACCTTGTAATCGGAGAGCAGCCGGTCCTCGACGGCCCTGCCAAAACTCAGGTAGTGAAAAACCGGCCCGTAGAGTTCCTCGTCATCCATCGAGGCCAGGGTGGCCTCGACTTCCCTGGCGCGCTGGGTGACGGCATCGGAAAATATCCGGGGCGTGGCCGTCATGTAGAGGCGCTTTTGTCCAGAAATAACGCCGTTGTCGTGAACCTTGACGAAGTTGGATTCTTCCTTCCCCGCCAATGTGGCGCCGGTGGTGCGGTGCGCCTCGTCGCAAATGATTAAATCGAATTCGGGGGCGCCGTAATCCCTCTGCGCATCGGCGATGACCTGAATCGACTGGTAGGTGGCGAAAACAACCGAAAGTCTCGCCGCCTTGCGGGTCTTTTTGTTGGCGACTGCATCGGCGAGTTTTTGCGGGTCGGTGCTCGCCGGAATTTCCAGATCCGTCACAGGAACCTCGGCAATGTCGTCCTTATTTTTTCTGCGGGTTCCGACCTGGGAGTCGGAGCACACCGCAAAGCAGCGAATATTCAGGCTGGAATCATTGTTCCACTCCCGAACCGTCTGCGCCATCAGCGCGAGCGAGGGGACTAGATAAAGAATATTCCCCTGGGAATTTTTATTGGATTGGGCTAGCCCGGAAGCGGAATTCTGAGAATTTTGACGGGGGGGGTAGTCGCAAATTTCTCGGCGATTCTGAGGCTGGTCAGGGTTTTTCCGGTGCCGCAGGCCATGATTAATTTGCCGCGATCATGAGTCTCAAAACCCTGCAAGACTTTTTTCAGCGCCTGCCTCTGATGCGGGCGCAGTTTTTTCATTTCCTTGCGGGCGATTTCGCCCTTGTCAATAAACCGTCCCCATTCAATATCGCTTTTCTCCATTTGATCGGGGGTCAGGCGGGTCAGCTTGGGGTTGAGATTGGGGATTAATGTCTGGACATTTGCGCCCCAGTCCTTTTCGGTGGTGTCGACAAAGACCCGGTGCTGAAAAGCCTCGCGGCTGGAGGCCGAGATAAATTTGTCCAGGTCGCCTTTTTGGATGACCTTGTCGGCGGCGTAGCACTTGCACTGAATGGCGACAAAGCCCTTGCCATCGGCCAGCTCGGCGACGAGGTCGATGCCGATGTCCTGCCCGTACTCGCCCTGCTCATTGGCCCACTCGGTGTAGGTCTGCACCCTGCTGTAACGGCGCTGCTGCAGCGCATCGTTCTTCAGATAAAACTGAACGAGATTTTCAAAGGCCGCACCCCGGGCGCGGGGGGAGTTCTGCGTGTCACGGCGGATCTGATCGATATAGGCGGCGAGTTCAGACACGACCCGTCAGCCTCGCCGGCGCCGGATTAACTTGAATGAGGGAGCCGAGCCAATCATCTGCCCATCCCCCTTTTTGGCGGGGCAATGATACAGATTCAGAGATTCGCTAGGTCGCCGGGGATTCTGCGACCGCCCCCACCCCCGCCCGCCTGGATCGTCTCGACAAAGCCCCGACGAAAGCCCCCAGACCCATCAGGCCGACACCGAACCAGATCCAGCGGATCAGAGGCTTGTGCTGGACGCGCACGGCCCAGGCGCCATTCTCGCGCCGCTCGCCCAAAGCCACATAAGAGTCCGCCCAAAAGCCGGCGGCAATGCCGGCCTCGGTCATCCACTGCCCGCGCACCGGGTAGAAGCGCTTTTGCGCGGTCAGGTTCCGCCCCGCCTCCGAGCCGCCCCGATACAGCGAAAACAGCACCTGATTGGCGCGGTAGTTCGGGCCCTCGACCACGCTCTCGCCGACAAACTCGACCCGCACCGGGCCGAGGTCGAGGATGTCGCCCGGCCCCATGACGACCTCCCGCTCGACGCTGTGCGCCCCGGTCACGCCGATGCCGAGCGCCCCCGCAGCCAGCCCGAAGTGCGCCAGCCGCATGCCCCACTGCACCCCGCCGGCAGGCCTCCAGAGGCTGCCGAGGATCCAGCCGGACAGCGCCCCGGCGCCCAGCCCGAGCGGGTGCCAGCCCCAGATCACTCCGACCCCGAGCGCCAGCAGCACACCCGCCCCTGCCGGCGGCGCCCAGCTGCGCCACGGGATCGGCTCGCCCCGCCAGGAGGTCAGCGCCCCCCAGCCGCAGGCCAGCAGCATCACCCCTGCGACCGGCGCACTGAGCGTGTTGAAGTAGTTCTCGCCGACCGAGTAGTGCCCGACGTCGAGCACCTGCGTCGCCAGCGGAAACAGCGTCCCCAGCAGGACGATGCCGAGCAGCCCGATCAGCGTGAAGTTGTTGACCAGCAGCGCGCTCAGGCGGGCGTGGAGCGTGAAGTCGGTGATCGGCGCCGAGGCCGTCTGCCGCTGCACGAGGCGGCCGTAGAGCAGCAGCGCCACCGATGCAAAGAACAGCATCAGCCCCAGCAGAAACAGCCCCCGCGCGGGGTCGTTGGCAAAGGTGTGCACCGAGGTCAGCACGCCCGAGCGCACCAGAAACGTGCCCATCATGCTCATCGAAAAGGTCAGGATGGCGAGCAGCACCGACCAGTGCTGGAAGTGCCCGCTGCGCTGCATCACCGCCAGCGAGTGCAGCAGCGCCGCCCCGGCGAGCCAGGGCATCAGCGAGGCGTTCTCGACCGGATCCCAGAACCACCAGCCGCCCCAGCCGAGCTCGTAGTAGGCCCACCAGCTGCCCAGGGCGATGCCGACGCCGAGCAGCGCCCAGGCGACATTGGCCCAGGGGCGCAGCGCCGCCGCCCAGGTGCGGTCGATGCGCCCCGATATCAGTCCGCCGCAGGCGATGGCAAACACGGCGGCAAAGCCGACGTAGCCGGCGTAGAGCATGGGCGGGTGTGCTGCCATCGCCAGGTCCTGAAGCAGCGGGTTGAGGTCGGCGCCCTGCAATTCCGTGAACGGCAGGTGGCGCTCGAACGGGTTGGAGGTGATCAGGCTGAACAGCCCGAAGCCGGTGTTGAGCACGCCCATGCAGCCCAGGGCGCTGCGCCGCAGGACCTCGTCCATGCGGCTGGGCAGCAGCGCCAGAGCCGCGCTCCACAGCCCCAGCTGCAGCAGCCACATCAGCATCGAACCCTCGTGATTGCCCCAGGTCGCGGTGATGCGGTAGAGCGCCGGCAGGTCGACGTGGGCGTGCTGCAGCACCAGCTCAACGCTGAAGTCCAGCTGCACAAAGGCCGTCACCAGCAGCGCAAACGAGGTGGCGATCAGGCCCAGCTGCAGCACGGCGAGGGTGCGCAGCAGGGGCTGTGCGGCGGGGGCGTCGGCGCTGCGCCACAGCCAGGGCAGCACCGCCAGTGCGGCGGATGCGGCACACCAAAGCGCGAGCGTCAGATGCCCCGTCTCGGCCAACATGGCTAGCGACTGCCGCACGGGAAGCCGGGCATTTTATAGCCGCCCTTGTGCGCATACCTGCGGCGTTAAAATGCCGCCGCTCTGACCGGCGGGCCGACCCTTTGCGGCGACAAGTCATTCATTTTCTGACCGGTGCGCTGCTGCTGTTTCCCGGAGCGGTCTGGGGCCAGGCGGCCGAGGCCGAGGTCAAGGCCGAGTCCGAGGTGGCGCCGGCGGCCGCCCAGGCTGCTGCGGGCGGGGACGAGGATCAGGCTCAGGCCAGCGAGGACGACAACAGGAAGGACGAATCCGAGCCGCCCCCGCCGCAGACCCTGAACGAGCTGATCTACGCCACCAACCGGGCGGCGGCCGTCCAGGACTGGAAGGAAGCCGAGGAAATCCTGCAGAACTGGGCGCGCCCCGAGGACGTCTCCGAGGACGAAAACAGCCTGACCGTCGAGCGCATCCGCATGCGGCTGGCGCGCGATGCCGGCGACTCCGAGCGGGCGCTGCTGCACGGGCGCAACCTGCTGGAAAACTCCGCCATCGGCTTTGACCTGCTGGTGCAGCTGCCCAAGGAATTCACCGCCCTCAACGCCCGCACCGAGGCGCAGAAGGCCGCCCGCCTGGCCGAGCGCAAGGTCTCCCGGGGCGGCGGGCTGTGGACCGGCCCGAACTGGCTGCGCGTCGCCCTGGCACACTACGAGGCGCTGTCGGTCTCCGGCACCAGCCGGGCGCTCGACTACGCCGCCCGGCTGAAGCCCGACAGTGAGCTGGCGCTGGCCATCGGCCGCACCTACATGCGCATCGGAGCCAACAGCAAGGGGCTCGAGCTTCTGCGCGAGGTCGACCCCACCGGCTTCGACACCGAGACGCTGAAGCTCCTCGGCGACCTCCTGACGCAGATGGGCGACATCCACGGCGCCCTGCGGGTGCTGCAGAGAGCCGCCGTGCAGAACCCCAAGGCGATGGTCTGGTCCAACATCGCCACCGCCTACTCCCAGATCCAGCAGCACGAGCAGGCGCTGCAGGCCTACAACCGCGCCCTCGGCCAGAGCCGTGAGCCGGGGCTGTGGGTTCAGAAGGCCGCCACGCACCGCCTGCTGGAGCAGCACGACGCCGCCGTCGACGCCTACCTCAACCTGCTGCGGCTGGTCACCGGGACGGCCTGCTACTGCGTCAGCAACGGCTATCAGTCGATGTTCAACCCGGCCGCCTCGCTGATCACGACGATCCGCAACGACCCGGGCAACACCGTCGTGCAGCAGCTGACCATCGGACTGCTCGACAGCCTGATCAAGCGGGATCACCTCGATGCGGTTCTGGCCGTGCTGCTGATCGGGCTGGGTACCGATGCAAAGGTCGCCACCCAGGGCACCGACGTGCTGCTGCAGATCTACCGCAAGGGCGGGATTTACGTCCAGATGATGGAGCGGGTGCGCAACGCCCAGCCCGAACTGGCGCCGAGGCTCGCCGCCTACATCGAGCGCATTGAAGAGGTGGTCAAGCTGCGCTCGAAGGCCCGCAAAAAGGCCGGCGGCGGCGAGGCCGACATCGAGACCGACCGCAAGAATGCCGGGGCATCCGGCCCCGACCAGCTGCTGCAGGAGACCCGCCGCGCCCTCGGCCACACCCTGCGGGCGCACATTGAGGCCGACCCCAACGACAGCTACCTCGCCCGCATCCTGCTGGCCTCGATCGACTTTGAGAACGAGCCCAAGCAGGCCCGCAAGCTCATCGAGCTGGCGCAGAGGGCCGAGCCCGACCGGCTGCTGGGGGCGCTGATGCTGGACATCCTGCTGATCCGCAAAAACGACTTCACCCGGCGCGCCAGGTTCTGGCTGACCAGCGAGGCGCGCCTGCCCGACGCCGTCTCGGAGAAGCTGCTGATGGCGCGCGCCCACAACATCCGCTTCAAGTACAACGAGGCCATCGAGCTCTACGGCGAGCTGCTCGAGCTGCAGCCCTACAACCCGGCGCACTGGATCGAGCTGGCGCAGCTGTACTCGCACACCAACCGCACCGAGCAGCTCAACGTGCTCTACGCACAGATGGCGCAGCGCTTTCCGCATATAGCCGAGGCGATCTCGTCGCTGATGGTGTTCGGGATGAGATGAAGTGATGGGCGGGATGGTGCGCCGGTGGATTCGATGCTGGGGACTGGGGGTCCTGCTGGTCGCCTGCGCGCTCGCCGGAGCGCCGCCGGGGCAGGCCGCCGCCACCGCCGAGTCGGTCGAGATCATGCAGAAGCGCGCGGACATCAAGAGCCGCATCAGCGAGGCCATCAACCAGAAGCAGAGCGAGCTCGCCCAGCAGCTCATCGAGGAGTGGCGCGAGTGGGACGAGGGCGGCGAGCTGCCCAAGTATCAGGGCATCGCCTACTACCTGCGCTCGCTCGACAAAAAGTCCAGCGCGCAGCTGGAGCGCTCGCTGCAGCTGCTGACCAAATGGGTCTATGACTATCCGGACGACATCGAGGCGCGCCGGTTTCTGGCGCAGGCCTACACCGCCTCCGGCAAGCCCCAGAAAGTGCTGGAGCAGTACCGCCAGATCGTCCTGATCACCCCGGATGACGTCCCGATGCTGCTGCGGCTGTCCGAAATCCAGGGCGCAGTCGGCAATCTTTCGGGGGCGCTGGCGACGCTGCAGCGGGCGCTCGACCTCAACCCCAACATCATCGGCGGGCTGGGGCACGTCGGCTCGCTGCAGGTGCGGCTGGGGCAGCACGAGGCGGCGCTTGAGTCCTACCACCGGCAGCTGGGGCAGACCCCCGATTCGGTGAATTACTGGACTTCCTATATCAATGTGCTGGGCAGCCTGCCCGGCCGCGGCCAGGAGCGGCTGATGGCCATGCGCCAGATGATGCAGATCGAGGACGATCAGGACTACTCCGACATCTACTACCAGATGCTGCTGCAGAACAAGCAGCACAGCGCGGCCGTCTGGTTTGCGCTGACGGCGCCGCCCGGGGGCATCAAGAACTGGGGCACTGCGATTTCACCGCAGGTGCGCAATGTGCTGTTCAGCGACGACGAGCACCGGGCCGAGCTGATCGCCAACTGGATTGAGCGCGAGCCCGAAAACGCCTGGGCGCTGTCGCTGCACGGCTTTTACCTGCTGCAGCGGGACCAGCGGGACAAGGCGCGCCGCTCATTGGAAAAGGCCCGCAAAGCCAACCCCAAGCTGCTGCTGCCCTACCTGGTGCTGTGGGAGGTCGAGGCCGAGAATCCTGACCAGCAGGCCGGCATCGCCCGACAGGTCCTGGAGATTGAGGACGGCAACGGGGAGTGGCAGTTCCGCCTCGCCGACGCCCTGTACCGCGACCAGCAGTACAGCGACGCCATCGCCGCTTATAGCGCTGCACTGGAGCTGTTTGACCTGGACCAGCAGGGCTGGGAGCGGCTCGTCGACGCCCTGATGGTGACCGGCCAGCGCAGCCGGGCCGTTGAGATCTACCTGTCGCTGCAGAAGCGGCTGCCCGTCGCCGCCGAGAAACTGTTCGGCAAGATTGCTTTTCAGTAGGGGCTGGGGGCGCGACCGGACTGGTCCAGGCCGCAGAGGATGGCAAAGAGCCGCAGAGGGGTGAAGTAAAATGCGCACCCTTCGGCGGGCTATGTAGCTCAGTTGGTCAGAGCGCGGCACTCATAATGCCGAGGTCGGTGGTTCGAGCCCACCCATAGCCACCATCGCCACCGGGGCCGAATATCCCCTCCCCGCAAATGCCCTTGAAAAAAATCCGCGAGCCCCCATAAAGGGGGGCAGCGACGGTTTTGCCACTATAAGTGCATAAAAATCAAAGTGGCGTGATGAACTTTTTAATCAGGTATTAATAGATAAACAAATGAGTTTTGAAACAGTTAACGAAATCATTCCACGACTTATCCAGGATGTGGAAGATGGCGTCCGGTATAAAGAAAAACACGGGGAGGGGCTCTCCTACTCTTACGGCCTGAGTGTTGAAGAGACTGCCAATGGATTTAGATTGAAGCGAAGTGATATTGACCATTGGTTCAAAGTCGGAGTGAGTCTTGCAGGCCGCAAAGTACCCAATGAAAAAATGTTGCATCTGCTTGTTCTGGTTGATCCGTTTTCAGACGACTGGGTGCATGATGCAGAGGACAACCATCTGTATTTGAAAGTGACAGCAACGCATACGCGCTATAAATATAAGTGCAAACATTGCGGACATGACCGCCCCGATATTAAATGCGGATGTGCTAGCAGAGACGGAAATGTGAGGAGCGTTTTTGAGGAAACCAACCAATTTCCACCACCAGAGACCAGCCGCAGATATGAAAAGGGAGGAGGGCCAAAGCCAGTCTGGAAAAAGCGACGTTTTGATGTCACCCAAGATGATTGGGACGAGGCCGTTGGCAAGATTGTCCGCAAGTTTAGAGAATGGCTTGATCGGGAGACATCCCCCAACTAATCCAGAGAGTGTCGCAAGTGATGATCAAACTACTTTTAGTCAGCAGTGATGCCTTAAGACATCTAAACCCCAGATTCTTCCAAGGAGGACAGATAGATGAGTAAAGTTGTTAGAGAAATTTTTTACAAGCCCTTGCCAGTTGTAGAGGGTTGCGAATGGATTCGTGTTGATGGCGAGCCTAAAATATATTTAGAGCAAAACAATCATGAATATAAAGATGGGCTTGCCCCTCTCTTAAGGTTGGAAAAAGAACGCACACCTGTATTGACAGTAGGACAGCTGTTGATCCCGCTGCAGTCGGGTTATGAAGGCATATTTTCAACATATTGGAACGCTGTTCGACTAAATGTCCTCACAAATGAATATGAGTCTTTGACTCTTTCAGAAGAATCAAATATTCATAAATTTTTGGAGGATGTTGCAGCTTTGGCAGGACTTCCTGCCCCGGGCGACTCAGTGTGGCAGCTGGCGCCCTATGATGAAGGAGTCCGGTGCAAAGTAACAAACGATAAAGGGGGGTTCTATGCGAATGTATACGAAGAATCTAATAAAGGCTGGGTTTGCAAATGGAAATTAATCCCAAACCCAATACCGGATGGGGAAATTTTGTCGGATGAAAAATCGTTTGAGTCGAAAAAAGGCGCGGTAAATTGGGCTTGTGGAGAGTATGAGGCACACAAAAACCAGTTAGATATTGAAGGAGGGGGACATGAGTGATTGCAGGTTCAGCCTCAATCTTGATATAGGGTGGTGGGGAGTTGTTCTTACACTATGCCTTATCGCGATACTATTTAAGAAAACGCGGAAAAAATTTATGCAAGTGGTAGCAGATTACGCCACAGCAAAGAATGATCCGTTTAAACAAGAAGAGCGATTGACACAGCTCATGGAGATAGATAGAGAACAGGCGGCACGTGTGACAAATGACTTTCATAATATGACTGAACATTTGAAAAATATTAGAAAAATGATGGATTCAGAACCGGATGTGGCAAAAAAGTTTTTGGATTACGCAATTGAAAAAGCGGAGACGCATAGCACTGAGCAAGGAATTCACCAAAGGGTCAACGATAAGATGCGCGACAGATAAAAATTCCATGATTTTTATATAAATCTCAATTTAGTTATATTGCAAAAAAGACTGAAAAATCATCGGCAGCAACAACTACTTCTGTATTTTCCAAACTGCACCTCGCGTTTTTCAGTGAGGTTTTTATGACTCGTTAGCTCGCCCCTTTCTTCCTATTGCACTCGATGGAAACCATCTGCAAATTTGAAAATTCGGTCTTGCCCTCTTTGCTCCATGGCTTTATGTGATCTCCTTCCATTTCCTCATAATCAAATGCCTCTCCACAGATGGCGCATTTGCCTCCCTGTTGCTCATATTTACTGCGTTTTTGACTGTCACTAAACTGCCGTAATTTCAGATGACTTTCGTCACCATCAAGAACATATTCGTATATGCCTCGTTTCCTCTGAATCTCTTCATTGGCCATCAGTTCTTCAACTTTTTCTTCAAGTTCATCGGAATCCAATTCTCTACGCCCATGCTTGCGATGAATATCGCCCCACTCCAAGCCCTTCATTTCTTTCTTCCTCTCGACAGGGAATGTAGTTCTTACCCAATCAATGACACCCTCAAAATAATTCCAAAGTTCTTTTGCACTGTCTTGGTGCTGATGCTCTGACATGTATTTCTCAATCTTGCCCTCGCTATGCCAGTCAATGACCTTTTCCAAATACTCCTGGCGAATGGGCGATCCGTTTAGATACATGTCCCCAATGGCTTGAGCTGGGCAGTTGGGCTTGCTGAACCAATTTTTCGCATCAGCCAGCCAAGTCCCGTGATAGACAGCGTTGCGAAGCTCCTGTGCCGTCAATTTTTCACCTGCAATGTTGATCGTCTTAAACCAGTCTAGTTTCTCGCTGTCCTCGCCCTCGCACTGATAAATCATCAGTTTGTAGTCAAGTATCTGCTGCTGTTCGTCAGATTCCAGATTGTAAAAGGCGCGGTCGTTAAATGAATAGTCACCATTAACGTATTGGCAAATGGAAATTGTGCGCTGCTGCCCATCCATCACTTCAAAAGTGCCGTCAGGGCGAACTGCCCAATACATCACATTGAGCGGAAAACCTTTTCGTATTGTGTCGATTACCGCATCGCGCTGCGCTCCCTTGTAGATAAACTCTCGCTGATAAGGCGGGCGTATATCTAGCTTGCCCCCATAACCCACAACACCGGCGTCCCCCTTGTCTTCATAGTTTTCTGTCAATTCTTTGACCGTGATCTTTTTCAGTTCTATTTTCATTCTTATACTCCTTTATGTTTGATGAATATACGAGCATATCTGTTGTCACCATTGATTAAAGGCTCGCTCAAATTTACTGCACCTCTTTTTTTCAATTCCGGCAGTCTGCCCCACATTACATCCCTGAAATGTCCGATAATTTCAAATTGGTCAGGATTATATTTCCGCAAAAAAGTTATAGGGACACCCATAACCCCATCATAATCTACAGGAATGTCTTTCACTTTGGAGACTTCTATTGCCTTGAAATTATCATATTCTGGATAATCTTTTTTCGTGTACTTTCGATGCAGAGGGATTTCCTCCCCGCGCTGTCTGTGCATCAAATTGGTGTACCAGCAAGCATTAACTCTTTTTATCCCCCCCCTCCCGGCATATCGAAATACATCACGCCCAATGCCCCGGGATTAATTCCCAGCCAAACTTTATTTAGTCGAATTAGACTGGATATTTCTTTATAACTGACCGCATTGAAATTACCTATTACTAGAAATTTCTTTCCGTATTCCTGCAACTGTTCCATATATTCTCTAAACAAACTGAAAGGAGGGTTGGTGACAACTATATCTGCTTGTTTAAGCAAATCAATAGAATCTTTACTCCTAAAATCCCCATCTCCTTCAAATTCATTAACACCTATCTCCTCACAAGTTGGTACCTTACCTCCGTTTTTTTCTCCTGTGTATTCCAGCCATATAGCTCTGTCCTCGTTATGTTTACTGAAAAAATCTTTCTGACTATTCTTATAGCAACTAGCAATAAGTCTTCTTAGACCTAAATACTCAAATCCATAAGAGAAGTAATGAAAAAATTTGCTGGCGCGAGGATCATCACAATTTAGATAAACAGTTTTACCCTTGAAATATTTCCGATAATGTTTCATTTCTTGCTCTATATCAGACAAAGAAGTGTAGAACTCATCTTTTTTGTTTCTCATCGCTTTAGCCAGGTTTGCTTTTTTGCTCATGGATCCATTCCCCCAAAACCCGCAAAACCGGCGAAGTATAAGCAAACCAAGCCCGCAAGTTCTAATCCCCCGACTGGAGCGGGTGCAGGCTCATCTCCCGCAGACAGAGCTTGCGTAGCCACCACCAGAAGCTCAGGGGCGAGGACGGCCAACTGTTGGTGACGTGGCCGTCAGCGGTCTTGCACCAGCTGCGGCAACCGCCCTGCCAGACGGTTCTGTCCATTCACTCCATCACGCTGGCGACGAAGCCGTGCTGGGCTTGGCGGTGCGGCGTCTTAATGGGCCAGCCGGTTGATCCTGCAAGCCAACACCTGTGCGGATCACTCCGCCGCCACTTTATGACGAGTTTTATTGAATATCGCGGTCGTTGTACGGACCCAAGAAACGATCACCGTTGAAATGAATCAAATGCTCCGGTGTATCTGCAAGCCAAACCTCTGTTTCCCAGCTAATTTCCAACAGCCATTCTCGCAATGATTTCCTGTCCTTGAAGGCACTGACGTAAACCCGAGGAGCTGTGCAGTTTTTTGTCATCCGCTCAAGCATGAGATGACGCAATGGCGAGATCGGATTGGATGAATACACGGCTTCGACAAGAATGATCCAGCTGCGATTGCGGTCATAGGCGACAACATCGGGCAATGCATCATGAGCCAGCTCAAAGAACCCCAGCTCCTCAAGACGCTCTTTTTTCAGAACCAACGATTTATTGATCGCATCGCCGACATAAAGTATTTCCGCACCCGGAACAAAACGGGGAAGAAATTCTTCGATGATTGCTTTCTGAATTTCATTGTGTATGCCCGGCGCCAACATGACGATTTCGCCGTTTGGCTGAACCACAGACACCTTGGCTTTTTGGCGATCTCTTTCCATACGCCGTTTGAGAGAGCCCTTTTCATCTATAAATCTGGCTGCAATTTCAGGCCATCCACTCTCCCCAAATTGTCTAAGCAAACCGGCGGCATCCGGACTGATCGCATAAGCCCGCATGGGGCTATTGGTGCTGGCGTCAGGATTCCCCGCACTTCGCAAAGCAATGCCAGCCTCAACCAAATAGATCAGGTCTTTGCGTCTCACATCGTCGTAAGAGCCGGAGGACAGTTTCTCACCGTAATGCTCATTCCAGAACCGGATGATTTGGCGGGTGGTCAAAATATGAGACTCTTTTCCGCTCCAGATTTCCGCTTCACTCCAAGGTTTTTTGGGAGTCAAATTGGCAATCGCCAGGAGCGACATGGCCACGCGCTTTTTCCGTCTTGCTGTCATCTCCTCGATTGGAATTCCGACAGACTCTAATATCTGCTGTGCTTCCCTGATTTTCCTTGATGCGGACATCATGAATCAATTTCAAAGATCAAAGCTCATCTGCCCGCTCGGGACTGAATTGAGCTGATTGATTTCATCTGAGGAAAGACGCTCTCCGCTTTCCAGATATTGCAGCACCGATCCGGCAATGGCCTTGGCCAGCAGAGGCGGAACCGCATTGCCAACCTGATTGAACTGGCTGCCATCGGAGCCGCAAAATTCAAACCAATCAGGAAAGCTCTGCAAGCGCGCGCCCTCCCGGACCGTCAGCCGCTTTCTTCTGTCATCGGGCAGGCGAACACGCAGCATGTCTCCGGTTGCCCCGTTGAGGTTGCGGCATGTGACGGTTCTGCTGGGCTGATCTAAATGCAGGTCGCGGGGGCGTGCGCAAAAAGATTTCTTCTCGTATCGAGCCACATATTCGTCCATGCTCTTTGTTAAAAATTTGGTGTTCTCATCAACTTGAAAAGCCAAATCGCCCAGAGCGTCCCCGGCAGTGAAATACCTGCCGAAATTGATTGGAGCGGGAAAATTCCAGGAGCCCCGATGTGCAACAACAAACAGGCGCTCCCTTCGCTGCGGAACGCCGTAATCAACCGAGTTCAACAACTGCCATTCGACCACATATCCCAGCCCCCTCAATTCATCCGCAATGTGGTCGAAATATTTTTTGTTTCGATAGAGCATTCCCCGAACATTCTCAAACATCGCCAAGTCGGGCTGGTAATGTTGAACCGCCCATATAAATGCCGGAAATCCATCTCGCTTGTCCTGTCTGCCGTTTTGCAGTCCCCCAACGCTGAAAGGCTGGCAGGGCGGCCCGCCAATCACAACATGCGCCTCGTCGGTGAGCTCCTGCCCCGGCTCCAGAACCAATTGATGGCACGCACCGGCCAGATTGGATGAGTAGGTTTCGCAGGCATCGGCCAGCATCTCATAGCCAACCGTGTGAAATCCCGCCGCCTCAAAACCGAGCGCCAAACCGCCGCAGCCGGCAAAGAGATCCAGCGCCTTGTATTTGCGCTTTTTATGCTTTGATGGAGGAGGCAGCTCCTGATTCAAAAGTTCCAAATAATTCACTGCCCATCCATTTTGACGGCCCGCCGCTCCAGGCTTTTTGGCCTGCGGTTTTGACTTAGAGGAAACTTTGCTCATCGATCAAGTCCTCCCCCAGACCTGCAAATCCGGCGAAGTATAAACAAGCGAGCACAGCCGGCTGCTGGTGATGCGGTCGTCGGAGATCTTGTGCCCGCCCATAGCCGCCATCACCAGAACAGCCGAATGATTCCGACCTCAACAAACTGATTGGATGCAGCGTTCGCACAGCCCGCGCGCGGCAAATTGAGGTTGATGCCAACGGATGCCGGCAAGAAACCCTCCGGTGCCGAACGAAAGCCGACGTGATCGGGACGCAAATGGCCGCTAAATTTGGGAATCAGGTTTTCCCTCTTTGCCACGGCTTGCTTCCTCTATTTTTTCTATTGCATCATCAATCTTTATATAGGATTCCACGACTTTGTCGTAATGGCTAAATGCCTTCTTACAAGCCGTAAGCGTTCGGCGGGGTGATTCTTCAAACATTGCGTCATTGGCTTTTTCCGCTGCTTTTTCTGCGGAATTGGCGGCCCGTTTTAATGCGGTCAACTCAGGCTTGAGTTCTAAAAGACTATTTGTCAAGTCATTGTCCAAGTCATACTCTTTTGCCAATTCCATGGCAGCTTCATATCTTTCTAAAATTTCCTCATAGGCGTAATGAGAGCAGGTGGACGCCCCTCCTTCCGCATAGTAAACAAGGTCATCCATATCAAATTCATCAGGGGGCTCATGGTCAAACCTTTCAAGGGATGTTTTTTGAGCATTTGTAATCATAAAACTGGCTCCTATCCTGTCCAGCTCTAAATCAGAGGGCAGCGGGCCGACAGACATATTCTGCTCTTCAATAAAATTTAAAAAGTAATTGATCTGTTTTTTTGTCGCTCGTTTTTCCTCTCTTTCCACTCTGTTGGACGCCGCCATCAATTCATCCTTTAATTTGGTTGATTTGCCCTTATAAATCCTGGATTTAGCTGACCCATCTGAGTTGACTTTTGCATCTGATTTCGAGAGGCTTTTGCCTATCCAATAAAGCAAAAACAAAACCCCCACCACCAAAATAATTTCCATTGCAAAACCTCCTTCATTTCTCGCATTTTTCAGCCCATAATCCGAGGGAATCTGACTCACTCACCCCGGCTGGGGCGGGTGCAGGTTCATCTCGCTCAGGTGCAGCTTGCGCAGCTGCCACCAGAAGCTCAGGGTCGAGGACGGCCAGTTGTTGGTGACGTGGCCGTCGGCGGTCTTGTACCAGCTCTGGCAGCCGCCCTGCCAGACGGTTCCGTCCATGCGCTGCCTCAGGCTCTCGACGAAGCTCTGCTGGGCTTCAGGCCGGACGTCGAGGTAGCTGCCCGGGCGGCGCCGCAGGGTCTTGACGCACTGGATGAGATAGCGCACCTGCTGCTCGACCATGAAGATGATGGAGTTGTGGCCGAGGTTGGTGTTGGGGCCGTAGAGCATGAAGAAGTTGGGGAACCCGCTGACCTGCACGCCCCGGTGGGCGTCGGGCCCGTCAGCCCAGGCCTCGGCCAGGGTGAGGCCGTCCAGCCCCCGGATGTCCAAATGGGACAGAAAGTTGGTGGTCTGAAACCCGGTCCCGTAAATGATGACGTCGGCCGGGTGCAGTGCGCCGTCGGCGGCGATGACCCCCTCGGGGGTGATGCGCTCGACGGCCTCGGTCACCAGGTTGACGTTGTCCCTGAGCAGCATGGGGTAGTAGTCGTCGGATATCAGAATGCGCTTGCAGCCGATGGGGTAGTCGGGCAGCAGTTTCTCGCGCAGGCCGGGGTCTTCGATGCTCTCCTCAAGGTGCTTCTGCGCCTGGGATGCGAAGTAGCGGTTGAAGCCGCCGATCTTGTGAAACGCCGGGAAGTTCTTCTCGAGCAGCCAGTAGGTCAGGTAGCGCTCGAAGGTGTCGAAGAACGGCAGGTAGCGGTACATCCACTTCTTCAGGGCGCTGATCTCGCCGTCGGGCTTGGGAATGATCCAGTTGGGGGAGCGCTGGAAGATGGTCAGCGCACCGGCGTCGGGGGCGATTTCGGGCAGGTACTGGATGGCGCTGGCGCCGGCGCCGATGGCGACGATGCGCTTGCCGCTCAGGTCGGCGCCGTGGTCCCACTCGGCCGAGTGAAAGCTGACCCCCGAGAACTCCGCCATCCCGGGGAAGTCCGGCGTATACGGGCGGTTGAGCTGCCCGCAGGCGCTGACGAGCACGTTGCCCTCGTGCTGCGAGCCGTCGCCGCACTCGACGCTCCAGCCCCCGGTGCGCTCGTCAAAGCGGGCCGAGCGGACTTCGCTGCCGTGGCGGATGCGCTCGGTGATGCCGTGCTGCCGGGCGAGTTCCTCAAAGTACTGCAGGATCTCGGGCTGGCGCGAGTAGACCCGGGTCCACTCGGGGTTGCGGGCAAAGGAAAAACTGTAGAGGCGGGAGGGGACGTCGCAGCCGCTGCCGGGGTAGGTGTTGTTGAACCAGGTCCCGCCCAGCCCCGGTTCCCGCTCGAGGATGGCATAGTCGATCCCCAGCCGCTGCAGCTGGATGGCGGTGCAGATTCCGGACATGCCGGCGCCGATGATGAGGACTTTGAAGTCGGTGCGTTCGGTGCTCATTGCTATCTACCTCCCCGCAGACGGCGGCTGACTATTTCTATTTCTATTTCGCCGGCGGCGATCCCGCACTGCGCTGCTGTTCGGCAACCCAGGCCTCGATGCGCCGGCGCAGGACGTCGAGCGGCAGCGCGCCCTGCTCGAGCACGGTGTCGTGGAAGGCGCGGATGTCGAAGTTCTCGCCGAGGGTCTCGGTGGCGTCGGCGCGCAGCTCCTTGATGGTGAGCTCGCCGATCTTGTAGGCCAGCGCCTGGCCGGGCCAGCCGATGTAGCGGTCGATCTCGTTGGTGGCGTCGAACTCGGTCTTGGCGCTGTTGTCGACCAGCAGGTCGATGGCGCGCTGGCGGGTCCAGCCCATGCAGTGCATGCCGGTGTCGACCACCAGCCGCACCGCCCGCCACATCTCATAGGTCAGCTGGCCGAAGCGCGAATAGGGGTCGGTGTACATGCCCATCTCGGCGGCCAGCCCTTCGGCGTACAGCCCCCAGCCCTCGACAAAGGCGGTGGAGTTGAGGCCGGTGCGGAACTTCGGCAGGTCCTCCAATTCCATGGCGAGGGCGATCTGCAGATGGTGGCCGGGCATGGCCTCGTGTGCTGAGAGCGCCTCGATCTCGTAGATCGGGCGGGTCTCGGGGCGGTAGAGGTTGACGTAGTAAAACCCGGCGCGGCTGCCGTCGGCGGCGGGCGGCTGGTAGTAGGCCGTGGTGGTGTCGGGGGCCGAGATCGCGGGGATGGGGCGCACGCCGTAGGGCGTCCTGGGCAGCTTGCCGAACAGCTTGGGCAGCTCGCCGTCAAGCTGCTTGGAGGTGGCGAGATAGGCCCGCAGCAGGTCGTCAGGATCCTTGTAGTAGAAGCGCGGGTCGGTGCGCAGGTATCTCAGAAAGGACGCAAACGAGCCGCTGTGGCCGACCTGCTCGATGATCTTCTCCATCTCGCCGCGAATGCGCTCGATCTCGCCCAGGCCGATGTCGTGGATCTGCTGCGGGGTCAGGTCGGTGGTGGTGTGGTAGCGCGCCAGATAGGCGTACCACTCGCCGCCGTCGGGCAGGTTGCAGTAGCCGATGCTGTCGTCGAGCGCGGGCAGGTATTCGTCGTCGAAGAACTGCGCCAGCCGCTGCATCGCCGGCACCGCCGTGCCGGAGATCGCGGTGCGGGCGCTCTGGCGCAGACGCTCGGCGGCGCCCTCGTCGATGCCCTCGGCCAGCTCGCCCGAGAAGGCCTGCCAGAACAGGCTGTCCTCGGGAGCCCCGCCCTTGATGTGGGCGTCGATCTGGTTGCGCACGCGCTGCATCAGAAAGCGGGGCGGCTTCAGACCCCGCCGGATGCCCTCGCGCGCCAGGGCAATGTGCTGGTCGACGTAGGTCCCAAAGGCCTGCAGGCGCGCGATCCAGTCCTCGTAGTCGGAGACCCCGGCAAAGCGCAGCGTCTCGACCATCTCGTGCTCCTGCTGGACTCCGCCCCGGTGCGAGAACGGCATCAGCTCGATGGGGAAGCGCTGTCCCTCGACCAGCACCCGGTACTGGCGCACGAACAGCTCGTGGTTGAGCCGCTCGCTCTGGGGCAGGCTGGCCGGATCGATGGCCTCGGCGCGCTCCAGCACGGTGCGCACTTCGGCCTGGCGCGCGGCAATGGCCTCGGCGGAGAGGTCGGTCCACTCGCGGTTGTAGCGGTAGTCGCCCCGGTGCGAGGCCCATTCGGGGTTGGCCCGCATCAGCCGCTCCCACTCGGCGTCGAGCATGGCGCGAAAGTCCCTGCCGGCCTGCTGCTGATTGCCGCAGCCGGCCAGCAGCAGCCCGATCAGGAGTGTCGAGGCAAGTGTGATCTGTCGTTTCATGGCCGTGCCCTCCGGTCTATTGCGCATCTGCATCCGCCCCGACGCCCGGGCCGAACTGCTCGCGCAGGGTGCGCTTGAGGACCTTGCCGGTGGCGTTGCGCGGCAGGACATCGGTGAAGTAGATGTATTTGGGGATCTTGAACTTCGCCAGATTCGCCAGGCAGTGATCCAGGATGGCACTCTCCTCAAGGCTCTCGCCGGGCTTGACCACCAGGATGGCGGCGCCGACCTCGCCCCAGCGCTCGTCGTCGACCCCGATGATGGCCGCCTCAGCGACCTGCGGCAGCTGGTAGAGGACGTTCTCGACCTCGGCCGGGTAGACGTTCTCGCCGCCCGATATATACATGTCCTTCCAGCGGTCGACGATGTAGAAGAAACCCTCCCCGTCCCGGCGCGCGGCGTCGCCGGTCTTGAGCCAGCCGTCCTCGGTGAAGGCCTCGGCGGTGGCCTCGGGGCGGTTCCAGTAGCCCGGCGTGATGTTGGGGCCGCGGATCAGCAGCTCGCCGACCTCATCGGCGCCCAGCTCGGCGCCGTCGTCGCCGACGATCTTGATCTCGGTGTGCAGCAGCGCCTGGCCGGCCGAGCCGATCTTGCGCAGGGCGTCGACGGCGTCGAGGCAGGTTCCGCCCGGGCTGGTCTCGGTCATGCCCCAGCCCTGCACCAGGGCGACGCCGCGATCCTGCCAGGTCTTCAGGATGGCCTCGGCGCACGGCGCCCCGCCGACACCGGCGACCTTGAGGCGCGAGAGGTCGGTGGCGGCAAAGTCGGGGTGCTGCATCATGAATTGATACGGCGCCGGCACCCCGAAGAAGTGCGTGATGCCGTAGTCCGGATCGCCGATGATCGCCAGCGCCCTGCCGGGGTCGAACTCGCGCATCAGCACGATGCGCCCGCCGGCGTGCAGGATGGGGTTGGCGTAGCAGTTCAGCCCGCCGGTGTGGAACAGCGGCAGCGCCACCAGCTGCACCGTCTCGGGGGAGATCCCGACCGGCGTGCCGAGGTTGACGCAGTTGATGAGGTTCATCTGGTGCGTGATCATCGCCCCCTTGGGGTGGCCGGTGGTGCCGGAGGTGTACATGATCCCGGCCAGGTCCTCCAGCTGCAGTTTCTCGCCCTGAAGCTTGGCCGGGTCGGCGCCGGCCAGTGCCTGCTCATATTCGCTGTGCGCATCCTCGATGTCGATCCGGATCGTGTGCGCAACCGATTCGCAGCGCTCGGCGAGGGCCTGGGCAGTCTCGGCAAAGCCGGCGTCGTAGATCAGAACCTTGGCGCCGCTGTCGTTGAGGATGAACTCCAGCTCGGGCACCGTCAGCCGCCAGTTGAGCGGCAGCAGCACCGTGCCGATCTTGCCGCAGGCGAATTCCAGCTCGAACAGCTCGGGGCAGTTGGGGGAGAGCATGGCGATGCGCTCGCCCCTGCCCTGACCCAGCCCCTGCAGGTGAACCGCCAGCCGGCGGGCGCGCTCGTCCAGCTGGGCGTAGCTGAGTTTCTGGCCGCTGTCGGAGTTGACGATGGCGACCTCATCGGGCCGGCGCATGGCGTGGTGCGCGCTCCAGTCGTAGTGCTGCATGGTTGCTTCCCTCCCGCCTTCTCTGCGTTGTCCGCCCCTCGTCGGGCGGCGGGAGTATACACACTGGCGCCGGGTCAAAACCGGGCTTCTGCGACCGCCGCAAACCCCTGTCCAAACCTGCCCGAACGGGCTTAGATATTGCGCGAGTCGTAGGCCCAGTGCAGCAGCGCCTGGCGCTGGCGGGGGCGGCAGGACCAGTCCCCCGGGATGCAGTTGTTCTGGATCTGCGCGACGTGCCGGCGGATGGCGCGCCAGCGCCCGATCTGGCGGGCGTCGTCCGGGCAGCGGCGCCCGAGGTGGTAGCGGCAGTACCACTGAAACCAGCCGCGCGGATCCTCCTCGTAGATCCAGCCCTTGTCGCGCCAGACCGAGAGCGGCTGCGAGGCGCCGACCCCGAAGAAATTCAGCGAGGGGTCGCTGCGCTCGGGCGAGAGCTTGGCGCCCCTGAACCACGAGGCCGGGAACTCGCCGGTGCAGTCGGTCATGTACTTGCCGCCGAACACGCCCATCCGCAGCATCTGCTTGGGGGTCAGCTGCGGGGCGAATTCGGGGTCGAAATTGCGCCCGACGGGTTCGCTCAGAAAATACCCGTAGCCCGACTGCATCCTGTCCTCGACCTCGATCCAGTCGCCGACGGCCACGGCGGTTCTCTAGCCGTCCCCGGGGCGATCGATGTCGGCCCAGCGATACAGCCGGCCGGCCGGCTGATGCACCAGCCAGCGCGCAGCCAGCAGCGCCCCGCGGGCGAAGATCATCCGGTCCAGCGCCCGGTGGCGGATCTCCAGCACCTCGGATTCACCCTCCCAGATGACGCTGTGCTCGCCGAACACCTCGCCTTCACGGGTCGAGTGGATGGCCTCGGCGTCGAGGGCAGCCCCCCGCCCCGCGGCCACCGCCTCGGCCAGCGCCAGCGCCGTGCCCGAGGGGGCGTCCCTCTTGCCGGCGTGGTGGGTCTCGGCGATTTCGGTTTGATAGCCGGCCAGTGCGCGCGCCGCCTGCCGCACCAGATCCAGCATCAGGTTGACCCCGGGGCTGGTGTTGGGCGACCAGAGGATGGGGACGCGCTCGGTGCACTGCTCCAGACGTCGCAGCTGGGTCTCGTCAAAGCCGGTGGTGCCGGTGACGAGCGCGGGCGGATTGTCCCGCCCGGCGAGCCGACCCGCCAGCGCCAGGCTGGCGTCCGGTGCGGTGAAGTCGACCACGGCGTCGCAGTCCGCCGGGAGGTCATCGCCCCGCCCGACGGCGCCCGCCAGCCGCATGTCACCGGCCTCGCCGACGGCCCGCACCAGGGAGCGCCCCATGCGACCCGCCGCCCCGAAGACGGCGACCCTCAAGATTTTCGGCTGCTCGCCGGCGTCGTCTGACGGGCTCAACGGGCTACTCGTCCACCCCGGCGTAGATCAGCGGCTTGGTCAGGCGGCTGAACGGATAGGCGCTGAAGGGGATGAGCTGGGTCATGAAGATGGCGAGCAGATCCTTGACCGGGTCGATCCAGAAGAAGGTGCTGGCCATGCCCTCCCAGGAGTACTCGCCCATCGAGCAGGTCACCTGCATCTTCTGCGGGCTGATGATCGGCGCCACGCCGAGGCCGAAGCCGAGGCCGTGGAAGACCTCGTCGCTGAACACCCCGATGCTGCGGGCTGCCAGCCCGACGTTGCCGGGCAGGTGGTTCTGGCGGGCGAAGTCGAGCGTGCGGGAGCCGATGACCTCGACCCCGTCCAGCCGGCCGCCGGCGGCCAGCGCCCCGGCAAAGCGGTGGTAGTCGTCGACCGTCGAGACCAGCCCGCCGCCGCCCGAGATCCGCCTGACCGCCCCGACGTAGGCGCTGTTGCTGCCGGCCGCCTCCTGCAGGATGGGCTCGACCCCATCGCCGGCGTGCAGGTAGCAGGGGGCGAAGCGGTCGAGCTTGTCCTCGGGGACGGAAAACCCGGTGTCGACCATGCCGAGCGGGTCGAAGATGTGCTGCTTCAGATAGTCCTCAAAGGGCATGCCCGAGATCACCTGCACCAGATAGCCGATGACGTCGGTCGCCACCGAGTAGCACCAGCGCTCGCCCGGGGAGAACAGCAGCGGCAGTCCGGCGAGGACGTCAACCCATTCCTCCAGGGTGTGCTCGGCGGTCTTGCCCTGGTTGTCGAGGCCCAGCTCCCGGTAGGCGGCGTCGAGGCTGTTGAGCATCTGAAAGCCGTAGGTCAGCCCGCTCTGGTGCGTCAGCAGGTCGTGGACGGTGATGGGCCGCTCGGCCGGGACGGTCTCGAAGTTGGGGTGCATGCCGCTCCTGTAGACGCGCATGTTCCTGAACTGCGGCAGGTAGCGGTGCACCGGGTCGTCGAGCCGCAGCAGCCCCCGCTCGAACAGCTGCAGCAGGGCGATGCTGGTGATCGGCTTGGTCATCGAGTAGATCCGGTAGATGTGATCCTCGCGCACCGGGATCTGCTTTTCGCGGTCGATCAGGCCCAGGCAGCTGCGGTGCCCGACCTCGCCCCGGTGGGCGATCAGGACCTGCGCCCCGGCGATTTTGCCGGTGTCGATGAAGCGCGTCTGCAGGTATTCGTCCAGCCGCCGCATGCGTTCGGGATTAATCGCGCTCCTGTCCATATTCCGCTCCTTCTCCAGTCAGTCGCCCAGGGCGCCGTAGATGATCGACTTCAGGTCGCGGCGAATCGTATAGGTCGCCGAGGGGATGAGCTGGGTCATGAAGATGACGAACATCTCCTCCCGCGCATCGACCCAGAAGGCGGTGCTGGCCAGCCCGCCCCAGGCCACCTCGCCGACACTGCAGAGCGTGCGCCCCTCGATGGGATCCAGCGCCACCGAAAAGCCCAGGCCGAAGCCGACGCCCTGGTTCTGGACCTCGGTGAACATCTTGTCGCTGGCGCTCGAGGCGATGTCGCCGCCGCCGTAGATGTGGTTGAGGTGCATGTACTCCAGCGTCGCCGGGGCCAGGATGCGGACGCCGTCGCAGACCCCGCCGCCCAGCACGGCACGGCAGAAGCGGTCGTAGTCGGCGACCGTCGAGACCAGACCGCCGCCGCCGGAGAGCCGCCCGCCGTGCTGGTGAAACACGGACTGCCTGGCGGAGTCGACCAGCACGGCCGGCTCCTTCGGGGAGCGCCACTCATAGCACGAGGCGAAGCGCCCGAGGCTCTCGGCGGGGATGTCGAAGTGGGTGTCGACCATGCCGAGCGGGTCGAAGATGTGCTCGGCGAGAAAGTCGTCGAGGGGCTGATCCGAGAGCACCTCGATCAGCCGGCCGATGACGTCGGTGGCCACCGAGTAGTTCCAGCGCTCGCCCGGGTGGAATACCAGCGGCAGCTTGGCGAGCTGCTCGGTCCACTCGGCCAGGCTGAGCCGGCAGTCGGCCGCCATGGTGTCGATGCGCAGCTTGCGGTAGGCGTGGTCGACGTTCTCGGCGTTGAGGAAGCCGTAGGTCAGCCCGCTCTGGTGCGTCAGGAGGTCGGTGAAGGTGATGCCGCGCGAGGCCCGGCGCGTCAGGAACTGCGGGTAGGCGCCCGCCTCCCGCACGCGCGGCTTGGAGAACTCGGGCAGGTAGCGGAAGATCGGCTCGTCGAGGCGGAACAGCCCCCGCTCGTAGAGCATCATCAGGGCGACGCTGACGATGGGCTTGGTCATCGAGTAGATGCGGTAGATCGCATCGGGGCGGTTGGGTTTTTCGTTCTCGCGGTCCATCAGCCCCAGGCAGGAGTCGATGGCGGTCTCGCCCCGGCGCACCACGCGAAGATGCGCCCCCGCCAGCCGGCCGGTGTCGAGGTAGTGCTGCTGCAGATAGCTCTCGGCGGTGGCCAGCTTTTCCAAGGAGATGCCGTGTCCCACGCTACTTCTCACCGGGCAGCACGGCAGGGATTATATGTGCAGGTTTTCTGGTCATGGAACTACTGACGCAGCCATCGGCGCCGCCGGCATCAAAAGGCCCTGCAGCTTGCCCGGCGGGGCGACATCTGAGAGAGGTGATTGCAGCGCGGTGCAATGCCGTCACACCGGTCGCAGTCGGCGCTTTGATACTGTCGCGCAGCTGTGCCGGAATGCGCGTATAGTGCGAGCCCTTGGACAGAGAGGTTTTTCGGTTATGTCCAATCGGCTCACGTTTTTATTTTTGGCGGCATTTGTTTGTCTTTCCACACTGCTGGACTCAAACTTTTATCCCTGGATATTTGGTCTGGTGTTTTTTATCTCGCTTCGCGTGCTTGCCGCACTTGACAGGAAAGGTTCGGAAATCGCCTCCATCACACTGCGGAAAATTGGCGCAACTTCTATGCCCTCATCTGTTGCTGTACTACACTCTTTTATTTTCTTTTTTCTCTGTGGCTTATTGGGGGAACTTTTGATTGTGTTTTTTGATATGCACCGTTCCGACGCGCTGTGGGTTGGGCGTACGGGGTTTGTCGGGTGTCTCGCCCTGCTTTTATATGCCGGGTTTTTAAGACGCTCCGAAAATCGGGAGGCTGAGGTCACCGCCTGACATCCATAACCTTCGCACCAGCAGCCAGACCGACTGCGATGCCCCAGACCCTCACACGATGCCTGTCCCACCAACCGTTCTGTGCATCTTGTTCGGTCCCGGCATTACTCGCATCAACAGGACTGCTGTCCTCTGAGGACTGATTGCCTCCACCCACCAAGTCCGCCAGCAGTTCGCGCCGTTGTGGCCTGTGCCGAACAAATGCGCCGAACGATGCTCCGCCGCCGGCGCTGGCGAATGTCGATCCACTGATATAGACCGTAGTCCTGTCACGCAGCGACAGACTAACGCCGAGACCCGTGGAAACGCTCGTCCGGCGGTAATCGCATCCGATGCAGTCGTCCTGCCTGTCCAGCGCATCGCTGAGTGTCACCTGAATATCCGAGGTCGCACTGATACTGACAATGCTGTTAACTGCAAACGACACCGATGGGCTGACCGAGATCGTGTCGCCCCTATCCCATCTGCCGAAACTGCGTATGTGCTCTGGCGGTCTGCGGACATACCCGAATGCAACTCTGAGAACGATGGGGTCATAAGTTCAATACAGGGAAACCCCGGCATTGAATGCACCGCTTAGCCGCTTAAAGTTCTCGCCCTCCGTCGCCCTGTTTTCCAGCAGATCAATGCCGAGCCAGCCGAACACCCCCGGTGTCTCATTCTCCGGTGATATGCTGCGGCTGATCTCTGCGGTGAGTATGCCGAGACGTGTGATGGTGTTCTTTTCGTCTCTCACCCTGAGATCGCTGAACAAATCTCTGAATGGGTCGGCGCTGCGGTTGTCCGTGTAGCTGCCGGTCAAACTCAGGCCAATTGCAGTCTTTTCCGTCAGGCCATAGCTGTATCCAACTTCAGCACTCAAATGGTCAGCAGTCTCGCTGCCATAGGCGGTGTGCCTGATGCTGTAACTGATCTCGGAACCACCCCCAGGTGCGAGCAGATTCTCAATCCTCAGCGGCAGCCCCTCGTCACCTTGGGCGGTGGCAAGCGTCACGGTGCAGGCCGCAAACAGCAGCACGAGGCGGAGGCTACGATCTGACCTCACCGGACTGTGGTCTGTCGCATAAACCGCAGGGCTTCGTAGGCCGCCGCCGCACCCTCAGGCGTTTGGAAAAAATCGCGGCGCATCGGATGCCCTTTAAGCTTAGGAAGGATCAGCAACACCTTGCCCGTCCCCTCGCCTTCGGCATCCCACAGCTCAACGAACTGATGCCGGAGCAGCCGGCGGTTGCCCCAGGATGGATCGGCCAGGGCGACGAGGCCGTCGGCGCGGATGCCGCGAATGACGGAGAAGTGACCCTCTCCCCTGTGGACGAGATGCACGATTGCGGGGATTTTCAGCCTCAGCAGATCGGTCAGCGGCATCCGGATGCCGACCGCCCTGAACCCGTAGGTGTCAGAGGCAGCCGCCAAGTCTGCGAACGAGGCGGCCTCGGATTTTTGCATCCGTTGCAGCACCCCCGCCTCGTTCGCATTCACCCCGTAGAACTCCCGCAGAAGGGTCGCCAGAGCCGCCGCACCGCACGAGTAGTCCAAGTCCTGCATCTCCACCCGATCCCGCTGAAGCTCTCGCCAGGTTTGGGAGGGTGCCGGAAGCCATTGCAGTTTCACCGCCTGGCCGGATTGCTGCCCAGAAGCCAATACTGAAATCAGCAAGACAGAGGCCAGGGCGATGACTGTTATGGCTCCGGCTGTATTAAAAAAGGCTCACATTGGTGGGTTGACGGCTCACACTGGGGGATCGGCTGCCCCGGGATGGTGAGCGGTGCACGGTTAGCGTGCAGCTGTTTCCCGTGCAAGAGAACGTCTGATGGCCCCCAGTCCTGTTCCCAGAAGAAGAGCCCGTCTGAACGCCGATGCCACCAAAGTTGTACCCATAAAGAGAATAAATGTGTCCGTCAGACAGGGGCATATACAGCTGGCTAAGTTCTGACTGGTCGTATTCCTCGCCTTCTTCCTCCAATAGCCAGCCGCCGTTCGGGAGGGACGATCTGTTCTGCGTGGTTGTGCTGGTTTTGGGGTGGAGCATGTTATTTAGCTTTGTCCGAACCTCTGCCATGATCTGATTTTTCAGAAACTCGGCCTTAGCTTCGGAATCAAAGTCCTCCCTATAAAAGTCCTCCCTCATACGATCATCGTAGTCCTTTGCGTTTTTAATCTCTTGGCGGATGTGATCTCTTATCGCTTTGTATAGCACTTCGCCAACTTGTGCTAGCAGACTTGCCGCACCTATTTGACTTTGCATTTTCGTCATTTCTGCATGAAGAATAGCCTCAGGTATTGTTTTTGGATTTTCCAGCGTCCCGAATGCTTCATCCACTTGGAATTTAGTGTAACCCAAATAAAACGCCGCCCTTCTACGAATTTCCAGCGCATGAGTTAATGACCCTTTGCCAGTTGCACCTTGGATCGTATACTCTAAGATAACCAATAATACGGGAATAATCGCCTCCCCCGTAATCTTTTGCATCTCCTCCTCGCTCAGAAACTGAGTTTGCAGCGGGACATCGCCATGAAATGCGAATGCGAGATCGTCATTGACGAGTGACGGTCGCTCATTAGCGAACGCAGGATGTTCCCCTCCCAACGCAAACGATGCCGGAAAAAGGAACACGGCGATTAAAGCAACAGTTAGTTTTTTCATGATGTCTACCCCTCCTGGGTGTGAACAAAATCAACCTGACCTTTTCAAGGTATCAGAGTGGGGGGGGTTGTCAAGCCCCTCCAATTAGGCGGCTTACAGCCCTGTCTTTCTGCGGCTTCAGCGCCAGCGTCAGGCGGCATGTCCGCGAATTAAAGGCCGGGATGTGCCGGTGAAAATTAATCCGGCTGGAAGCAAGTCGACGATCAAATCGGATATCAGCAGAGTGATGCCTGATGGCTTTTCGCAGTCTTCGTCCTCCTGCTATCAGCAAGTTGGACACTCTCGAAACTTCGCAGTTGCGGTGCTGCGCAGTTGCACCGCATCAGCTCGTTGCCGATCTGATCGCATTGCAACACTGAAGGCTCTGACCTGCACCAGCCGTCTTGAAAATAGCCGGCGTCACCTCGGCATGCCGCTCTGCAATGTCTCGTCAGGTCGACTCTGCGCGCTCAAGGAACGGATGCAGGGAAAGTCCCTCAATGCCTTATCAAAGCCTGTCTCAGTCGCTGTCTGCCCCAGCCCTAGGCATCATCAGACACGAGGCGGCAATCAGCTGAATTTGCGTCCGCAAAACCGGATGGCTGCCGCCCGCAGCATCCGTCAATAACCAAATGCAACACCCAGACGAGCGGCGGTGGCGGCATCCGAGCCTCTTCTGTCAATTGCCGCACAGTGCGATGCCGTCGCACTGCCGGTCGTCGTCGCGTGCCGAAGGTTGTACAGCTGTGCCGGAATGTGCTTATACTTTAAGTCGTTGGTCAGAGGAATTTTTCGGTTATGTTTAAGGTTATGTCTAATTGGGTCTGGTTTCTGTTTTTCGCGGTGTATGTGTGTCTTTCTATGCTGCTGGACTCGGGCTTTTATCACCGGGTATTCTCTCTGGCGTTTTTTATCTCGCTTCGCGTGCTTGTTGCACTTGACAGAAAAGGCTCGGAAATCGCCTCTGTCACACTGCGGAAAATTGGCGCAACTTCTATGCCCTCATCTGTTGTGATACTGCACTCTTTTATTTTCTTTTTTCTCTGCGGCTTATTAGTGGAATTTTTGATTGTGTTTTTTGATATGCACCGTTCCGACCTGCTGTGGGTTGTGCTTGCGGGGTTTGTCGGGTGTCTCGCCCTGCTTTTATATGCCTGGTTTTTAAGACGCTCCGAAAATCGGGAGGCTGAGGTCACCGCCTGACATCCATAACTTCCGCAGCGCCAGCCAAGCCGACTGCAGCACCCAGACGAGCGGCGGCGGCCAAGTCTTGCCAAAACACGCTCCGAGTCGGTAGACTCCCGCCCCGTGCAGTCCATCCCGTCTCCGTCTCTTTCTTCCCGATGGAGCCGGGCGATCTGCCGCCGGGGGTGCTTACATTCCTTTGGCACCCCCCTTTGGCGCCAGGTCTCAGCGGGTCGCGGCTGTCGTCCATCTCTTGCAGCTCTGGACGGCAGTCGTCGATTTCAATCTTCGCCCCCATGAACCTGCACCAGCCCCGCCCAGAGCCGCTCAGTCGTTGAGCAGCAGATCCTCGATGACGCGCTCGAGGTGGTTGAGCGAGTGGCACAGGCTGACGCGGGTGCAGCAGCTGGCGTAGGTCTGCATGACCGAGTCGCCCGAGCCCCAGCCGGCACGGTGCTCGGGATTGAGCCAGATCACGCGCTTGGCGCGCAGGTAGATCTCGCGCAGGTGGTGCAGCTCGGGGTCGCCGTAGTTGTTGCGGGCGTCGCCGAGGATGATGACCGTGGTGCGGCGGTTGACGTCCCGCAGCGCCAGCTCGTTGAAGTCCCGCAGCGAGCGGGCGTAGTCGGAAGAGCCCATGCCGTGCTCGCTGACGACGGCGCGGATGGCGTCCTCGTAGGGGCGGCCGTCGAACAGGTCGGTGACCTCGCCCAGGCTCGAGGAGAAGGCGAATGAGCGCAGCTTGGGGACGACCTCGCTGAGGCCGTGGACGAACATCAGCAGAAACAGCGCGTACTGGGCGACCGAGCCGCTGACGTCGCACAGCACCATGATCTGCGGGCGGCTGACGCGCCTGGCGCTCCAGTAGAGGTCGACGATGGCGCCGTCGTAGGCGAGGTTGCGGCGCAGCGTCCGGCGCACGTTGAGCCGGCCGGTGCGCACCCGGCGGGCGCGGTTGGCGATGCGCGTGGCGAGCTTGCGCGCCATCTCCCGCACCAGGTCGTGCAGCTCCCTCTGGTAGTACCGGTCGATGCGCGCCAGATTCATGCGCCGCAGCATTTCCCGGCGCAGCTGCTTGCCGTCGGTGTCGCCGTAGAGCAGGAAGCGCGAATCGACGACGTCCTCGACCTGCTTCTGCAGCATGGCCAGGCGGTCCTGCAGGTGGTCGCCGGCCTCGGTCTCGCCGTTGAGGGTCAGGTCGCGGGCATCCTCGCGCATTTTTTCGAACTCGAGCTGCTGCAGGATCTTGCGCCGGTAGACCGGTTTCTGCGTGAAGTAGCGGATGTCGTCGAGGCCGACGTCCTGGGCGGCGCACTCGATCTCCGGCTGCATCTCCAGCGGCGAGGCCTGCAGCAGCTTCTGCGTGGCGCTGCTCAGCTCGACTTCGCGCACCAGGTCCTCGGGGATTTCCTCGCCGCTGAGAATCTGCGCGATCAGTTCGTCGTCGTCCTCAAGGTTGCCGAAGAAGCGCTCGAACACCCCGTCAAAGCGCTGCTTGTCGGCGACGGTCTTGGGCATGACCAGCGAGAGCGTGCGGTAGACGGTCTCACGATCGTCAAGGCCCGAGGCCTGCAGGGCGCTGGTGGCGTCGAGCACCTCCGCCGGCGAGACCCGAACCCCGGCGGTTCTCAGGGCGGCGGCGAAGCGACTCAGCGCGCGGCGCACGGCGGGTCAGTTGACGGCGGAGGACGCCATCAGCTTGGGGACTTCCTTCTCGACCGCCTCGATGTCCTGCTGGTATTTCAGCACGACGTTGAGCGTCGAGCGCACCAGCTCGGGGGTGAGGGCGTCGGCGTTGAGCAGGGTCAGGGCGCGGGCCCAGTCGAGCGTCTCGCTGATCGCCGGGGATTTCTTCAGGTCCATCTCGCGCAGGGCGTGGATGAACTTCACCAGCTGCACCAGAAGGTCCTCGGCGATCTCGGGGACGCGCGCGGTGACGATGCGGCGCTCCAGCTCGACGTCGGGGAAGGGAATGTAGAGGTGCAGGCAGCGCCGCTTGAGCGCCTCGCTCATCTCCCGGGTGCTGTTGCTGGTCAGGATGATGAGCGGCTTGACGTCGGCCTGCACCGAGCCGAGCTCGGGGATGGTCACCTGGTAGTCGGACAGCACCTCCAGCAGCATCGACTCGAACTCGGGGTCGGATTTGTCGACCTCGTCGATGAGCAGCACGGCCCCGCCGGGCTGGGTCAGGGCGCGCAGCAGCGGCCTGGGCTCGAGGAAGTTCTCGGAGAAGAACAGGTCGTTGAAGCCGTGCAGCGCCTCGACCCCGGCGTCGAGCGAGTCGACGTCGCCGATGGCGTCGGCGATGCGCTCTTTGAGCATCTGCGTGTAGAGCAGCTGCTTGCCGTACTTCCACTCGTAGATCGACTTGGCCTCGTCGAGGCCCTCATAGCACTGCAGCCGCACCAGCTCCCGCTCGGTGATGGCCGCCAGCGCCCGGGCCAGCTCGGTCTTGCCGACCCCGGGCGGGCCCTCGACCAGCACCGGCTTGTCGATGCGGTCGGCCAGATAGACCGCCGTGGCGATGTTCTTGTTGCAGATATAGCCCTGTCCGGCCAGGTGTTTGATGATGGAGTCGGGTTCCGCCAGCACAGCCCCCGCCGATTTTTTGCCCTTGGATGCGCTCAACGCAATAACTCTGAGCCGCGCGGCGAGGGCGGATTATAGACACGCCCCCGTCCGCGCCCTTGACTGCACCGCGCACGGGGCGGGCCGGGGGGCTGCCGGCCTTGACTACAATTTCGGCGTCGCGGCGCCGATTGCGGAAAAGGCAGGATGAAACCACAGGGACGGGATCTGCAGGAGCAGCGGCTGGAGCGCGAGCGGCAGATTGAGAATCTGCGAGCGCATCTTGATCCGTATTCCTTTCACTCCAAGCTGAGCAATTGGATGCTCACAGTCATACTTCTCGGCTCTGTTGCCTCGTCTCACATTGGCGGCATCAATGACAGCATTGTGGTAGTGATTGTCGATCTCGTGCTGCTGGCTATGGTCGCCTTTATTTGGCTGAGTCGTCATTTTTTAGGTGCAGCGGTCAAGGAGGAGGTGAAACAATTGGGCGTCAGAGAAATGGCGCTGCAGTTTGAGAAAAGCCGAAAATTTTCCGGCCATTTGACCGCCGCCCTGATGGTCGGCCTTGTTTTCTGGGGCGGCGGCGTTCTGGTCGGTACGTTTGATTTTCAGCTCGTATTTTTTGCCGTGGTTTTGGCTTTATTTGCATTTTCTGCCTTCACATATTCAAAAAACTCAAAAAATGAAGACAAGGCTCGGCGACTTGCGGAGCAGGACGGCATCTGACGCAGCCGGCGGGGGCGGCGTGATGATCTGTCCCCGCTGTCAAAAAGGCAATCGGCATGTCCGCAAATGCTTGCAGAGCCGGGCTTTTTTGTGATTTTGTGATGCGGGTCTCCTTGTCCAAAACCCCTTGAACCATCATCCCCCTCGTTGCCGTTATTGGATAGTCGGGAGCTGAACAAATGGAAGCCTTCTATGAGACGGAACGATTCAGTAGCCGAGCAGTGCGCCCCTATAATCGCCGCCGTCTGAAAACCGCTTATTGCCCGGTGTTGAGATGCGAGTGAATATTCGACCCGAAATGTTCAAGTGGGCCAGGGAACGCGCGGGCATGAGCGTGGATGCCTTGGCCGCCAAATTCCCGCGCTACGCCGAGTGGGAGAGGGGGGAGGCCAAGCCGACGCTTAAGCAGCTGGAAAAGTTTGCCGATGCCGCGCATGTTGCATTCGGAAGCCTCTTCTTGGATTCCCCACCCGAGGAGTATTTGCCGATCCCCGATTTTCGCACGCTGCACAACCGGCAGCTGCGGCATCCCAGCCCGGATCTGTTTGACATGATCCTCATCTGCCAGCAGCGCCAAGATTGGTATCGGGACCACTGCGTCTCTGAAGAGTACGACGATCCGCTGCCATTCATCGGCTCGGTGACGCGCAGGCAGTCCGTCAAGCAGGTGGCCGCCTCCATAAGGGAGACCATCGGCTTTGACTTGAAGGCTCGGAGTGAATGCAGAACCTGGGAGGCAGCCCTGAAGCATTTCATCACCGCTGCTGACGAGGCGGGCGTCTTGGTGATGTGCAGCGGCATCGTGCGCAACAACACCCGCCGCAAATTGAAGGTGGAAGAGTTTCGCGGCTTCACGCTCGCCGACGACATTGCCCCGCTGATTTTTATCAACGGAAGCGACACGAAGTCGGCGCAGATGTTCACGCTGGCCCACGAGCTGGCGCATCTGTGGCTGGGCCAGTCGGCCCTGTCCACGGCGCACATAAACCGTGACGAGGAACAAAAGATCGAGCAGTGGTGCAATGCGGTCGCCGCCGAGATATTGGTTCCTCTCGATGTGTTGCGGGACGAAGTCAATGCCGGCGAACCGGTTGGCGATGCGGTCAAACGGCTCGCCCGCCGATTCAAGGTGAGCGCGCTGGTCATTCTGCGGAGATTGTTTGATATCGGAATCATTTCCCGCCCCGACTTCAGGCGTTTATATGATGCTGAATTGCAGCGCTTGACCGACTTGGCTGACACTCGAGGCGGAGGCAACTTTTATCTGTCCCAAGCCACCCGGCTGAGCAGGCGATTTGCATGCGCCCTGGTTGAAAACGTCCTGGAAGGCGGGACGCTGCACAGGGATGCGCTGCATCTGCTCGGCTATAAAAGGCTCGACACCTTTGACAATCTGGGACGCAGTCTGGGCTACCCGATCTGATGGCATATATCTTGGATGCCAATGTTTTCATAGATGCGAAGAAGAAGTATTACGACTTGGGTGTCTGTCCCGCCTTTTGGGATTGGCTTATTCAGCAGGGCGGTGCAGGAAGAGTTTTTAGCATTGAGCAGGTCAGGGAGGAGTTGATGCAAGGAACTGATGAACTGGCGGATTGGGCGAAAGGGCATGAAGAACTGTTTATGAAATTGGAGGATTCAGACTTGGGAATGATGAACGAAATCTTTAAATGGGTTCAGGGGCAGGGCTTTGTCTCCAAGGCTATCGATAGATTTCGCAACAAGCCGGCTGACTGTTCGCTGATCGCATACTCAAAGACCCATGACCACATCCTTGTGACTCATGAAACATTTTCCGATACCAAGAAAAGGGTCAAAATTCCGACAGTCTGCACAGCCATGGGGGTTAAATTCACCGATCCATTTGAGATGCTCAGGCGGGAGCGGCCTCGTTTTGTTCTCGAGAATTGATCTGCCTTTGGTTGGCTTGCTGCCTGAGTCGGTGACATAGACGCAGGCGGGGCTGGAATTTCCCATCCGGCGCAGCTGCCCGGGTTTAGGGGTCTGGTTGAGCGGCTGTTCAAAAACCTTGACGTTGCGTGCGAGCCGATCGAACGTGCGGCCATCAGGTCTCGTCAATTTGACACGGCTGTCAGCCTGCTGGAGGCAAGAATTTGCGGGGGGCGTGAGAAAGTGAGGAGGGCGCTGGAGAGCATCTTAAAAATCAACCCCGATCTTGATATCAGGAAGGCGACCGAGACCCATAAGGCACTGCTGGAACTCGGCAGAAATCGTGAGGGACAGATGCAATTGGTCACCACCAACTTTGACCGTCTGTTTGAGGTCGCCCACAATGTCGGCGAGTATGTCAGGGGGATGGCGCACACCAACGGCATCGAGTCATTCTGAGCGCTCCTGAAGCGGGGCTGGCATCTACCACTCGATGAGCGAGGCGCATCTGCAGCGCTATGTGAACGAGTTCGCCGGCAGGTGCAACATGGCCGGACAGACGACGATGAACAAGGTCGATCAGGTCGTGGCGGGGATGATCGGCAAGCGGCTGACCTATCGACAGCTGATCTGCTGAATCAGTCTGCCCCGCTCGGGGAACATCGCACCGCAGGCTCTTGGAAGCCCCCTGTCCGTTCGTCCGACAGATGGTTTTTTGGGGGTCTCGGCCATTTCAGATCGGATGATGACGCGATATCGGATCCTGCCCGCCGGTCTGGTGCCGATCCGGGCTGAATATGCGTCCGGCTCTTTGGGGCGGATCGGCCTATGCCCCTGTGAATCATTAACTTTGATTACCTAAATATATAGTTCCCAAAATGTTCGTATAATTTAAAGACTTACGAGCCTTTTGTTGCGATGCCGGCCATAGGGTGGTGTGTCTTTTTTTGGGGTCACTTGGCCTTCCGGTGGTTCTGGGAAAGCTGGGAGCTTTATTGGCTGGGATGTATTTTGGCTTTTTGCGTCTTGCTCCGAGTGCTCGTCGCATTGAAAGGACAGGATGAGCCTGGAAAAACTGCGCGAATGCTTGGCGTTGTTTACATGCCTTTGCTTATATTTGATTTGTATCTGATTATTTTCTGGACGATTTGGGTGTTCATCTCTGAGTTGGTTGTTAATCCGCTCTACGGAAACCGCTTTGCCGCCGGTTTGATCCTGCTCATTTTGGGTTTTGGGATGGTATTCCGGGTTATCTATCGACGCAGAATCATTAGGCAGTCGAAATCCCAAGCGAGCGAAATCACTTCGTCAAATCCCTGACCGAAGCACCAACGATCAAGCCGGCCGCGATGCCCCCGACCTTTGCGCGGTTTCTGCCCCACAATTCACCCCCGGTGCCTCTCTGAGACTCCACTTCCTCCGCATCAGACACCCAGAGGATGCGGCACTAAACGCCTCTGCGGCAATGCCATTTTTTTGGGTAAAATTGCGGCAGTCGCGCCAACGATTACGAGGGAGAAACGATGAACATTCAGGAAAAAAGTTGGCAGGAGCGCCAGCGGCAGATTGAGGATTTGCGAGCGTATCTTGATCCGTATTCTTTTCACTCCAAACTGAGCGATTGGATGGACACAGTCCTACTTCTCGGCCTTGTCGCTTCGTCTCACATTGACGGCATCAATGACAACATTGTGATAGTAATTGTCGATCTCGTGCTGCTGGCTCTCGTCGCCTTTACTTGGCTGGGTCGTCATTTTTTAGGTGAAACGGTCAAGGAGGAGGTGGAGCAGTTGAGTGTCAGAGAAATGGCGCTGCGGTTTGAGAAAGATCGAAAATTTTCTGGCAATTTCATCATCTTAACCGTCGGCCTGATGGTCGGCTTTTTTTTGGGAGGCGGCATTCTGATTGATAAGTTTTTCGTCGTGATTTTGGCTGCATTTGCACGTTCTGCCTTCTCATATTGGCAAGACTCGAACAATGAAAACAAGGCTCGGCGACTTGCGGATCAGAACCGCATCTGACGCAGCTTCCCCTTAACGTCTAGCCGCCCTGACCCTCTCAGCGGCGATCAGGCCGGAGACAATGCCCCAGACCTTTGCCCGATGCCTGCTCCACCAAGTTCCTCCCTCCGATTCTGTGCTCTCTGAATCATCCGCCAGCAAATCATCCCGTCTCGGCCTGTGACGGACAAACGCCCCAAACGATGCACCGCCGCCGGCACTGGCGAATGTCGATCCGCTGATGTAGATCGTCGTCCTGTCCCGCAGCGACAGGCTTACTCCGAGACCGGCGGAAACGACCGTCCGCCGCTGGTTGTAATTGTCCTGCCTGTCCAGCGTGTCGCTGAATGTCACCTGAATGTCCGAGGTTGCACTGATGCTGACGATATTGTTGACGGCGAACAGCACCGACGGGCTGACCGAGATCGTGTCGCCCCTGTCAAATCTGCCGGCATCGCGTATATGCTCCGGCGGTGTGTGGGCATAGCCGAAACCGACCCTGAGCACGATGGGATCGTAAGTCCGATACAGCGACAGCCCCGCATTGAACGCACCTCGCCCCCGCCTGAAGTCCTCGCCCTCTACCGACCGGTTTTCCAGCAGATCGATGCCGAGCCAGCCGAACATCCCCGGCGTTTCGTTCTCCGGCGACAGGCTGCGGCTGATCTGCGCACTCAGT
>MEIF01000020.1 GCA_001750645.1 Gammaproteobacteria bacterium AqS3
GCTCGGTCTGGAGCCCGTTCTGGGCGGGGTCTGCCGGGGATTTTCTTTCAGCAAAGTCGGCTGATTAATGTCTATAGATGGATATTCGAGTTCTCTTTTATCTTCGCTTTTCATCACAGCGCCCTCCCTGTTTTCAACGCACCGCCCGCCGGCGGCGCCGGTGGATTATAGATAGATAAGCACGGCCTGTGACTCATTTTGATTGGGGCTTGCAGCAGGACGGCGCGCCCATCCACTAAACCGTCGCGATGTCCTCGAAGAAGGCCCCGATTTTCCGCTCGGTGTCGACGTAGTGAACCTCGAGCACCCAGTGGTGCCGCAGCCCGTCCGGGCGGGGGTGGCTGAGGCGGCGGGTGTGTCCGGGCATGAGGACGATTTCGCTGCGCGTGTCGGGGTCGAGGAATTTGGCGTCCTCGGCATCGGGCACCGTCCCGACGATGTGTCCGGCGATGGCGGCACGGTATTCCCAGCCGGCCTCGGCCGCCATCTGCCCGACCATTGTGTAGACATCCTCGCCGGTCATGTCCGGGTTTTCGCGCATTCGCTGCATGCCGCGCTCGAGGTCGCAGCGGGCGTCGGCGGTGATCTTGTGCTTGTCGGCGTCGTCGCCGAGCACCCAGGTGCGCGCGAAGTCGGCCTTGTGCGCCTGGAATATCGGCCCCAGATCGGCGTAGACGATGTCGTCCGCCTCGACCGTCCGGTCGCTGAGGGCATCGGCAAAGGTCAGCAGCGTGTTGGGGCCGGAGCGGATCATGTTCTCGTGCCAGGCCGACTCAAACCCCAGCTCCTCCCCGGCCAGCCGGGAGATGTCAAGGCTGATCTGCTTTTCGGTCTGCCCGGGACGGACGATCTCAAGCTGCTCAACGCGGTCGAGCAGCCGGTAGGCCAGGTCTTGTGCGCGTCTCAATCCGGCGGCGACGGTTTCATTGGTGGCGGTCATGTTTCGGGCGGTCTGTCTCGCGCCGCCCATTTTGCTGTATGCTGGCGCGCTTCGCACTTGGCGAAGGCGCACCGGGAGGGACAGAAAATGATCGGATACGTTACTTTGGGGACTAGGGACAAGGATCGGGCGCTGGCGTTTTACGACGCCCTGCTGGCTGAACTGGGAGCCAAGCAGATGTTCAACAACGAGCGGCTCTACTTCTACGGCACCGAAATGGGCAAGCCGATGATTGCTGTCGGCGGCCCTTATGACGAGCAGGCGGCGACCCACGGCAACGGCACGATGCTGGCGCTTCCGATGGAATCGCGCGAGCAGGTCGAGTCGATATACGCCAAGGCGCTGGAGTTGGGCGGGGCTGACGAGGGCGCACCGGGCGACCGCGGCAACGGCTTCTACGGCGCCTACTTCCGCGACCTCGACGGCAACAAATTCTGTCTCTACAAATTCGGCTGATTCGTTCAGCCTTTTTTTTGCGCTTTGAACGCCTTGAACGCTGCCGCTGAGCAAAACCTGATTGACCGCGTCGAGGCGCTCGGCGCCGAGTGCCGAGAGCGCGCACAGGAGATCGAGCAGCAGCGCAACCTGCCGGTCGACATCGCCGAGAGCATGAGCGAGCTGGGCCTGTTCGGACTGTTCGCCCCGAAGGGCTATGGCGGCGCCGAGGGCAATGCCCCGCTGGGCATTCTGCTGCTGGAGACGCTGGCGCGCCACGAGTCCGCCAGCGCCTGGTGCGCGATGATCGGCATGACTTCGGCGCAGACCCTGGGGTTTCTGCCCGAGGACGCCGCGCGGACGATATTCGCCCGCCCCGACACGCGCATCAGCGGCGTGTTTGCCCCGCGCGGGACTGCGGTGCGAGAGGGCGATCAGCTCTGCATCAACGGCCACTGGCAGTGGGGCTCGGGCACCCGCAATGCGCACTGGGTGCTGGCGGGCGTGCGGGTGCTGGACGAGTCGGGCGAGCCCGAGATGAAGCAGATCGGCGACAAGCAGATCCCGCTGTTCGGCATGGCGGTGGTGCCGGCGGGCGGCGTGCAGTGGGACGACAACTGGCACAGCCTCGGGCTGTGCGGCACCGGCAGCAGCGACTTCCGCATTCAGGATGTGCGCATCCCGGCGGGGCAGCTGGTCGACATCCTCGGCAGGCGCACGGTTGACGCGCCGCTCTACCGCTTTCCGCAGATGACGCTGCTGGCGACCGGCATTGCCGCAGTCGCACTGGGCATTGCCGAGGGCGCGCTCGAGGAGAGCATTGCCATCTGCCAGACCAAGGTCCGCATGGGCTCCTCCAGCGCTCAGGCGGCCAAGCCTTCGGTGCAGATGGCTCTGGGCGAGATGCACGCGCGGCTGCGGGCGGCGCGCACCTGGCTGTATCACTGCCTCGAGGATGCCTGGGCGACGGTGCGGGAGCCCGGCGGGCGCGCCAGCGAGTCGCAGCGGCGCGACCTGCGGCTGGCGGGCAACTTATGCACTTATACGGCGGTCGATGCCACCCAGCTGGCCTACCGGCAGGCCGGCGGGGACTCGGTCTACAAGACCGCCGGGCTGGAGCGCCGGCTGCGCGATGTCAACGTCATCACCCAGCACGTGCAGATGAGCCAGCAGATATTCGAGCAGGGCGGCCGGCTGCTGTTTGAGCTGCCAACCGACACGTCCATGCTCTAGGGTGCGCCTCGGGCGGCCCCGTTTGGCAGCCATTAGAATGCGCGCCCCGCCACCCCGATGAGAGGACGGCTTTGCAGCCGGATTGGTTCACGCAGGCGGTTCAGACCAGGCCGCAGGAGCATCAGATCGACATTCCCGGCGGGCGCACCTGGTGCAGCTACTGGCCCGCCGAGGTCGAATCGGACGAGTTGCTGGTGCTGGTGCACGGCACCGGTGCGCACCGGTGCTGGTGGGATTTCATCTCCCCGCTGCTGAGCGGCGAGCAGCACGTGCTGGCGGGCGATTTGTCGGGCATGGGGGACGCCGATCATCAGGACGACTACGGCACCGAAAAGTTCGCCGGCGAGGTCTTGGAGTGGATCAGCCTGGGGCGGCGGCTCAGCGGGGCCAGGCGCGTGCGCCTGCTGGGACACAGCATGGGCGGGTTCGTCTGCATGTGGGTGGCGCAGAAGCAGCCCGATCTGCTCGACAGCCTGATCGTCGTCGACTCCCCGATACGCCCGCCCGACTACGACTATGAAAACCACATCAGCAGCGCGCCGATCCGCCGCCGCAAGGTCTACCCCGACCGCGCCTCGGCTCTGCAGCGCTTTCGCCTGACCCCGACCCAGGAGTGCGAGAACCGGTTCATCATCGACTACATCGCCGAGCGCTCGATCGCCCAGGTCGACGCCTGGGGTCGGCGGGTTGACGACGTCGCCCGGGGCGACGGCGGCGGGGCCGACGAGGGCGAGGGCGAGCACCTCGGCGAGTCGGGCTTCACCTGGAAGTTCGACGACGGGCTGATGGGCAAGGTCATGCGCCACGAGCGGGACCGCATCAAGCCGCCGGCGGAGCTGCGGCCGCTGATGCACTACGTCTACGGAAACCTCAGCGTGCTGGTCGAGGGCGGCGTGCTGGCGCACGTCGAAAACCTGCTGCCCGCCGGGCGCGTCATTGCCATTGAGGACGCCGCACACCACGTGTTCCTCGACAAGCCGCTGGAATTTGTCGATCTGGTGCGCAGGCTTTTGCAGGCCGACCGGGAGGCATCAGCGGCTGGCGATGCACCTGCGGCGGCTGAGATCGCCGACTGACGGTTTTCAGCCGGGGTCGTCTTTCAGACCCCGCGAACAGGCGCGGTGCGGAACAGCCTAGCTGAGGGCTTGGTCGATGTCCTCAAGGATGTCGTCGATGTGCTCGATGCCGATCGACAGCCGGATGGTCTCGGGCCTGACGCCGACCGCAGCCTGCTCCTCTCCCGATAGCTGGCGGTGCGTGGTCGAGGCCGGGTGGCAGGCCAGCGATTTGGCGTCGCCGATGTTGACCAGGCGCTTGATCATTTTCAGCCGGTCCTGAAAGCGGGCGCCGCCATCAAACCCGCCCCTGACGCCGAAGGTCAGGATCCCTGAGGGGCGGCCGTTCATGTATCTGTTGGCCAGCTCGTGGTGCGGGTGGCCGGGCAGCCCGGCGTAGCTGACCCACTCGACCTGGCTGTGATCCTGCAGGTGCCTGGCCACCGCCAGAGCGTTGTCGCAGTGGCGCTCCATGCGCAGCGACAGCGTCTCGAGGCCGACCAGCAGCTGCTGCGCCGCCAGCGCCGCCAGCGCCGAGCCGGTGTTGCGCAGCGGCACCGTGCGGGCACGGCCGATGTAGGCCGCCGGGCCGAGGGCCTCGGTGTAGACCACCTCGTGGTAGCTCGGCTCGGGGTTGTTGAGTCCCGGGTAGCGCTCGGCGTGCTCGGCCCAGGGGAACTGCCCCGAATCGACGATGATGCCGCCCAGCGTGGTGCCGTGTCCGCCGATGTACTTGGTCAGCGAGTGCACCACGATGTCGATGCCGTGCTCGACCGGCTTGAGCAGGGCGGGAGTGGCCACGGTGTTGTCTGCGATGGTCGCCACCCCGTGGCTGCGGGCCATCTCGGCGACGGCACCGACGTCGACGATGTTGCCGGCCGGGTTGCCGATGGTCTCGAGGAACACGGCTTTGGTCTTGCCGTCGATGAGCTTGGCAATGTCCTCGGCGCTGTCGGACTCGGCGAAGCGCACCTCAATGCCCAGGGCGGGCAGCATGTGCCCGAACAGCGTGTAGGTGCCGCCGTAGAGCTGCGGGACGGAGACGATGTTGTCGCCCGCACTGGCGATGTTGATGACGGCGTAGTGGATCGCCGCCGAACCCGCCGACAGCGCCAGACCGGCGACGCCCTTCTCGAGAGCCGCAACGCGCTGCTCCAGCACGTCGCAGGTGGGGTTCATGATGCGGGAGTAAATATTGCCCGGCACGGCCAGGTTGAACAGATCCGCACCGTGCTGCGAATCATCAAATTCATAAGCCACGGTCTGATAAATCGGAACGGCCACCGACTTGGTCGTGGGTTCGGATTCATAGCCGCCGTGGATGGCGATCGTTTCGTCTTTCATCGGGAAACCCCCTGATTTTTGCTGCGATCCTGCAGGGTGCGGGTCCTGCGGTGGCGGATTATATGGATGGGGTTTGAATGTGCAAGAGAGTGCGAGGTTCGCGCACGGGTGCTAGAGAGCTCAAAATGGCCCTGGCCTATAATCGCCCGGCTGTGCCCAGGGGGCAGTGCGGGAATGGCAAATAAAACAGATCTCAAATTTTTTCCGGCCAGCGCCATTGAGGGTTTTCGCAACTCTGCCATGGCGCAGTTTTCCGAAGCCGACCCCGACATCATCATCCGCGAGCTCACCCAGAATTCCCTGGATGCGTCAACCGGGCGCGACGTCACCGAGATCCGGATCGACATAGAAGACCTGAAATCAGGGGATATTCCAGCCATTGAAAGCTATCGTGCGCACTTTGAAAGTGCGTGTGATTTTCACCGCGCCAAAGGGTCTCTGGAGCAGGCCATTGACCTGGTTCATGTGATCGAAGAATCACTGGAGGAACAGGCCGAATTGCAGGTCCTGTGGTTTTCAGACAATGGCGCCGGGCTTGATCACGACAATATGGAGAGGCTGTTTGGAGACGGTGCGGGCGACAAGAGCGATGCCGGAAATGCCGGCTCTTTCGGCGTCGGGCACCTGACAGCGTTCCCGGCGTCCAACCTGCAATACGTCCTCTACGGCGGCGTTTTTGACTCCCCCGATGCACCGGGCAAAAGCAAACGGGTTGTGTCCGGCCACGCCATTTTGGCGACCCACCAGATGGAAAATTTTGAAGGGGGGGGGTATACAGAATCTGAGAGAGAGCAGTATGGCAAGGACGGGTTTTTAGTCGAAAAAATAAATAAGGGCGGGGATCTGCTGAAAAAGCGCTTCGATTTTTTCACGCAGAAAAATAAATCGCCCGTCATCAGCAGGAAGCTGGATTTGATCGAAGACAATTTCGGCACGGGCGCCGCTGTCGGCATTCTGGGCTTCAACCGCTTCAATCGTTTTGACACCGATGATGAGGTCGTCAGGGACATCCAGCGCGTCATTGCCACGCACTTCACCCCCATCATCCACGATGGAAAAATGAGGGTCAGCATCCACGTCAACAAAAAACTGGCGGGGGAGGTGACCAGCGAAAATCTGAAAGATATCCTGGAGCCCGAAAAGGGCAGGCTGCGCCGCAACAGAAATTCAGTCGGCCCTGCCGGCAAGCAGGTCTGGGATGTCTGCCAGACCTTAGCCAATGTGGAACCTGAAAAAATATCGACCTCTCTCGGAGACGTCAGTGTTTGTTTTCGCCAGTTCGACTTTGATGAGGAGCATGCGGGCACCAGGGTTCAGCTGTATCGCAACGGCATGTGGATTGAGGACAGTCCGCCCAAGAACAGTCCCAATCAATTCAGCCAGCGGGCCGCGTTTAACGCGGTTCTGCTGCCCGATCCCAGGCAATGTCCCGAGGCCTGCGATCTCATCAGGGCTTCGGAGGGGCCGAAGCACACCGAGGTGTCGATGGCGCGCGTCCGGGACAAAGGCAAGAAAAAGAAGCTCAACAAATTCTTTGAGGAAATTCGGGATGCGCTGCTTGAAAGAGCCTCCGAGCTGGAAGCCGAGATCATCGACACCGGGTTTTTGACGCTGGATATTCACGGGGACAGCGCCCGAGACGAGACGGGCCGGCAGTCAAGCCCCAACCGTAAAAAAGCGGGCCGTTCCGACCGCAAAAAATCCAGTCCCGGGGAGTCCACGAAAGCCTCGACCAAGGCTGAAAAGTTCAAGCGCTACGGCACGGAGCTGGAGGCCAGGACACTGGTGGTTTCCCGGCAGGGCGGCTTTGAGGCCCGGATCAAAGCCGGCGAGCAATCCAACCATGTCGAGCTGAGGCTGATCCTGGCTGCGGGAACGGATGAGACCTGTGACACGCCCGTTCCGGTTGAGTTTTTGGAGATTCAGGAGGCGGTCGAATTTAATGGGGAGGCCTTGCCGGAGGACGGCTACATCAAGGAGGACGACGATCGGATTCGCTCCATTTATCTTGGAAAAATAGAGGAGAACAGCGGGGAATTGAAGGTCTGGATTCCGTGCGCTTTTCCGCAGGGAACCAAGGTTGAAGTTCAGCTGATCAAGCGCTCGAGGAATCCGAATGCCTGAGCAAGTTGATGATCACTTTTCAGAGCTTCCCGTCATGCACCCGGATTCCCTGGATTATGTTGAGGGGCATTCGTATCAGACCGAGATCAAATCGGAGGAGGAGTTCGGCCCGCTGGAGGTCGAGCATCAGGTGTCGGAAAACAATCTGGTGGCCAGCTATCTGAGGGAGGGCAAGGCGGTGTTTGCCACCGAGGTTTCCTCGCCGTATTCAACCCACAGAAAGATTTACAAGCACCAGTGGGAGGGCGGGGCGCCGGCGCTCAGGATTTCTCAAAAAATCGAGCTGGACAGGGACTGGCTGGTGTCGCCGGTTTATTACCGGCCTCTGGTCATCGTGCGGGATGATCTGAATCGTGAGGAGCTGAATCTTGAGACCAGTCATGGCGTCCACGAATTGTGGCACGACCGAACCGTCTTGATTCTCCCGGGAACCATTCTGGCCAGTGCGGGATTTTGGAATGCCAAGGACTACAAGTCCAGCATCATCAAATTGACAAGCGATGAAAAAATGCACAGCGGCACGATGAAGGTCAAGACCAGCCCCGATGACGGGTTTTATTTCATCGTGACTGTGTCGACCGATGTGTACAAAAGCATTCGGAGCAGCGATTCGGATCACAAAAGAACGATTTTGACCTTTGCACTGTCCGCCTGCCTGAGCATCATTCAGCGTGAATATCAGCAGGAAGGTGGGGAAGGTGAGGAGGGGGACGGGGACAGAGACTGGCGCAGCTATCCCGCCCTCAGAGCCCTGCACAGGGAGATTGAACGGCAGGGGCTGCCCGCCTGGGACAACGAGCAGGAATTCAGCCCTGAGCTGGTTGCCACCAGGATGCGCCCGATTAAAGTGAGTGTGTCCGAAGATGATTAGGGTTATTGACCATACTGTTTTGCATGAAGAGCAGAAAAAGCTGCTGGCCGAAAAAGGCGGTGATTATCAGAAGGAGTTTTTGGATGCGGCTTTGGACAATGACAAGTTCTGTGAGTTGATCAAGGGTTGGGGTTTTATTGAGGGTGAGACGCCCAAAGTTCCGGAGACGACATGGAGTGACAATGAATTGCTCAACCCTACTTATCAAACCGAGGAAATCATCGCTGAAACTTGGGCGGATTTGAAATTTCGAGAAGCAGCGCGCCCCGGAACTTGGTTTTCCATTCACGTGGAAATGATTGAACGAGGAAAGATTGAAAAAAGCTCGCACTTTGCCGGTTCAACGAATGGGACGAAAGAATCCGGTCATGATCGTATTCAGAAGGCTTTGAAATCGAAGGCCAACTCCCCCAAAGAGGTTGATGACCGAGTCCGAGACGTTCTGCGCCGCATGGGCGGCGTTACGCTGCGGGGTGCAAGAACAACCTATGAAAACTGCCCAACAGCGAGAACATGGTGGTGCCATCAATATGCAAAGGAGGCTCAGAGGTTGTTTTCAGATTCGACCCAAGATGTTGAAAACCTCTCCAACACATTGAAAAAGGCTTCCGGTTTCTGGGCGGTATTGATCACATCCATGACCAGCTCATTGACGGTGATCGGCGAGCCCGGGATTCGCTCGAGCCTGATTCAGTTTCGCAACAGTTTGGAGGATGGGGGTGTTAACTCTGAGTTGGATTCTGATCAAATTAAAAATTTGATACGCAGGGTCGGGCGCAGAGCTGTTGTCCAGGCATTGGGCGCTCTGGAACCCCAGCAGGTTTTGCAAATTATCAGAGATGAAATCGCTCCGCAGATTCCCCCCAAAAAGAAAAAGCAGTTGAACAAATGAGCCCCTTCAAAACCCCAAAACTAAAGGGCATTGAGCGGGAATATCGCAGGCTTCCTCGCGTCGTCAAATTCTCCGGCGGGCGCTCCAGCGGCATGATGCTGATCGCCCTGCTTGAGCAGGGGCTGCTGAAGGCCGAGCGGGGTGATGTCGTCGTCTTCAACAACACCTCGGCCGAGCATCCCGCCACTTATGAGTTCGTCCGCAAATGCACCGAGCTCGCCGAAAGGCAGTACGGCATTCCGTTCTTCTGGACCGAATACGCCTCCTACGAGGACTGCGCGCAGGGAATCTGGAAACGGCAGATCACCTATCGCCTGGTCAACACCCAACCCTATGACGCTGAGAAAAATCCCGACGGCTACCGCTGGGGCGGCGAAGTGTTTGAGGAAATGGTCAGCCAGCAGGGGTTCCTGCCCAATCGCCACACGCGCAACTGCACGACTTCGCTTAAGCTGGGTGTCACCACCAGCTTTTTGTCGGAGTGGTTTGCGGCCAAGCGGGAGACGCTGAGGCGCGGCCATCACTACCCGACATCGCAGATCGACTTCGACGATATTTTTGCCATGCACCTGAAATCCAGAGGCAAATTCACCCGCGAGGAGCTGCAAAAAAGAAAGGCCTATTCGCTCGAGCGCGATCTGTTTCGTCCTGTGCAAAAATACTCGGACTTTTCTCGAGTCGGTTCAGCCCCTATGATTCGGGCGCTGGGAGACAAGAATCCGGGAATGATGACGAGGCAAATGCGGGGCGAGGCGGCCTTTCGGTTCGTCAGCATCATGGGGCTGCGGGCCGATGAGCCCCGGCGGGTGGCCCGGGTCAAGGATCGCAACGATCTGGATTTTGACGACCCCGAGCGCCGCAGCACGGGCATGTGCGACGGCGAGGTGATATGGACGCCGCTGGCGGACAGCGACATCACCAAGCAAAAAGTGCGGGACTTTTGGGCGCAGCACCCAAAGCTCGACCTGAAGCTGCCCGACGAGGCCAACCTGTCCAACTGCGTCTACTGCTTCATGAAGGGCACCAATGCCCTGAAAAATATTGTCGGCAGCCGGCAGAAAATAGACAAAAAACTGCCGCAGAGAATCAAAAGCGTCGACCAGACGCCCTCGGACATCAGCTGGTGGATCAGCCTTGAAAACAAATACCAGCGCACCGCCGAAAAACGCTATTCCGGCAGGGGGCGGCCGAGCACGAAAAAAATGGTCTTCGGCTTCTGGGGCGGATACGAGCAAAAGCACGGCGACGCCCAATCCAAGGCGGCGGTGAATTACCAGACCATCTATCAGGGCAGCGAGATGTTCGATCCCGATGGGATTGATGCGCGCCCCTGCGACTGCACGGATTGAGGGGCGCGGGATGTCGCTGAAGCGGTCGATATATCTCGACTATCAAGCCTCAACGCCGCTGGACCCTCGCGTCAAAAAAGCGATGGCCCCGTATATGGACGACCTGTTCGCCAACCCGCACGCCAACACCTACCTGGCCGGAATCGACGCCGGCAATGCCGTCAGGGACGCCCGCAGAAAAGTAGCCTCCTCGATTGGCGTCACTCCGGCCTCGATAATTTTCACATCGGGCGCCACCGAGGCCAATAACCTGGCGATTTTCGGCGTCGCCCGGGCCGCATCCCCGAAGAGAAAAAAAGTCATCACGCTCGCCAGCGAGCACAAATCGGTTCTGGAGCCGGTGCTCGCCCTCAGAAGAGAGAGATTCGAGGTCTTGGTGCTGCCGGTCGGCCGATCGGGGTTGGTCGACTTGGAAAAACTCAAAGAGGCGGTCGGCAGAACCACGCTGCTGGTCTCGGTGATGCACGTCAACAACGAGACCGGCGTGGTGCAGCCGCTGGCCGACATCGCCCGAATATGCCGCAAGGCCGGGGCGCTGTTCCACAGCGACTGTGCGCAAACGCTGGGCAGGCTGCCGCTGCGCGTCCCCAAGATCGGAGCCGACCTGGTCACGCTGTCCAGCCACAAGTGCTGCGGCCCCAAGGGCATTGGCGCTCTGTATGTTCGGCGCGAGCCCAGAGTGCCGATTGAGCCGATTTTGCTGGGCGGGGGGCAGGAGAGGGGGCTGCGCTCGGGCACGCTGCCCGTGCCGCTGTGCGTCGGCTTCGGCGAAGCCTGCCGCATTGCCAAGGACGACATCAAAAAGGACATGAAGCGCATATCCAAACTGGAGGGGCTGCTGATCGAGGGGATTCGCCAGGCGCACCCGGGAGTTCAATTCAATGGCAGCGAAGACAGCCGGGCGCCGGGCAGCTTCAGCATTCGCTTGGACGGTGCGCTCAGCGAACAATATCTGTATGCGTTTGAACCGCTGCAGATCTCGACCGGTTCGGCCTGCGCATCGACCGACACCCGGATATCCAGCGTGCTCAGGGCTTACGGCCTCAGCAAGGTTCAGGCCATCTGCTCGCTGCGCTTCGGCATCGGACGCTTCACCACAGAAGAGGAAATCCGCACCGCGGTTTCCATCATCAACAAGGGCACAAAGAGACTGGGAGTGGGGAGATGAGTGACGCTCAGACAGGGGAAAATGGGGGTGAGCCAGAAAATAGGAAGGTTTGGCAGTGGATGGAGGCTATCCAGAATGGAAAGATAGCACTGCCCAGATTTCAGAGGGGAATTGTTTGGAAAGATCAGAATGTATGTGATCTGTTTACAGCTCTTGTCAAAAAAAGACCAGTTGGAACTTTATTGATGCTTCAATATCAGGAAATATATGGAATTTTTGATCCTAAAGTAATTGAAACATTTTCTGAAAAACCTGCACAAGATCAATATGAATTTTTAATCTTAGATGGCCAGCAAAGGTTGACAGCTCTTTGGAAGGCTTTGAATAACAGTTTGGCAAATGAAGGAAATGAAATAAAAAAGAAAGTTTTTCTGGAAATTCAGGATCCACGAGATTCTGACTTTAAAATAAAAGTAAATGAAGTGGTTATGAAAAAAGGCAATGATTTAAAAAATATATTAAATCTTTCTGAGGCTCAATTGGTGGTAGAAAATAAACTAGTTCCGGTTGACCTGCTTCTTGACGATAGTGAAAAGGGAAGGCAACGCAGAGAGCAATGGTGTAAGAAAGTTTATAGAACTTCAGATCCCATGATTTGTTTTCGTGATAGCCTGAATGTGATAGCATCTGATTTCAATCAAAGAGATATTTCGTTTTATAAATTGCCTGAAAATGTATCCCCTTCTGAGGCAATAGAGACTTTTATTAAGATAAACACATCTGTTGTGAAAATGAATGATCTTGATGTGGCAATTGCTTCAGTAGAAGGGTTAAAAATTGATCGAAAGGATAACTTGAAATTTAGGGATCAAGTTGAGTGTCTTAGTGAAGGCGTAATAGGATCATTCTTTTCCGGTAATAGACGAGAAAACAATGAGGACAGATCTCTTCAGAATTTGATTTTTAAAATCTCATGCCTTTTGACATATAGACTAAAGGGTGGGAATGTTTACCCTCCTTCTCAAGGAAATTATAAAGAACCAGAAGTAGTAAAAACAGTTATTGATTCTTGGGGGAAAATTATTAAAGGATTGGAATATTCTATTGAATTTTTGAAAAGTGAAAATATTTTTGATAGTAAGAAGCTGCCATCAGAAGTTCCCTTGAGAGTTCTGCCTGCATTAAGTGCTGATATGGAGTTGTATAAGGTTACAGATTCAAGTGTAAAACTAGGGATAGATCAATTATTTCGGAAATATATTTGGAGAAGTTTTGTTACATCAAGATACAACAAAAGTGCAGACTCCCGCCTGCGCGATGATTACATGTTGTTACGAGAGCACCTTGAGAAAATTTGTTCTAAACAGCCTTTGAATATAGTCCGATCCCCGGTCTTTAAAAAGGGGAATTACTCCTTGCCTAGAGAATCTAAGTTATCCAACTTGAAGCGCCCTTTGGAATTGTCCAGAAGCGACAAATTATTTAAATCATTAATGGTTATTAGTTTGAAGAAGGGAGGGCTTGATTTTGTATCAGAACGATCGGCCTCCAATGCCAGCAAACTTGATTATCATCATTTATTCCCCCAAAAAATGCTGCATGATGAAGAAAGGGCGGAAAAAGAAATTAATCACCCCTTGAACTATGCTCTAATAAGCTCGAATTCAAATAATAAAATAGGAGCAAATAACCCTAGAAAATATTTGCGAAGCATGATCAAGCCTTCTTCCACTGAGGCGGATGTCAGAAAACGAATTGAATCGCATTTAATTCCTTACGATGAGTTGAATGTGAGCGATGGGAGAGATGGTCGATATGCAGCATTTATAAAAGCTAGGGCGGAGTTGTTTATAGATGCTATTAAGCAGTTATGTGACGGAAAAAGATATCCTTAACTGCTTGTCGGCGATATTGAAAAACCAATAAAACTCAGTCCACCCCAAAGTCATAAAAATTCCCAACGTAGGCGCTGCCCCGGCGCACGGCAAACACCAGCGCGTATTCCTTCTCGGGGGCGAGGGCTTCCTTCGGAGTTAGCCGGTACAGCTTGTGTCTTTTCGGCGCTGGTCGGGCGCTTTTTTTCACTTCGACCAGTTCGCTCGGCACCATGAATTTCCGCTTGATTCCGGTCTTGAGCGAGTAGTATCCCGAGCCCAGGCTGACCTCGCGGCGGTTGCGCTTCATGTCAAGCTCGATCAGGAAGACATAACTCTCCGGCTGGACTTTCTCCGGAACGGCGACCAGGAATGAGGGAGTGGACGAATCCACCCGGGTCTTGGCTGTCTTGCCGGGAAACATCATGTAGTTGTTGCCCTCTTCGGCGTAGTCATAGACTGGAATGTTGAAGAGCATTTCTCGAACCGGCTTGCCTCTGTCTTCCAGCAGCACGGGCTGGGTTGAGAACATTTTTCTTCCGCTGCGGCGAGTTTTTTCGCAGGAGGCTTTGATCGCATCCTGGGTCATGCCCTGCTGGGACATCTTGAGCACCTCCTCAACCGAACACTTGGCCGAGGCATACGATGGCAAGAGCAGCAGGAGGCCAGAGACTGCCAGCAACCTGGCCCCATTGACGAATTTAGACATGACGTGTTCTCCCTCTGAATTAAGCGCCCAACGGCCGTGTGCGGCGCATTGTGCAGGAAAAATGGGCGGGTTTTGGGCATCAAACTCCTCGACGGTTTTTCTGCCTTTTGAGTCTTGGTTTGCGGGGGTCATCACTCAATCAACCCTTGAAAACCTGTCTCCGATGCCAAGCCAAATATTCCGGCTGCGGGTGATGCTCGCTTTTTCGCGGCAGGTGGATTTCCTGGCTTTCATACTGGTAAAAGTGCTGTTCTTTGGTCTTGCGGTCGCCGCCGAGTTGTTCGGAGACCAGCACCTTCATATCGTTGTCAATGGCGAGGGCGCCTCGGTCAAAGGCTTTGTGATGCAGGGTACACAGCGCCAGCCCATTGCTGATGACGCTTGGGCCTTTGTAGGCATGCCATTGGATATGAGCGGCCTCCACCGCCAGGACGGCATCGTCCAGGCGAGCGTAAAAATCACAGATGGCGCAGCTGGAACCATAAGCGCGCAGAACGTTTCTGCGGAAATTCGGGTCGCGGCCCGTGCGAGAGGGCTGTCTCTCTTCGGTGTTTAATTGATCCAGTCCGACTGCTTCGAGAATATCGTCGTGCATGCTTCCCGGGAACTCTTTGTTGAGCAGCGTCTGTGCGGTTTTCAGTATCAGCTTGGGGTTGCCGAGAAGTTTGTCATAGACGGGCTGGGTAAAGCCGCCTTTGGCATTGTGGCGCTCCAGAACAGAATGCTCTCGGATCTGCATCAGATCGCTGCCCATCTTCTGCATATCTTCGATTTCCCATATCTTGTTGGTTACCAAATGTGTGAATGGATAACCGATGAGATTATTTGTTTTCGAGCGAGAGCCGAAATTTTGCAGCAGCTTAATGCCTTGTTTTCTGATTTTTTTATACGACAAAAAACGGGGTTTGTCGCGGGCAACATGGCCGAGAGCCATCAGCACCATCAGGGGCTTGTGAGGCGATCGCCTGCCTTTTGACCGGTTGACGAATTTCAGATTGCCGAGTTTCTCAATGATCTCCGCATCGGTTGGATTGTGGTTTATTGGTGCCATTTTTCAATCAACCCTTGTATACCTGCTCTCGGTGCCACTGAAGATATTCAGGCAGAGGGTGGTTTATTTTCTTGCGGGGCAGGTGGATTTCTTGATCTTCATATTGGTGGAAGTGCTGCTCTTGAGTTTTCCGACCGCCGCTGAGTTGTTCTGATATCAGCACCTTCATGTTGTCATCAATGGCGATGGCGCCCCGATCAAAAGCTTTGTGATGCAGGATACACAGTGCCAATCCATTGCCAATCTCGCTGGGCCCGTTATAGGCATGCCACTGGATGTGGGCGGCCTCCACTCCCAAAACGACATCATCAAGACGAAGATAATAATCACAGATGGCGCAGCGCGACTCGTAGGCAAGCATTACCTTGTTGCGGAAATTTGGATCGCGGGCCATGCGCGGCAACTGAGTCTTTGAGGTGATTAATTGATCCAGCCCCACGGCCTTGAGAATATCGTCGTGCATGCTATCAGGGAATTCTTTGTTGAGCAGCGTTTGCGCGGTTTTCAATATCAGATCATGGTCGCCACAGAGTTTGTTGTAGATAGGCTGGGAAAAGCCGGCGTGGGCGTCATGGCGTTTCAGGACGGCATGGTCTCGTATTTTCATCAGGTCGGTGCCGATGCGCTCCATATTTTCTATTTCCCAAACCTTATTCGTTACCAAGTGTGTGAAGGGCAGGGCGGGGTCTGGCTTTTTGGCTTTCGGGCCAAATTTTCGGATTAACTTCTCGCCTTCCGCACGAATATTCACATACGATAAAAAGCGGGGTTCTTTGTGAGCGACTTTGCCAAGAGCCAGCAGCACCATCAAGGGTTTGTGAGGTGAGCGATTGCCCCCTGATCGATTGACAAATTTCAGATTGCCGAGTTTCTCAATGATCTCTGCATCGGTTATGCCATTATTCGGCGGAAGCATCTTTACGCCCCTTTGAAAACCCACTCGTGATGCCACTTGAGGTATTTGGTGTCGGGCAGATCTTCAGGGTTGTTGGGACGCATAAGCGGCTTGTTGGCAAACCGGTCAAACAGGAAGTGTCTGATCTCGGGGTTTCCCTCAAGTTTTTTGGAAACCAGAATTTTGAAATTCTCGTCAATACTGATGGCCCCGAAATCCAGTGCGGAGCGGTGGGTTTTGCACAGAACCAGGCCGTTGTTGACTTCATCAGGGCCGTCGCAGAGAGACCACTGGATGTGCGCCACATCCAGCCCGAAAAGATTGCCGTCAAGACTGGTGTCGTATGAGCACACGGCACATTTATGAGCATACGCAGCCATCACGCGACCGACAAAATTTGCGTCTTGTCCCGATTGCCAGGCCAGCGATGGGGTATAGCCCAAAATGCCGAGGCGAATGCCCGCATCGGCAAGGACAATTTCGTGCAGGGAGTTTGGAAAGGTCTCGCTTAAAACGGCTTCTGCCGCCTTGAATATGAAGGAGGGATCTTTTTGAAATTCTTCGTAGACCCAGTCTGCAAACCCGCCTTTGTCACCATCAGAAACCTCCCAAACGCCATCACTTTTCAGGTGCTCAAACGGATTTCTGGGATCGTGCATTTCACCGGGTCTGCCGAATTTATCCAGCAGGTTCTGCAGTTTTGGTTTTATTTCACTGAAACTGTTCAGGCGGGAGGTATTGCCGCTGGCGATCATGCCCAGTGCCACAAGCATGAGAAGAGGCTTGTGCGGTCTGAGGTGGCCGCCTACCGCGGAGCGCCTGACTTTTTTGAACTTCTCAATAATCTTTTTTTGTATTTCGCTCATCTTCTGTCCTTCACTTTTGTTCTGGAGCCCTGCCGCCCCCGACGGGCAGCCCTCCCAGAGGCCATCCCGCCCGGCACAGTTTGGGCGGGTTGCGGTAATGCCCTTTATAGCGTAAACGCCCTATATGATGACCCTGCACCGCAGGCGGATGCGAGGGCGGGGAATCAAAATGTCGAGGAACGACGACAAGGTCGAGGTCGAGAACGTCAACGTCCCGGGGCATGTCACGCGCGTTGACCGCGCCAAGTACACGGCGATGCGCAAGGCGCTGCTCAGGGTCATGCCCAGGGGCGCACCGGGGATTTCGGCGAAGCAGGCCAAGGCGAAGGCCCTCCCCCTGCTGCCGGATGATCTCTTCCCGAACGGCGAGAAGTCCGGGTGGTGGCTGAAGACGGTGCAGCTCGATCTCGAGGCCAAGAAACTGCTGCGGCGCGCCCCAACCAAGCCGCTGACTTTTTACAGGCCGTAGCCGCCCCCGCCCCTCTCAGCCCGCCGTTCCGCCACCTCCGTCTCCACCCTCCCGCTCGCGCCTGTGCATCAGTGCGGAGAACCCGACAAATACGGCGGCAACCACCAGTGCGGCGGCGCCCATGATGTGGACGACGCCGGGGAAGTAGTAGTCAAAATCCGGCTGCGAGAAGGTTGTGAACAGCGGGCCGATGGCCAGCGGGGTCAGGACGGTGGCCAGCGCCGAGACGCTGCCGATGCTGCCCTGCAGGTCGCCCTGGGCGTCCGGCCCGGCCTTGGCCGACATTAATCCCCGCACGGCGGGCATGCCGACGCCGAACAGCGAGAACACGGGGATCATCGCGTACATCATCCAGCCCTCGGTGGCCAGCCCTATTCCGAGATAGCCGAGTGCACCAAAGGCAAAGCCCAGGTAGGCGGTGCGGTACTCGCCGAGCTTGTCGTTGATGTAGCCGACCAGAAAGGTCATGACCAGGATGGTGCAGACGCCGACGGCCACCAGGCTGTGGGAGATGTCAGTGGGCCCCCAGCCAAATTTGTGGGTCACATAGAAGACCCACACGCCGGGGTTGACATCGTGGGCGACCATGTAAAAGAACACGGCGGCGAACATCGGCAGCAGCATCGGAAATTTCCGCATCTGCCAGATCGACCCCACGGGGTTGGCGCGCGCCCAGCTGAACGGCCGGCGGTGCTCCTCCCCCAGCGTCTCGGGCATGACCAGCGCACCGTAGAGGGCGTTGAGCCCGGCCAGGACTGCGGCCACATAGAAGGGCGCGCGGGTGCCGAACTCCGCACCGATGAAGCCGCCCAGCAGCGGCCCGAGGATAAAGCCGACGCCCCAGGCGCCGCCGATGATGCCGAACAGCCGGACGCGCTCATCGGGCGGGGTGATGTCGGCGATCACGGCATTGGCGGTGGGGAATGTGGCGGTGCAGATGCCGGTGAGCAGCCGGGCGAGAAACACCAGATAGATGGTCGGGGCGATGGCGACCAGCAGGTGGTCGACGGCCAGCGCCGCCAGCGACAGCAGCAGCACCGGCCGGCGGCCGAAGCGGTCCGACAGGTTGCCGAGTATCGGTGCAAAGATGAACTGCATGGCGGCGACGATGAACAGCAGGGCGCTGCCGTAGACCACGGAATCCTTGGGCTCCAGGTCGGTCAGCTCGCGCAGCAGGTTGACCAGCACGGGGATCACGATGCCCAGCGACATGCTGTCCAGGGCGATGGTGACCAGGATGAAGGCGATGGTGTGGCGGCGGTTGGGCACGTCAGCTCGGGGCGCACCGGGCGGCAATCATAGAGGACGCCCCGGCGGGCGGGTCGCTGCGCACTAGGGGCGCACCAGGGGCGCAGCGGTGCGTACTATTTGCCCGCCGCCGCCCCGAAGACGACGATGAAAATCCCCGCTCCAAAGGATGTCCCGACCCACTGCGACGCCGCCCAGTACGAATCTCTGCACCGCCGATCGCTGGAGCAGCCCGAGGCGTTTTGGCGCGAGCAGGCCGAGCGGCTGGACTGGTTTCGGTTCCCGACGCAGATCAAGAATGTCGACTACACCGGGGAGGTTTCGATCCGCTGGTACGAGGACGGCGTGCTCAACCTGGCGCACAACTGCATTGACCGGCATCTGCCCGAGCGCGCCGACGACGTCGCCATCATCTGGGAGGGCGATGCGCCGGATCAGCAGCAGCACATCACCTACGCCGAGCTGCACCGGGAGGTCTGCCGCTTCGCCAACGCGCTCAAGTCCCGGGGCGTGGCCAAGGGGGATCGGGTGACGCTGTATCTGCCGATGATCCCCGAGGCGGTCTACGCGATGCTGGCCTGTGCGCGCATCGGGGCGGTGCACTCGGTGGTGTTCGGCGGTTTTTCCCCGCAGGCGCTGGCCGGGCGCGTGCTGGACTGCGACTCGCACGTCATCGTCACGGCGGATCAGGGGGTGCGGGGCGGGCGCGTGATCCCGCTGAAGGACAACGTCGATGCGGCGGCCGAGCTGGTGCATCAGCAGGGCGGCTCGCTTGAATGCGTGATCGTCATCGCCACCCGTCCCGATGCGGCCGGGGACACGGCGTGGGTCGGGGGGCGCGATGTCTGGTACGGCGACATCGCCGCCGCCGGCGACTGCCCGGCCGAGCCGATGAATGCGGAGGATCCGCTCTTCATCCTCTACACCTCGGGCTCGACCGGCAAGCCCAAGGGCGTGCTGCACACCACCGGCGGCTACGGGGTCTGGGCCTCGCTGACGCACCACTACGTGTTCGACTACCGCCCGGGCGAGGTGTTCTGGTGTACGGCGGATGTCGGCTGGGTGACCGGCCACAGCTACATCGTCTACGGCCCGCTGCTCAACGGGGCGACCACGCTGGTGTTCGCCGGGGTGCCCAACTATCCGGACGAGCGGCGTTTCTGGCAGGTGGTTGACAAGCACCAGGTCAATATCTTCTACACGGCGCCGACTGCGATCCGCGCACTGATGAGGGAGGGCGATGCGCCGGTGCAGGCCTGTGCGCGCACTTCGCTGCGGCTGCTGGGCAGCGTCGGCGAGCCCATCAACCCCGAGGCCTGGCAGTGGTATCACCGGGTGGTCGGCGACGGGCGCTGTCCCATCGTCGACACCTGGTGGCAGACCGAGACCGGCGGCATCCTGATCTCGCCGCTGCCCGGGGCCAGCGATCTCAAGCCCGGCTCGGCCGCCCGGCCGCTGTTCGGCATCCGCCCCGGCCTCGTCGACGCCGAGGGCAATCTGCTCCCCGATCACGGCGAGGCCGAGGGCAATCTGGTGCTGCTGGATTCATGGCCCGGTCAGATGCGCACCGTCTACGGGGACCACGCCCGCTTCGTCGAGACCTATTTTTCGGCCTATCCCGGCAGGTATTTCAGCGGCGACGGCGCCCGGCGGGACGCCGACGGCGACTACTGGATCACCGGGCGGGTCGACGATGTTCTGAACATCTCGGGCCACCGGCTCGGGACCGCCGAGGTTGAGTCGGCGCTGGTCGCCCATCCGGCGGTGGCCGAGGCTGCGGTGGTCGGCGTCCCGCATGACATCAAGGGCGAGGGCATATACGCCTACGTCACCTGCATCGCCGGGGTCGCCCCGGACGAGGACCTGCGCACCGAGCTGATCGCCCACGTGCGCAGTGCGATCGGCCCGATCGCCACGCCCGATGCGATTCAGTTCGCCCCCGGGCTGCCGAAGACCCGCTCGGGCAAGATCATGCGCCGCATCCTGCGCAAGATTGCCGCCGGTGCGTTTGACGACCTGGGCGACACCAGCACGCTGGCGGATCCCGGTGCGGTCGATGCGCTAATCCAGGACCGTGCCGCTGTCTGAGCGCCGGGATTATTTCAGAGGCCGTGGGGTGCGGGCGGATATGCAGCCGGCTTTCGGCATTGGCGGTTTCGCCTTTTATAATGAAACCATACAATCCGTGAGGGCTAGCTTCCCTATTCGGCTTGATCGGCGTTCGGTTTGGGCTGGTGCGGGGGAGAGGGGATATGGACAACAACCGAACTTCCGGCCTGTGCCGGGTAATTTTTATCGGAATGAGCGGCTGGCCGGTGCATTGCCGTCGGCTCGCATCGGTGCTGACTGTTCTGATGCTGATGCTCGCATCACCGGCCTGGGCACAGGGCGCCCAGAAGGGCTTTGACTTCTCGCCGGGTTCGGTGACCCTCACAGAGGGGGGCTCCTCTGTCGCCCTTCAGGTCAGGCTGAGAACCATGCCGACCGGGAGTGTAAACGTCACCATCTTGAACGCTGCCGCTTCCTTTTTTACGATTTCTCCAACTCAGCTGACCTTCACCAGCGGCAACTGGAATGAGTACCAGAGCTTCACGCTCACAGCCACGCAGGACGCCAATGGCGAGGACGAGCGGAGGACTCTTGACATCCGCGGAGGGGGGGACTACACGCAGGTTAGGGGCGCAGTCATTGTGAATGTCCAGGATGATGATCGCAGACTGGTGCTGGCCTCGAACAGCGTGACGGTCAATGAGGGCGGCAGGGGCTCGCTGAGGGTCAAGCTGGCCTCGCAGCCGTCGGGCACCGTCAACGTCGCAGTGACCAGCGGGGACACCAGCAAGGTGACGGTGCTGACGTCCCACCTTTCCTTTTCCCCCACTTCCTGGAACACCTGGCACGAAATTTTGCTTGAAGCCGAGCGCGATGCCGACACGACCGATGACAGCGTCGAGATCACGATGAGCCCCTCGGGATCAAACTTTGGGGGAACCTTCAACGCGACAGTCAATGTCCGTGACGATGGTCGCTCCGGCGTGGTGCCCTCGACCCGGACGCTGTCGGTCAACGAGGGGGCAGCGACGACCTTCACGGTGAAGATGATGTCCCAGCCGGATTCGAATGTGACGGTCAGCGTGGTCAGCCCGGACACCGGCGCCGCAACGGTCTCCCCCGCCAGCCTGACTTTCACGTCGGGCAATTGGGAAGACCCCCAGACCGTCACCGTCAGGGCCGTGCAGGACGCAGACGCCTCCGATGAAAAAGTCAGGCTGGTTCTGACCCGCTCGGGAGTGGGCAGCGACCGTGCCACCAGCGTGTCGGTGAGCATCACCGACGACGAGCCCATCATCTCCCTGTCGACCAGTCAGCTCATGCTTGATGAGGGCGGACGGGCCTCGTTTACGGTCAGGCTGAATGCACAGCCGCTGGATGATGTGACGGTCTCGCTGACGATCAGCGACACCAGCAAGGTGCAGTTATTGCCCATCAGTCGAAAAAGCCTGGACAGCATCCTTCCCTACAGCACAGATCTGACCTTCACGAGCGCCAGCTGGTCCAATTTTCAGTCGGTGTATCTGGTGGGTGTGCGTGATGCGGATGCCGATGACCACAGCGTCACGGTCACCTTGAAGTCTTCGGGAGGGGGACTGGACAGGGAGACCGCCACCGTGTCGGTTTCCGTCAGGGATGATGACAAGGCCGGGTTTGTGTTTTCAAGCCGAGATATAACCACTCTTGATGGGGCGAATGTCAAGGCCACGTTTACTGTGAAGCTGGGCTCGCAGCCGGCATCAGATGTGGCCGTATCGGTTTCCATTGACGGCGATTCCAATGTCAGGGTGGATACGACCAGCCTGACCTTTACGTCGGACAATTGGAATACCACCCAGACCGTGCAATGCACGGTGACTGAAAGGGACGTCAATCATGTGGATGACCTGGTTCGGGTTTTGCTGACGGCATCGGGCGGGGGATATTCGGGCGAAACCGGCAGCGTGACGCTGAATGTTTTGGATCTTGACGAGGCAACCGCAGTGACCCTGACGCCGAGCTCATTGACGGTCACCGAGGGCGAATACGCCTCCATCAAGGTCAATGTGACGTTCGGGGCGGGCGGAACCCCGGTTGCGGCGAACGTTGCCAGCAGCAAGCCCGCCAAGCTTTCGCTGATCAACTCCAGCAGGGTGTATTTCCCCGCCGCTGAAACACGGCTTGGACTGCGGACGGTTCAGTTCAGGGCCAACAACGATATCGACCTGTTGGATGAAATGGTCAACATTGTCTTTGACATCACCGAGGCCAACCGCACCGAGGCCGCCTACACGACAAGGGACGCGATATTTCCGGTGCGCGTGATTGACAACACCGTGCCCACTTTTGTGCTGTCGGGCGAGGGTCCCGTCGAGGGCGAGACCAGCCAGTATTCGGTGAAGCTGTCCAACCCGCCGACCGATACGGTGACGGTGACGGTGGCCAACTCGAATTCAGGGAAGATGACCATGACGCCGTCGACCCTGACCTTCACCACCCAGAACTGGAACACGGTGCAGAACCTGACACTGACCGGCGTCCAGGACACGGACGCCATTGCCGAGAGCGCCACGCTGAGTTTTTCGGCTTCCGGGGGGCGCTACGACGCTGTCACGGCCTCCGAGGAGCTGACGGTTGTAGACGACGACGCCCGCCTGACCCTGTCGACCACCTCGTTGAGCCTGGATGAGGGCGGCGCCAGCAAAACCTTCCCCGTGCGGCTGGCGGGGACGCCGTCGGCGAATGTCACGGTGACGATCACCAACACCAACACCTCTGCATTGAGCGTCACGCCGGCGACCCTGACCTTCACGGCGGTCAACTGGGATCAGGAGCAGATGGTCACGGTCTCGGCCCTGCAGGACGCAAACATCGTCGATGAGAGCGTTCCGATCAATCTCAGCGCCTCGGGCGGAGGCTTCAGCAGCACCGTTGCGACCGGAACGGTGACGGCGAGCCTGCAGGACGACGATGCGGCTCTGGTGCTCTCGGCTGCCTCTGTCGATGTCGACGAGGGGAACGACGGCACCTTTACCGTCAAGCTGTCGCACCAGCCGATCAACAGTGAGGACGCAACGGTGTCGCTCACCAGTGATGACACGGTGCATCTGACGGTTTCGCCGTCGAGCCTGATCTTCACCGCTGACAACTGGGATACGGCCCAGACCGTGACGCTCACCGCACTGCAGGACGAGGACGCCGTCGATGAGAGCGTTGATGTCAGCCTGACGGCCTCCGGCGGCGGCTTTGGCCGGGCCGAGGCCAGCACGACCGGCGAGATTGACGACGACGACGACGTGCTGATTGTCTCGTCTGCGACGGTTTCGGTGCCGGAGAACAAGACCGCCACATTTGAGGTCAAGCTGCAGGGGCAGCCGAGTGCGGATGTCACCGTGTCGGTGGCCAGCCAGGATGCGGCCAAGGCGACGGCGGCCCCGGCAAGTCTGATTTTCACGACTGACGACTGGGGTGACAACCAGACCATCACGGTCAGCGGCACCGACGATCTGAACACGGCCGATGAGACGGTCACGCTCGATTTGACGGCGGCCGACGGCGGCTTTGACGGCGCCGCCGCCAGAGTGATGGTGACGGTTGACGACGACGAGGTGGCGGATCTGGTTGTGTCCGAGACGTCGCTGTCTCTGGGCGAGGGCGGCGACGGCACCTTCACCGTCAAGCTGGCACATCCGCCGATCGCGGCTGTCACGGTGGGCATCACCAGCACGGACACCGGGGCGGCGACCGTGCAGCCGGCCAGCATGAGCTTCTCCACGGACAGCTGGGACACGCCGCAGACGGTGACCGTCACCGCTGTCCAGGACAACGACTTCGGCAATGAGAGCGTGACGATCAATTTGGCGGCCTCGGACGGCGGCTATGACGATGTGACCGACAGCCTGGCGGTCACGGTCGATGACGACGAGGAGCCCGGGCTGGACCTGTCGGTCGCTTCGCTGTCGATCGACGAGGGTGATTCGGCCTCCTTCACGGTTGCGCTGAACAATCAGCCGGTCGGCAATGTGACGGTGCAGGTCACCAGCCCGGACACCGGCGCCGCAACGGTTTCGCCCGCCAGCCTGACCTTCTCGACCTCCAATTGGGACTCGTCGCAGCGCATCACGGTCACCGGCGTCGAGGACAGCGATTTTGCTGATGAATCTGTGCAAATCAGCCTGTCGGCCACGGGCGGCGGCATTGTCGAGGCCGTCCCCGGAAGCGTGTCGGTGACGATTGAGGACGACGAGGCGCCGGTTCTGACCCTGTCGACCCAGGCGCTGTCTCTGGTCGAGGGCAGCAGCGGGACATTCGCGGTCGAGCTGCCGAGTCAGCCCGGCGTCGACGTCACGGTGCGACTGCAGAGTGCAGACTCCGGAGCCGCGACCGTCGCCCCCGCCTCACTGACCTTCACCCAGGCGACCTGGAGCAGCGCACAGACGGTCACGGTCAGCGCCGTTCAGGATGCAGATATCCGCGATGAGTCGGTTCCGATCAGTGTCTTCCCGTCGGGCTGGGCCTATGACGGCAGCAAGATCGGCGATGTTGTGGTGACCATCAGCGACGACGAGCGTCCCGGCCTGACCCTGTCCGAGCGGCAGCTGATGCTGCAGGAGGGCAATCAGGACACCTTTACGGCGAGACTGTCGGCGCCTCCGACCGGGGATGTGACGCTGGCGCTCAGCAGCGGGGATGTCAATTCGGTCACGGTGTCACCGGCCAGCCTGACGTTTACGACCGACAACTGGAGCATGGAACAGACAGTGACCGTCTCCAGCCAGCAGGACGCCAACACCTCAGACGAGCAGGTGTCGATCAGCCTGTCGGCGGCGGGCGGCGGCTATGCGGGCATCAGCGGCAGCGTCGGCGTGGCCGTTGAAGACGACGATGACTCGGCGCTGGTGCTCTCGGTGTCGACGCTGAGTTTCGACGAGGACGGCAGCGCATCCTTTGGGATCGAGCTGGCGGTCGCCCCCACCGGAGCCGTGACGGTGCAGATTTCAAGCAGCGACACCGCAAAGGCGACGGTCTCTGACGCTTCCCTGACCTTTACGGCGGACGATTGGAATCAGGGCCAGATGGTGACGGTCTCCGGCGTCGAGGACGCCGATCTGGACGATGAGATCGTGCAGATCACCCTGGCGGCCTCGGGCGGCGGCCTCAGCGAAAGCCGCGACCTGTCGGTCAGCATCACGGATGTCACGGAGGCCTCGCTGAACCTGTCCTCGGGCGCCCCGGAAGAGGGCGAGGATGTCGATGTTCAGGTCAGCCTCTCGCACCAGCCGGCGGGTGATGTGCGGGTTGCGGTGCTGAGCCTGGACACCAAGGCCCTGACGGTCTCGCCGACCCGTCTGACCTTTACGACGGACAACTGGAACACCGACCAGACGCTCACCCTCACCGGCGAGGAGGACAATGATCTGGAGGATGAGACCGTCGAGCTGGTGCTGACGGCCTCGGGCGGCGGCTACAGCAATGTGAGTCTCAGGCGGGAGCTCATCATCGAGGACGATGATGTCGCCGGCCTGGTGTTTTCGGACGCCAAGGTGGATGTCAATGAGGGAGGCAATGCGACCTTTACCGTCCACCTCTCGCACCGCCCGTCGTCCAACGTCACGATTACCGTGGCCGGCAGCGATTCGAGCATCGTCACGGCCGCACCGGCGAGCGTGACCCTGACCCCGTCCAGCTGGAACACGGCACGCACCGTGACCGTCACCGGCGTGGAGGACAACGACTTCGACAATGAGACGGCGAGCATCGATTTTTCACTCAGGGGCGGCGGCTATGGCGGAACCACCGACAGCCTGCCCGTGAGCGTCATTGACGATGACGCACCCGCCCTGATCGTGTCGAAACCCACCCTGGAAGTCGACGAGGAGGGAACCGAGACGTTCACCGTCAGGCTCTCGCGCCTGCCCACCGGCAGCGTCACGGTCTCGGTGAGCAGCGGCGACACCACTGCGGTGACGGTGTCGCCCCAGACCCTCGACTTCACCAGCGCCAACTGGTATACGGACCAGCCGGTCACGGTCGCCGGCGTGGTGGACAACGACAATGAAAATGACGAGGTGACGGTCAGCCTCTTGTCTGCGGGCGGCGGCTTTGACGGCGCTGCCGGCAGCGTTGAGGTGACGGTGGAGGATTCGGTGGTGCCGGGTCTGGTCGTGTCCCTGGATGAGCTGATCATCTCCGAGGGGGGCAGCCAAACCTTCACGGTTGAGCTGGCGACGCTGCCGGGCGCTGCGGTGACTGTGGCGGTGGCCAGTGATGACTCGGATGCGGCGACGGTGTCGCCCGCTGAGCTGACCTTCACCGTGGGCAATTGGGATCAGCCCCAGACGGTCACGGTCAGCAGCGAGGACGACGACAACATCGCCAATGAGGATGTTGAGGTCAGCCTGACGGCATCGGGTCCGAACTACAGCGGTGTGAGCGACAGCGTGTCGGTGACCGTGCGCGACATCGACACGGCCGCCCTGAATCTGTCCGAGACGGCGCTCTCGATCAACGAGGGCTCGGAGTCGACTTTTGAGGTGCGGCTGTCGCATCAGCCCAATTCGACTGTGACCGTGGCGCTCACGAGCCAGGATGACGGGGCAGTCGGGGTCTCGCCGGCCAGGCTGACCTTCGGAGCCGACGACTGGAAACAGCCCCAGACCGTCACCGTGATGGGTGAGCAGGATGACGATCAGATTGACGAAACCACCCAAGTCAGTGCGACCGGCACCGGCGGCGGGTTTAACGACACCGCCAGCAGCCTCAATGTGTCGGTCCTGGACGATGAAAACATCCAGATGACCCTGTCGCAGCAGAAGCTCACGATCACGGAGGGCCAGCAGCGGGACTTCACGGTGGTGCTGCCCCGGCAGCCCGTCGCTGATGTCGCCATCAACATTTCCAGCGATGACGACGATGCCGCATCGGTGTCGCCGGCGAGCCTGAGCTTCACGACCGTCAATTGGAATGTCGCTCAGACAGTCTCGGTCACCAGCGGACAGGACGATGACCTGTCCGATGAAAGCGTCGAGATCAGCCTGCGGGTGGTCGGCACGGACGGTCGGGGACTCGTGTCGGTCACCGTCGACGACGACGACACCGCCGCCCTGAGCCTGTCAACCCCCAGCCTGACCGTGGACGAGGGCAGCAGCAGCGTGTTCACCGTGCGCCTGACCAACGCCCCCTCCGGCGAGGTCATGGTGGCCATCTCGAGCATGAACACCGACTTGGCGACCGTCTCGCCGGCGAGCCTGAGCTTCGACTCCGCCGACTGGAATGAGGTGAAGACCGTGTCGGTGCTGGGGGTCAGGGATCAGGATCTTGAGGACGGCATCACGACAGTCAGCCTGGCGGCCTCGGGCGCCGACTACGCCGGCGTCACCGGCGGCGTGTCGCTGACGGTCAAGGACAGGGAGGTGCGCTCCCTGGTCGTGTCCGAGAACAGCCTCTCGGTGAATGAGGGCGGCAACGCAAACTTCACCGTGAAGCTGTCCCACCAGCCGGAACAGGATGTCATGGTGACGCTGTCCAACTCGCACCCGGATGTTGCCAGGACCCAGCAGTCGAGCCTGACGTTCACGGCGTCCGACTGGAGCACAGCACAGCAGGTGACGGTGACCGGCATTGCCGACAACGATCTTGTCAGCGGCAGAACCCGCATCCGCATGGTGGGTTCGGGCGGCGATTACACCGGCAAGGTGGCCAGCGTCGACATCACGGTGGTCGATCAGGATGTGCCGGTTCTGACGCTGTCGACTTCGAGCCTGCGGATTGACGAGGGCGAGAGCGACCAATTTACGGTGCGGCTGAGCCACGCCCCCTCGGTTGCCGTCACGGTGAATCTGCAGAGCAGCGACAGCGCCGTGTCGCTCTCGCGGGCGGCTCTGACCTTCACCAGCGCCGACTGGAACAGCACGCAGGCCGTCACCGTGTCGAGTGTGGAGGACGATGACCTGGCCGACATCCTCGCCGAGGTGAACCTGGCCGCCGACGGCGGAGCTTATGACAATCTGACCACCAGCGTGTCGGTGAGGGTTGTCGACGATGAAAAACCCAGCCTGACCCTGTCCAAACAGTCGGTGACCGTCAGAGAGGGCGCCAGCGAGACGTTCACCGTCACGCTGTCGAACACGCCGACTGCCGGGGTGACGGTGAGCCTCGCCAGCAGCGATGCCTCCCAGGCTTCTGTCCAGCCGGCCAGCCTGTCGTTCACGGGGCAGGACTACGACACGCCGAAGACGGTGACCGTGTCCGGGGTCGAGGATGACAACGTCACCGATGCGCAGCTGCAGATCAGTCTGGAGGCCGATGGCGGGGGCTATTCCTCGGTCGCCGACAGCATCAGCGTGACGATCAAGGACGAGGACACTGCGGGGTTGGTCCTGTCGGACACATCGATCAGTGTCGATGAGGGCATCAGCAAGGTCTTCGTCGTCAGCCTGAGCCATTCCCCCTCTGCCGACGTGACGGTCGGTCTGGTCAAGGACACCGATGCGGTGCTGCTGTCGGCCGACAGCCTGACCTTCACGACCGATAACTGGGAAACGGGCGAGGCCATTACCCTGACGGCGCTTCAAGATGATGACATTGAAGACACCACCGGTGCGATCCAGCTGTCGGCCACGGGCGGTGACGGCGACTTCTCCGACATCACAGGCAACATTTCGCTGCAGATCGACGACGACGATGAAAGCGGCCTGGAGCTGTCCAAAACCGAGTTCATGATCAACGAGGGCGCCTCCGACACCTTCACGGTTCGACTGGAGGCCAAGCCGTCGGCAGCGGTGACTGTGTCTCTGCAGAGCGACATGCCCGGCTCCGTCACCGTCTCGCCGGCATCGCTGACCTTCGAACCCGACGAGTGGGACGATGAGAGGGAGGTGACGGTCGAGGGCATCAGCGATGCGAATTTCCTCAGCGAGACGGCGGCGATCAGCATCACCGGCGGGGGCGGCAACTTCGCCGACTTAAGCTACAGCGTGTCGGTGGCGGTGAGGGACTCCAACTCCCTGGTGCTCTCGCGCGAGGAGCTGATCATCAACGAAGACGGCAGCAGCACCTTCACGGTGGCGCTGCCGGGACAGCCGTCTGCAAACGCCGTCGTCCAGGTGGTGAGCACCGACATCGGGGCGGCGACGGTGTCACCCGCCGCCCTGAACTTCACGCCGAGCAATTGGCGGGATCCCCAGATGGTGACGGTCTCCGGCTTGGAGGACGAGGACATCATGAGCGAGCAGCTGCAGGTTAATCTCACCGTCAGGGGCAGCAGTTTTGAGGGCATGTCCGCCAGCGTGGCCGTGTCGGTCAGGGACAGCGAGGGTCTGCAGCTGTCCACCACCGAGGTGATCGTCGCCGAGGGGCAGGTGAGCTCCTTCAACGTCAGGCTGGCGCAGCGTCCCGCCGGCGATCTGAGGGTCTCGGTGGTCAGCGAGAACCAGCAGGTCGCCCAGGTGGACACCGATACCGCAACCCCCGGCAATCAGGGCGAGCTGCTGTTCACGCCGAGCAACTGGAATCAGGCCCAGGCGGTTGCCGTCATCGGCGTCCAGGACGGCAACGCCGAGGATGACCGCACCGCGATCGAGCTGGTCTCTGCGAGCGCCTCCGCCCGCCTGACCGTTCAGGTTACGGAGAGCGGCAACAACGATGAGCAGCTGGTCATCACGCACGTGTTCGCCGGGATCGCCCGGGGTGTGCTGTCCAGCTCGATTGACATGATCGGCAGCCGGCTGGATGCCGCACCCGGGTTCAGCACGCTGACCCTCTCGGGGCAGGATGTGCGGCTGGATCAGCCCTCCGCGGATGAATTCGCCTCGGGCTTTGCGAGTGTCGCAGGCTCCCGCAGGGTTGAGGGGCGCTACGGCTCCGAGGGGCTTGGCTTTGACCGGCAGAGCCTGGACTGGCTCGGCGGCATCGAGCTCTACGAGGGTCGCCCCGTCACCGCCATGCGCTCCGAGCAGTCCTGGAATTTGGCCAATCCAATACTGGGCGGCTTCATGTATTCGCTGGACGCCGCGGGCGAGCGCGCCAACTGGACGCTCTGGGGTCGGGTTGATCAGCGAGAATTCTCGGGCAAGATCGTTCAGGACGAGTACGACGGCGGAGTGTCCTCGACCTGGATCGGCTTTGACCGGCGGCTCGGGGATCGGCTGCTGCTGGGGGTCGCATTCGCGCAGTTCAGCAGCGATGCGGAGTACAGGCTGGAGACGCAGGATCTGCAGAACCTGGACACCAGCCTGACGGCCTACCTCTCCTATCTTGAGATCGCCCTCAACAACGGCGGTTCGGTCCGGCTGGTGCTCGGCAGCGGCGACGGCAGCATTGAGCTCGGCCAGGAAAGCGCCGGGCGGGCGGCGACGGAGGATGACATCTCCCTGAGCATGACTTCGCTCGGGCTGCGCCTGCCGCTGAGACAGGGGGCAACGACCACGCTGTCGCTGACCGGCAACTTCAGCACCAGCACGCTGTCCCTGGCCGGCAACTTTTCGCAGATCGGCGGCAGCGGCCTGACGGTCGATCAGTTCTCGACCGACACCAAGTCCAGCAGCATCCGCGCCGGCTTTGAGCTGACGCGCAGCACGCAGGGATGGGTGTCCCCGAGGCTGAGCCTTTCGATGCGCCAGGACAGCGGGGACGGCCCGACCGGAGCCGGCACCGAATTCTCCGGCGGCCTCAACATCGGCTACCCCGAGTCCCGTTTCAGCGCCCAGGTGAATGTCAATGTGCTGGCCTCGCACGGCTCTGAATACTCCCTCAACGAGTGGGGCGCCAGCGTCGAGTTCGCCTTCCGCTCCAGGGAGACGGGCAGGGGCTTGTCGCTCGGACTGCTGCCCGAATGGGGTCGGCAGGAGACCGGCGAGCTTGAGCGCGAGGAGGCCTTCAGGCTGGACCGCACCCTGCACCCGGAAGAGCGGCCGGGCGGCTCGCTGACCGCCACGGCGGGCTACGGGCTGGATGCCTTTGGCGGGCTGCTGACACCCTACGCCGAATACCAGATGACCGGAGGCGTCGCCTCGGCTTACGGACGTCAAACCACCGGAGTGAAGTTCTTCGGGGGGCCGGATCTTGAGATCCGCCTGTTCGGTGAGCGCCGGACTGCACTGCGCTCGCCCAACCGGACGCGCATCGGCGTTGAAGTCAAGCGCCAGTACTGAGTTCGGCTCCCCCGGTCAGCTCTGCTGTTTGATGCCGCCGCAATCGTCCTGTCAAGGCTCATCGCATTGAAAATCGTCTGATGGATTTCAAAGAACTGCGCAAACGGCTCATGAGGCAGATCTGGGAGAACATCCAGACCGAGCCGCCGCCTGTGTTCAAAAGCGCCGCTGTCAGCGAACCCCAAGTCGAAAAGCCTGGCGAGCCGAAAAGCCGGGCCGACGACGGCGAGCCGAGCAAAACGCAGACGGCCGAGGCGAGTCCCGCTCCCGAACCTGAGTCAAGCCCCGATGCGCCCAACCCTGAAGGCGACACGCTCAGGGACAGGTGGCAGGCCGCGCTTGAGCAGCTGCCCGAGCGCGAGCGCGAACTCCTGCTGAGGCGCTTCGGCCTGTCGGGCAGGGAGACCGAAACGCTTCAGTCCCTCGGTGCATCTCTGGACATTACCCGGGAGCGTGTGCGCCAGCTGGAGCGCCGCACTCTGACCAAGATTTTTGAGCATCCCGGCATGGCCAAACAGACTTCGGAGCACATTGCCCGATATTCATCCGATGACTCGTTTTTTCTGACGGTGGACTGGCTGCGGGGTAATGACCCCTGGTTTCGGGGGGCGGAAACGCAGGTGATCGCTCTGGCCATTGAGCGCGCGGTGCAGCCGCAGCGTCTCTACTGCATCAAGATTGAGCAGGAGCTCTACGTCGCCGACTTTTCCCGGGCGACCTGGGATCTCAATCTGAAGCGCGCCCGCGAAATGCTTAAAAACCGCGCCGCGGAGCAGCCCCCGCCCCGGCGCTCCGAACTGCGGCGGGAGCTGGCCCGGCTGCTGTCGGACGATGCCGAGTCCGGCTGGGGCGGGCTGCTGCTGGAGCGCGCCTATCCGCGCGCGCTGTTTGCGACCGTGTCCGAGACATCATCCGCTTCCGGCGCCCCGGATGCAGACGAGGTGCTGGTGTCCCTGAGCACCTCGGCTGAGGGGTATGTCGCCAAGATCCTGCTTGAAATCGAGCGGCCCATGCACTTCAGAGAAATCTCGAAACTTATCCAAGAGAAATACAAATTCAAGATCGACGAGCGCCGCACGCACAACGCGCTGGGCAATCACGGCTATCTGTTTGACCGGGGGGTCTACGGCTCGCTCAGGCATCTTCCGATAAGCCCGAGCGCCGCCCGAGCGCTGGTGCGGCAGGTTGAAGAGCTGGCCCTCGGCGATGCCTTTTCCGGCCAGCAGTGGCACTGCAATGAAATGCTCAAGGCGCTAAGGCAGGCGGGGCAAGATGTCGAGGGGCTGAATGTCTACCTGCTGCACACCCTGCTGAGGCTCCATTCGGAGCGGCTCGATGACCTGGGTCGGCAGATGTGGATTGCCGGCTCGGGTCGGGTGCGCGATACCGGCCGGCGCGTGCGGCTATTCGAGACCGCCGAGGAAATCCTTGAGGAGCACGGCGCCCCGATGCCCAACCAGGAGCTGTGCAGGCTGGTGGCCGAGCGGCGCGGGCGCAGCAAGACGCTGGCCCTGCACCCCCGAGGCCGGCTGGTGCGCACCGATCAGAGCGAGTGGGGGCTGATTGATCGGGATGTCCTGCTCAGCGCCGAGCAGATCGAGCAATTCGTCCAGGCCGTCCTGACCCGCCTGGAAAAGGGCTCGGCTGTGACCGATGTCGATCTCCCGGCACTCGCCGAATCCGTCACCGGAGTCGCGGGGCTGTACCCCGTGATGCTGGTCTCCCTGCTGCAGCTGTCTGGGCGCATCAGCGTCGGGCGCGAGGGCGAGGTGCGCATCAAGTAGTTGGCCCGGTTAGCCCAGGGGTCAACTTAGGGGTCAACCTGTGCCATAATCGCAAAGTTCGCGCGAACCATCTGGAGCATTCCCATGAAAATCACCCGAGTCGACGAAACACCCCAGGAAATCATTCACTTTGACGATGACGGCCCGAAGCTTGAGCCGCAGCACATCGAGGACATCGCCGAGATCTTCCAGACCCCGCTGACCGGAGCCTACAACTGGGACTACACCATCGCCGACACCCGCATCAAGAAGCTCTACGAACTCGGCAAAGAGCTCAACTGGAACGCCAACACCGACATTGAATGGAACCGACCGTTCCCCAGGGACGAGTTCCCCGCCAAGCAGGACACCAACGAACTCAACGGCTATCAACCCTACGACGACATGTCTCCCGAGAAGAAACTCGAGATGGCCTGGCACCTGCACTCCTGGACCCAGAGCCAGTTCCTGCACGGCGAGCAGGGCGCCCTGCTGGTGGCCTCGCAGCTGGTCTCCTGCGCCCCGACCTACACCGCCAAACTCTACGCCGCCTCCCAGACCTTTGACGAGGCGCGCCACGTCGAGGTCTACAACCGCTACCTGCAGGAGCAGGTTCGCTTCATGTGGCCGATCAGCCCCTACCTCAAGGCGCTGCTGGACAAGATCCTCACCGACGAGCGCTGGGACCTGAAGTTCATCGGCATGCAGATCATCATCGAGGGGCTGGCGCTGGCGGCCTTCAACACCGCCAAGATCACCACCCGCGACCCGCTGCTCTACGACATCGTCAGCTACGTCATCCGCGACGAGGCCCGGCACGTGACCTTCGGCGTCAACTACCTTGAGGAATACGTCAGCACCCTCAGCGATGAGGAGCGCGACGACCGCGGCATGTTCGCCTACGAGGCCTGCGTCATCATGCGCGAGCGGCTGATGCCGACCGAGGTCTGGTCCCACTTCGGCCTCGACGCCGAGGACACCCGCCGCTACATCCTTGAGGGCGGCCAGCTGTCGGAATTCCGCCAGCTGCTGTTCTCCCGCGTCATTCCCAACCTCAAGCGCATCGGGCTGCTGACCGACAAGGTCATCCCGCACTTCGACCAGCTCGGGCTGCTCGACTACGAGGAGATGCCCGATGACAGCGAGATCGACTGGGCCGAGATGACCAAGCCGCTGGAGGAGAAGCCCTCGGCTGAAATGGACGCAGAGTCCGTCCCGGCTCACTAGTGCCCTTGAAGTCTGCCCGATCCGCCCCCAAATAGGGCGGGAGGGCGGCACCCCGGAGGCTGACGGGTGGAGCAATACCACGGCACGACAATCCTTTCGGTTCGCCGCAGCGGGCGCGTCGCCATGATCGGCGACGGCCAGGCCACATCGGGCGGCGGAACCGTGGTCAAGAGCTCGGTGCGCAAGGTGCAGCGCATCCACAACAACGAGATCCTGGTGGGCTATGCCGGGGCCACGGCGGACGCCATGGCGCTGCTGGAGCGGTTTGAGAACAAGCTCCAGGAAAACCAGGGCAGCCTGGTGCTCTCGGCGGTCAGCCTGGCCAAGGACTGGCGCACCGACCGCTACCTGCGCAACCTGCAGGCGCAGCTGGCGGTGGCCGACGCCGACACCTCGCTGCTGATCTCCGGCAACGGCGACGTGCTTGAACCCGAGCACGACATCCTCGCCATCGGCTCCGGCGGCGAGTACGCCCGCAGTGCGGCGCTGGCGCTGCTGCAGCACACCCAGCTGGACGCCGTGGAAATCGCCCGCGCCGGCATGAAGATCGCCGCAGAGATCTGCATCTACACCAACAGCAACTGGGTCGAGGAGACCCTCGATTCGGCGGCGTCGAAATGAGCCGCCACCTGACCCCGCAGAAGATCTACGAAGTGCTCGGCCGGCACGTCATCGGCCAGGACAACGCCCGCCGGGCGGTCGCCATTGCGCTGCGCAACCGCTGGCGCCGCATGCAGCTGAGCCCCGAGACGCGCGCCGAGGTCACCCCGCGCAACATCCTCATGATCGGCCCCACCGGCGTCGGCAAGACCGAGATCGCCCGCCGCCTGGCGGTGCTGGCCGACGCCCCCTTCATCAAGGTCGAGGCGACCAAGTTCACCGAGGTCGGCTACGTCGGCCGGGATGTCGACTCCATCATCCGCGACCTGGCGGTGCAGGGCCGCAGCATGGCGCAGGAGGAGTTCAGGGCGAGCCATGAGGAGCGCGCCCGCAGCAGCGCCAGGGAGCACGTGCTCGACCGCCTGAGGCTGAAGCCCGGTTTGCACTCATCCAACCTGGAGCGGCAGCTCGACGCAGGCCGGCTGGACGATGTCGAGATCGATGTCGAGGTCGAGGAGGCGGCGCCGAGCGTCAACGCGACCGGCGCCCCCGGCATGGAGGCGATGATGGATCAGATCAGCAAGATGATGCCCAAGCGCCCGCCCAGCAAGACGCTCAAGAAGATGCGCGTGGTCGATGCCATGCGGCTGCTGACGCAGCAGGAGGCCGACCGGATGATCGATGAGTCCCAGGTCGAGTCCCGCGCCCTCGACCTGGTCGAGCAGAACGGCATCGTCTTCATCGACGAGATCGACAAGGTCTGCCCGTCGGCCTCGCGCACCGGCGGCGAAGTCTCGCGCGAGGGGGTGCAGCGCGACCTGCTGCCGCTGATCGAGGGCAGCACCGTGACGACCTCGATCGGGCAGGTGCGCACCGACCACATTCTGTTCATCGCCTCCGGGGCGTTCCACTACACCAAGCCCTCGGACATGATCCCCGAGCTGCAGGGCAGGCTGCCGATTCGCGTCGAGCTGGAGCCGCTGTCGGTCGAGGACTTCAAGCGCATCCTGACCGAGCCCGAGCACGCCCTGCTGGATCAGTACCGCAGCCTGCTGGGGGTCGACGGCGGCCTGGTCGAGATGACCGACGGGGCGCTGGGGCGCATCGCCGAGCTGGCCTGGCAGATCAACCAGGAGTCCGAAAACATCGGGGCGCGCCGGCTGCACACCCTGATGGAGAAGCTGTTCGAGGACTCGGCCTATCGGCTGCCGGCCGACGGGCAGGTCAGCATTCGGGTTGACGAGGCCTTTGTCGAGGCGGCGCTCGGTGCGCTGCTGAAGAAGACCGATTCCAGCCGCTTCATCCTGTGAGCCGGCCGGCCGGGCCGGGCGGGGCGGTCGAGGCTCCCCGCAGTCTGAGGCGCTGCGACGCCGATGCCGAGCTGCAGATCACCCTGGCCGACGGCAGCGTCCACCGGCTCAGCTATGAGTTCCTGCGGGTCCACTCGCCGAGCGCCGAGGTTCAGGGCCATGGCGGAGGTGACCGGGGCGAGCTGCCGGTCGGCAAGAGCGGCGTCGGCATCTCCGAGATGCGGCGCATCGGGCGCTACGCCGTGCAGCTGGTGTTCTCGGACGGGCACGACACGGGGATTTATTCCTGGGCCTATCTGCACGAGCTGCTTGACAATCGGGAGGATCTCTGGGCCGGCTACCTCGCGCGTCTGGAGACCGCCGGCGCCTCCCGCACCCCGAGCGAGATTTTCCGGGGCTGAGGCCGGCGAGCATTCCGCCCCGTCAACGGCGTCGGAAAAAGCCTCGCCGCCCCGCACCTGTGCAAATTCAAGCCGGTTCCAGCGGAGGCGCCGGCAGACCGGCATGTCGCAGACCGAGCAGATCAGTAGCGCTTCTGCAGCTCGACGGCGAGGCGGGAGCGGGCCTGGCCGAGGCGGGCGATGTGGCGCTCGCTGAACAGCCTGAACTGCAGGGTGTCGCTGTTCGAGAACCGCACCCCGGCGAT
>MEIF01000200.1 GCA_001750645.1 Gammaproteobacteria bacterium AqS3
GGACACGGCGATTCCGGCACCCGCTTTCAAATCAAAGCCGGATACGCCAAGCCATTGATGATCTGTCGATCATGCTCGCCGGAGGGATTCGACAAAGCCAAAATCGCCAAGTTGTTCAAAGACGCTGGATTGGAAAAACCCGAAGCCGACCCACCCGAAAAATCGAAATACCAACTGCTCGACCCCCCGTTCATTTCCACCCACGGCACAGGATCCCCCGCCAAACTGCTCGGCGAAGCGTTTGCGGCGTTGGGCGTCGAATTCCGCACCAATACCACCCGAAACATCGAAGAAGTCAAAATAAACGAATTCACGCTCGACCGCAACGACAATACGATTTGGATGCCATACGACGAAGGAATCGAAGCGGCGATCCCGTTGCTCTTGGAATGGAATATCCGATATATCTCCAAAAAAGACGATATCGTTCCCGTCAACTTCGCTTCGACCAACGCCAAACTGAAAGACTACATCCGCGCCGAACTGAGCCTGAATCAACACCACCCGTTCAAGGAATGGCTCGACCATCTCCCCCCGTGGGACGAAATCCCCCGTATCGAAACGATGCTGACCGATCTGGGATTGGAACTCGAAATCGACGATGCGTTCAGATCATGGGCGGAATCGTATCTCGTCATCGAACCGATCCGGCTGAACCTGTTCCCCGGCTCCGAACGAAAAACCCATTTGGTACTGTCCGGCGGGACGAACGCGGGAAAATCCCAACTGCCAAAACGATTGTTTCCGCCCCATCTCGCAACATCCGACTACCAAAACGAAGCGTTTGCGTTTACATCGGACAAAACCGATCAAATGTACCAAGTGCTCGGATACATCGTCTGCGAAGGCTCCGAATTCACCGGCGGCGACATCGCCAGTATCCGCCAAGCCAAGGGATTTCTTTCCCAACCCGGCTACGGCGGCGGACGCGTCCGATATGCCAAACGCCAAGCCACCGGATACCGAACCGACACGATCTATTTCACATCCAACGACCGATCGATCATCCCACCCGACGATCTTGCAATGGACGGACGATTGATCATCGCCATCGTCAACGGGCAATGTCAACATGACGGCATCAACGCATTCCCCGAAATGGACGATCTGGTCGATCCGTTGGACGCCCCCCGACACGGCACGCTGCGCGAACAACTCTTCGCCGAAGCATACCGAAAAGTGCATGACGAAATCGGATTGCAATCGACAGTGCGCAACCCCTATTTGCCCCAAGCCGACCTTGCGCTCGCCGCCGGCAAATGGAATTCATCCATCGGCGCACATTACGCAACCGAACAAACGATGCGCAAGGAAATCCTGACCGCCGCCATCGAGTCGCTGCATGACCCATATTACATCGAAATCAACGACCTGTACGAAG
>MEIF01000201.1 GCA_001750645.1 Gammaproteobacteria bacterium AqS3
ATTATAGCACTTTAAAACCGAAAAGTCAAGCCGGCGCAGCGACTGGAGCAGGCGCCGCGTAGAGAAGCGGTCATGCCTGTCATTCCCGTGAATCATTGTATTTCCGCGCTTCCGAGCCTCGCCTTTTTGACTGCGAGGGGGCTTTGTGGTTGTTATGTTGTATAATTAGAAGCGTGGAGCATTGCCCGAGGCTGAAAATGACTGACCAGGAAACCGAAACGCACGTAAAGGATCCTTTCAACGAGATCCGCAACAGCGGCCCCATCATCGTGTGCATCGACGATCTCATCAAGTCGAGGCCGGGGGCCAGGGTGAAATCGGAGCCGCGGCCGGATGAGCGGCGGAAGCCGAAGTCGGAAAAGCCGAATGGCTAGACTTCTCTGGAAGTTCTTCTGGGAGATAGTCTGCACTCCGTACCTCCTTTTCATGGGGGTGATCGTCGAGTTCCCGAAAAAACGGAACCGGCCGACCAGTTTCGTATCGATCATCGCCGAGGCGTTTGCCTACTGCTACCACCGCCCGCATGTGACGCTCTCTTACGAGAGCTACGAAAAAAGCTTCGACTTCCTGCCGGAGAAGACGAAGAAGGCGTCCCAAAAAGCCAAAAGCATTTTGGGAGACTGGCCTTTTGCGTTCGTGGTCAGGGAGAGGGACCTGTATTTGCTTATCCCAGAGAAGATGGGGGAGCCTTTTCCCGCTAAGATCTGGGCCGAACTTGGTAAGCTGCTCGATGAGACGGGCGGCAGCTTCTTTAGGTCGGACATGAGAGACGGGATGGATTTCTACCATGTCCACGAACTGGTTTTCCCCCAGGAAAAGAGCTGGGCGGAAACGAGAGCCGGGCTTGTTCCCAGCGAACGGAACAAAAGAATAGACTCGGTTCTCTTTCTCATCGCCTGCATTTTTGTATATGCAACGTACATGTACACACAAAACTGGCTGGCCACGCTTGCCGCGCTGATTGCGATTGCGGCCATAAGAAAAACTTTTTTCCACGGCGCAATCATCTTCTTGCGAAATCGGCGGAAACTTGAAAATAAGGCGTAAGCGCAGAAGCTCTCGCCATCATCCTGGCATAGTTCATCGGGATTCGGTGGACCGTTCTGGCAGTTTGATTCCTGTGCCGCCCGCAAGGTGTCGCCATCTTTTTTCAAGGATTTGAGCCGTTTCGCCGCCCGGATGTAGGATAATAAGCAGTTCCCACAAGGCAAGGACCCAGCAGCGATGCGCAAATACAACTTCTACCCCGGCCCCTCCACCATCCCGGCGTCCATCCTCGAGCGCTACCGGGAGGAGATCCTCGAGTACGGCGACACCGGGATGGTGGAGGGGCCGGAGTAGAAGTTGTATTTGCGCATCGC
>MEIF01000202.1 GCA_001750645.1 Gammaproteobacteria bacterium AqS3
CGCTGACCTTTACGACCTCAGACTGGCAGACGGCGCAGACCGTAACGGTCAGCGCAGCCCAGGACGCCGACTTTGTCGACGACGAGGCAACCATCAGACTGACCGCCTCGGGCGGCGGCTACGACAGCGCCTCCCGCAGCGTGATGGTGAAGGTGACGGATGACGATGATGCATCGGCGAGCCTGACGCTTTCGACGACCAGCCTGAACATCGCCGAGGACGGCGAGGCAACCTTCACCGTCAGGCTGGCCAGCGAGCCCTCGGCGGCTGTCAAAGTGACGCTGAAGCAGCCGGACGACTCCGACAACGACGATGTGACCTTCAGCCCGAAGTCGCTGGACTTCACGACGAGCAACTGGAACATGATCCAGACCGTCACTGTGAATGCGGAAGATGACGAGGACGCGGTTGTAGACACCGCGACGATCAACCTGACGGCCTCGGGCGGCGGCTACGGCAATGCCACCGGCAGTGTGTCGGTGCGCGTGACCGAGACCGACACGGCCGGCTTTGAGCTCTCCGAGACCGACGGCATGCTGGACATTGAGGAGGGCGAAACGGCGACCTTCACGCTCAGGTTGACCAGCGAACCCTCGGACGAGGTCACTGTGACGCTGGTGCAGCCAGACGATGACACCGCCAATGCCGACGTGACGTTGTTTGACACCAACGGCAACCTGATCGACGACCAGAACACCCTGACCTTCACGGTTGACGACTGGGACGACACCCAGACCGTCACGGTCAGAGCCGCCGAGGACGGCGACATCGACGATGACACCGCGACCATCAGCCTGACTGCCGCGGGCGGCGGCTATGACAGCGTCGAGGGCAGCCTGACGGTCAACGTCGACGATGACAATGCGGTCGAGCTGGTGCTGTCCCCGAAAGATGGGATGCTGGACATCGCCGAGGGCGACTCCGCAACCTTCACCGTCAGGCTGGACTCGGTGCCGAGCGCTGATGTCACGGTGACGCTGGCGAGAACCGGCGCATCCAGCACCGACGTGACATTTGACACCGACGACGAAACCGCCGGCGACCAAGACCAGCTGACATTCACGACCGGCAACTGGGAGACGACACAGACCGTCACGGTCAGCGCCGCCGATGACGCCGACAGCGAAGACGACTCGGCGACCATCAGGCTGACGGCCGAGGACGGCGGCTACGACAACATCACCGCCGACGTGACGGTGGATGTCATCGACGACGACGGGCGCTTTGTGATGCCGGCGACGCTGAGCGTGGCCGAGGGCGGCAGCAAAGACTTCACCGTGGCGCTGGGCGCCCGGCCCACCGGCAACGTCACGGTGATGCTGGCGCAGACCGGGACGACCA
>MEIF01000203.1 GCA_001750645.1 Gammaproteobacteria bacterium AqS3
GTGCCGCCGCCACTCGCTCGGCGAAAGATAATCGACTTTTTTCAGGCAATACCAGCCCCCGATTGCTGAAAGCCATTAGCATTGCGATCGCCGGGTCGTTGGGCATCTGCTGCTTGTTCTTCGCCGGCACCTTCACTTCGTCCGAGCCCCGCATCTTCGTCTCGACTTGGCAAACGTAAATGCCCAGATTAGAAACACCATTGGCATTGTGCACGATCCTTTTGTTCAGCACGGCATCGGTAAACTCGATAATCGCTTCGCCGTATTCCTTCGCCCCCGGAACAAACTTGTCGAGAATCCGTTTCAGGGGGTAATGATCTTGCCGCAATCCGAGATTGGTGAGCGCATCGAAAACTCGATTGATGTTCCATCCATCATACCGCAGCGACTTCACGTCGAAGTGCTCGATACAATCCCTTAGGAACTCGGCAATCGGGCGATATGTCATCCCCCCGTCTCGATCCGAAGCGATGCCACGAAGCTCGCCCGATTCTATCCACTTCGAATATGTCGCATTATGAATGGTCTCCAACTTCTGGACTTGCGTCCGAGCCATCCACGACTCCGCCACCAGCAACTTTCGGTCGGGGAAATAAAGCCCGATCGACGTGAGCGACCGAGTCGCCCCCAAGTCGACCCCCAAGATCACCCGCTCGCCTTTCAGCCTTTTCCAGATCGAGTCGAAGGATTCGGGCTGAGCGATTTGATTCCAACTTTCAGGATCGACCAACTGATCCTGCGTGCCCGACTCGATATTCAGCCGCCGAGACCGAAACCCCGGCCGCGCACTGACATCGTTGATCGCCCCTTCCAAATCCCGACGCAGTGTCTTTTTGGATATGGTGTAGCCCACCGAAGGATTGGCGGCCAACGCCTGATCCAACGTGTAGAGCGGCTTTGACGGGTCCGCGCTGAATACCTGCATAAACCAGTGCTTGTTGCGCCCTTTTTCGTGGCCGAGAGCAATATCGTCGTGGATGTTGGCGAATAACGAGTTTGGGATATTCGATCGGGTGCTGATGATCATCCCCATCGAGCCGCCGATCTTCGACTCGTCCACTTCAGTTTCGGGGTCAACGATGTCCATCTCGCCGTAGTGCAGCGCATCGTACAAATCCCGATCGGTCGCTTCGGCAATCTCGTCGTAGCTCCACCAACTGGGCATCAGCCCCTGCGCGCTGCTCGGCTTCGTGCTGATCGTCTTCATGTAATTGTTGATCTTGCTCAGCTTCCAAATAATGCGATTCTCTCGGTATGTCATAAACCGATTGATCGCGGGGTTGGCTTG
>MEIF01000204.1 GCA_001750645.1 Gammaproteobacteria bacterium AqS3
TTCGGCCTGTGGTTCGGGATGCCTGGGGCGCAAAATCCGCGTGGGGATCTCTTGGGCAATGTGCGCGACGAGGGCTCTTCGGCGGGCGGCAAAAAGGTTCGTTTTTATCAAACCAGCGACAAGATCGCCTATCACTGCGATGCCGCCGATGTCGTGGGGCTGCTGTGCGTGCAAAAGGCGCTTTTAGGCGGGACCAGCCGCATCGTCAGTTCGGTCAGCGTCTACAACCGGCTTTTGGAGATGAAACCGGATCTGATCGATCGGCTCTACCGGCCTTTTTTTCTCGATACCTACGGCGAGGGCGGGCTCGACTATTTTCCGGTGCCGCCGTGTCGCTTCTTCGACGGGCAGCTGCGCACTTTCTATCACAGCGATTATTTTCGCTCTGCGGTGCGCCACGAAGGGGTGCCGCCCTTTTCCGATGCCGAGAAGGATCTCCTCGATACCTACGAGGCCATCGCGAGTTCGCCGGAGTTCTGTTTGGATATGGAATTTTTGCCCGGCGATATCCAGCTCCTGTCCAACCATACCCAGTTGCATGCGCGCACCGACTACGAGGACGGACCTGAGCCTGAGAATAAAAGGCATCTTTTAAGGCTGTGGATATCCTTGGCGACGCGCACCGATTTCGAATATCTCAGGCGTTGCGCTTGGAGCAGGCTTTCGTTGGTGAGGGCGCTGCTCGTTCAGCGGGTGGTGCAGCGATGGCGTCGGGCCTTGCGCCGATAATCCGGCAATCCAACGGCGATTGCCATCCGCTTGCAACCCGTCGCAATCCAAGGTGGAGCGAGGCATTGTCGACGGGTGTCGACGGGTGTCGACGGGTGTCGATGGGCAAAGGACGAGGAAGAAAAAAGGGTCTTTTCGATGCAGCGCTGCCGGGTCAAGATTTGCGGGATCACTTCCGTTGCCGATGCCTTGGCGGCGGTGGATGCCGGGGCGGATGCCATCGGCTTGATGCGCTATGCGCCGAGTCCTCGCTATGTCTCTTTGGAGAGGATAAGGGCGATCAAATCCGCCTTGCCGCCGCTGGTATCGACGGTGGCGGTGATGGTCAATCCCGAAGCTTCCGAAGTCGAGGTCCTGCTCGAAGAGGGGGGCATCGATATCGTTCAGTTTCACGGCGAGGAGTCGCCGGAGTTTTGCAAGGCTTGGGGGCGGCCCTTCATCAAAGCGCTGCAAGTGCGCTCCCGATCCGATATCGAGTGCACGGCGATGCGCTATCCCGAGGCGCAGGCGCTGTTGCTCGATACGAAGCCGAGCGCCGATGTCT
>MEIF01000205.1 GCA_001750645.1 Gammaproteobacteria bacterium AqS3
CTCCGCCTCCTTGCGCCTTGCGCGCCTGCTCGAGGGTCATGCCTCGATCCCGCCCGCTTTCGATCGAGAGATCGGCGCCATTTGCGACGATAGCCGCGAGGTGATCCCCGGGGCCCTCTTCTTCGCCCGTCGAGGGCAACGGGTCGATGCCCGGCGCTTCGTCGCCCAGGCCATCGACAGCGGAGCCGGAGCGGTGGTCATCGAAGGCGAGGCAGCGAAGCCCGATCGGGATCGGGGGGCGGTGGTGGTGAGGGTGGCCGATATCGTCGGCGCCATCGGCCACGCCGCCGATCGTTTTTATGACCGCCCCTCCAAGGCGATGGGGGTGGCCGCGATCACCGGCACCGACGGCAAGACCAGCGTCGCCTATCTGACGGCCTTGGGCGGCGGGGAGCGTTGGTCCTTTCTCGGCACTTTGGGGTCGGGAAGCCCGGATTGCATCGAGGCCAGCCCGCTGACCACCCCCCTGACCACCCCCCTGACCACCCCAAGGACCATCGAACTCCAAAAGCGATTGGCACGGCTTCGGGATCGGGGCTTTGCCCACGTGGCCTTGGAAGCCTCCTCCCACGCCCTGGATCAGCGCAGGCTCGAAGGGCTGTCGATCCGCACCGCGGCGTTTACCAACTTGAGCCGGGATCACCTCGACTATCACCCGACGATGGAGGCTTACGCCCGCGCCAAAGCATCGCTCTTCGATATCGCAGGTTTGGAGCATGCGGTGATCAATCGAGACGATGCCCACGGCGAACGCTTGTTGGCAACGCTCTCGCCTCGGATGGATTGCGTGGCGATCACCGTGGACGATCCTCGCCCCTTCGATGCAAAGAGCCGCCTCGTGCGGGGGCGGATATTGGGCGAAGGCCGAGGCCATGCCCTTGCATCCGCGAGCGAATCCGCGATAACCGGTCTTTCGTTGGAGATCGACTCTCCTTTCGGAAAAGGAAGGCTCGATACCCGTCTGATCGGGGCCTTCAATGCCCATAACTTGTTGATCGCGATCACCATCGCCTGCCTCCACGGGCAGCCCTTCGAGGATGTGATACGCCGTTTGACCGGCGCAAATGCGGTCAGCGGAAGGATGCAGGCCTTGGGCGGCGGCTCCTTGCCCTTGGCGGTGATCGATTACGCCCATACCCCCAAAGCCCTGCATTTTGCGCTCGAGTCCTTGCGATCGATGGTGCCGGGAACGCTCTGGTGCGTGTTCGGCTGCGGCGG
>MEIF01000206.1 GCA_001750645.1 Gammaproteobacteria bacterium AqS3
CCGCCCAGCCCCACAGCGCCCGGACTGTCAATCTGTCGTCCACCAATGTTGACGTGACGATCACCCCGGCGGAGCTGAATTTCTCGACGAGCAGCTGGAGCACCGCCCAGACGGTGACGGTCAGGGCAGCCCAGGATGAGGATGGCGCGGACGACACCGCGACGATCAACCTCACCGGCACTAAGATCCTCGCCAATTCGGTGGCGGTGACGGTCACCGACGACGAAGACCCCACCGTCGGGCTGGGCCTGTCGCGGGGCAGTCTGGATCTGAACGAGGGCGCCTCGGCAACGTTCAGAGTCTGGCTCGCCGCCCAGCCCAGAAATGCCCGAACCGTCAATCTGGCATCCAACAACACTGATGTGACGGTCACGCCGACGACGCTGAATTTCTCGGTCAACAACTGGAGCGTTTCTCAGACCGTGACGCTCAGGGCGGTTCAGGATGCCGATGCCAACAATGAAATCGTAACGATCAGCCTCACCGGTGCGAGAATCACCTCCGAGCAGGTGGCGGTGGCGGTCGTTGATAACGAAACCTTCGTCGGTCTGGCTCTGTCACCGGCTGAGCTGACGCTGGACGAGGGCGACTCGGTGACCTTCACAGTCCAGCTGGCCGCCCTGCCCGGCAGTGCTCGGACTGTCAACCTGTCGTCCACCAATGCTGACGTGACGGTCACGCCGACGACGCTGAATTTCTCGACGAGCAACTGGAGCGCCCCCCAGACCGTGACGGTCAGCGCAGGGCAGGATGCCGATGGGGCGGACGAAACCGCGACGATCAACCTGACCGGCGAGAACATCGCGTCCAATTTCTTGGAGGTGCGCATCACCGATGATGACGCGCCCTACCGGCTGGTGCTGTCTGCGACATCACTGACGCTCAACGAGGGTTCATCGGGGACCTTTACGGCCCGATTGACCGCCCAGCCCGAGAGCACTCAGACCGTCACCCTGGCATCGACCAACTCGGATGTGACGTTCAGTCCGGCGACGCTGAGTTTCTCGACCAGCAGCTGGAACACCGCCCAGACCGTCACGGTCACCACCGATCAAGATAACGACTCCGCTGACGACAGTGCGACCATCAACCTCACCGGCGGCGCTGGGCTCAACCCGGTCGCAGTAAGCGTCGCCGTGCTGGAGAACATTAAGATCAATCGAAGCAGGAACTACATGATTGTCAAGGAGGGCACCTCCACGGCGAGCTTCTACA
>MEIF01000207.1 GCA_001750645.1 Gammaproteobacteria bacterium AqS3
TGACCAACAGCACCCCCTATCCGACCGTTCAGGCCGAGCGCAGCAAGAATCACCTCCAGATGGTCGAGGGCGATACGGCGACCTTCACCTACGTGCTGAAGGCCAACCCCTACGCCGACAGGACGATCCAGATCGCCCCCGCTCACGACGGCCTCAAGATCGTCAAGGGCGACGGCACCAAGGTTGACGAGCTGACCCTGACCTTCACCGCCGACAACTGGGACGATGCCCAGACCGTCACCCTCAGTGTCGAGCACGACGCCGACCGCAATGACATCCAGGGCAGGCAGGATGTCAACTTCACGCTCGGCGACAAATTGACCCACGCCAGCGGCTCGAACGCGACCCTGACGGTGCAGATGCTGGACGACGATGCTGCACCGGCGCTGACCCTGTCCGGGGCATCACTGACCGTGGACGAGGGCGGCAGCGGCACATTCACCGTGCGGCTGGCGGGGCGGCCGAGCGCAGCCGTGACGGTGGTGCTGGTGCAGCCGAGCAACGCCGCCAACGACGACGTGACCTTCACCCCAGCGTCGCTGGCCTTCACGACCTCAAACTGGCACACGGTGCAGACCGTCACGGTGCGCGCGACTGAGGACGCCGACGGCAGGGATGACACCGCCACCATCAGCCTGAGTGCCTCGGGCGGCGACTACGGCAGCGTCAACGACAGGGTGGCGGTAACCGTGACGGATGATGAACCGGGGGATCTGGAGTTTTCCACGACCCGCCTGGACGTGGACGAGGGCGGCAGCGAGATCTTCACGGTCAAGCTGACCGGCCAGCCCTCGGCAAGTGTGACGCTGACGCTGGTGCAGCCCGACAACACCGATGTGATGCTCGACACCGACACCGGAACGACCGGCAACCAGAACACCCTGACCTTCACGACCGGCAACTGGGGCACGGTGCAGAACGTAACGGTCAGAGCGGCCAATGACGGCGACGCCGGGAACGACACCGCCACCATCAGCCTGAGTGCTTCGGGCGGTGGCTACAGCAGCATCACGGGCAGTGTCAGGATCACCGTGCGGGACGACGACGACATCGACAGGGTTCCGGCGAATTTCAACCCCATAACCCTGGCCGACATCGCCGCCACCGAGGGCTCGGTCGTGGCGCGCAGCATTGCC
>MEIF01000208.1 GCA_001750645.1 Gammaproteobacteria bacterium AqS3
CTGTCTCGCTCACGGCATCAGGCGGAGGCTACGATGCCGCGACCGCCAACATGCCGGTCACTGTGTTGGATGGAGATCTTGTTGAACTGTCGGCCCGATATTTAAGTATTGAAGAGGGGAGTTCAGGAACCTTCACAGTGGGGCTGACAGCCCGGCCTTCTGAAAATGTCAGTTTGCGCTTCGTGATTTCTGGTTCTAATTCTAATTCCGATATCACATTTTCCGCCCAAGCCGGCACTTTGGTCACCGGAAGCACTTTGACATTTAAACCGTCAAATTGGAGTCAGGTGCAGACTGTGACTGTGAGGGTTGCCCATGATGTTGATAGTGATGATGATGACTTCGCGCAAACGTACTTCGAGTTGCCGGGTGGTGGGACAAAACTTTTAAGGGTGGACGCACTTGATGATGAAATGGGACTGACCTTGTCGGCAAATTCGCTGATGATGGATGAGGACGGGTCGAAGACCTTTACAGTTCAGCTGGCGGCACAGCCCTGGACTGTCTTTAATGCTCGGAAGGTCACGCTGGCGGTCACTGGCGATGCCGATGTGACGGTCAGCCCGACCTCGCTGGACTTCACAACTCGGAACTGGAACGTCGCCCAGATCGTGACGGTCAGCGCGGCGGACGACTCTGATAAGGCCGATGACACCGCGACTGTCAGCTTAACCGGAGATGGGATCACCTCTGGCTCGGTGTCGGTGACGGTGGATGACGACGACGACTCCAGCGTCGGTCTGACGCTGTCCGCTTTGGAGGCTGTGACTGAGGGTGGTTCCAAGACCTTTACGGTCAAGCTGGCGGCCCAGCCTGGCAATGCCCGGAGGATCACTCTGACTGTCACCGGCGATAGTGATATCACGGTCAGCCCTGCTTCGCTGGACTTCACGACTTCGAATTGGAGTACCGCCCAGACGGTGACGGTCAGTGCCGCCCAAGACGCCGACAAGGCCGACGACACCTCGACGATCAGCCTGACAGGAGACGGCATCACCTCCGGGAAGATGTCGATGTCGGCCTGACACTGTCCGATCTGGACACCCTGACCGAGGGCGGGTCGAAGACCTTCACGGTTCAGCTGGCGGCGCAACCGGGCAATGCTAGGAAGGTCACGCTGGCGGTCACCGGCGATGTCGATGTGACCGTCAGCCCCGTTTCGCTGGACTTCACGACCTCGAACTGGAATACGGCACAGACTGTGACAGTCAGCGCTGGACAGGATGCTGACAAGGCCGATGACACTGCGACTGTCAGCTTAACCGGAGATGGGATCACCTCCGGCTCGGTGTCGGTGACGGCGCTTGATGATGACATCGGCCTGACGCTGTCTACTCTGGATGCCCTGACCGAGGGCGGCTCCAAGACCTTCACGGTTCAGCTGGCGGCGCAACCGGGCAATGCTAGGAAGGTCATGCTCGCCATCACCGGCGATAGCGATGTGACGGTCACGCCGAACGAGCTGAACTTTACGACCTCGAACTGGAACACCGCCCAGACGGTGACGGTCAGTGCCGCCCAAGACGCCGACAAGGCCGACGACACCTCGACGATCAGCCTGACAGGAGACGGCATCACCTCCGG
>MEIF01000209.1 GCA_001750645.1 Gammaproteobacteria bacterium AqS3
TTGCGATCACGGTGACGGTCTGGTCGATCTGCCAGGTGTCGGTGGCGAAGGTCAGCCTCGTCGGCTCGACGATGACGTCGGCATTGCTGGAGACCAGTTCAATGGTCCGGGGGCCGTCGGGCGCCGCCCCCAGCCGCACCATAAAGGTCGCCCCAGTGGTGTCGCCCTCGTCCACGTTCACCGGCGACCCGGTCCCGGTTCCGGTCAGGGTCAGGCCGACGACGGTTTCGTTGGCCACCTTGATCTTCATCAGGGTGGGCCGGACGCCGATGCCGGTCATGTTGATCTCCACGCTGTAGCCGTCCGAAGTTTCGGGGCGCTCTGCGGAGACCGTCACGTTCTGCGGCTGCTGCCAGTTGCCGGCGGTGAAGTCGAGCGAGGTCGGGTTGAGGTTGACCTTGGGGCTGTCCGGAGTCAGCCGCACGGTGGTGTCGGCCACCGGCGCCGACACCAGCTGCACGGTAAAGCTCCTCGCCAGCCCCCCGGGCAGGGTCAGCTCGGGCGAGGACGGGGTCGGCCGGGCGCGGTCGCTGTCCTCGACCGTCACCGAGGCCAGGGCGGTCTGCACGCCGGCGCCGCTGAGGTAGATCTGCCCGGTGTCGTTGATGGCGTCGGCGTCGTCGGCGGCGCTGAGCGTGACTTCCTGCGGGGTGTTCCAGTTGCTGGCGGTGAAGCTCATCGAGGCCGGGCTGATGGTGATCTCGGAGTTGGTGGAGGACAGGGTGATCGTCGCATCGATGGTCGAGCGCTCGCCGAGCTGGACGTTGAAGGACGCCGTGTCGCCCTCGTCGATGGTCACCAGCGAGGAGGAGAGGATCAGCTGGGAGCGGTCGTTGTCCTCCACCGCAACCGAGACCGAACCGCTTCTCACGCCGGCGCCGGAGAGGGTGATCTGCTTCGTGTCGTCCAGGGGGTCGTCGTCCTCGGCTGCGGTGATGGCGACGTTCTGGGCGGTGCTCCAGTTGTCGGCGGTGAAGCTCAGCGAGGTCGGGCTGAGGGTGATCTCCGAGCTGCTCGGCTCCAGGCGAACCGTCACGGCGGCGGCCGGCTGCTCCTTGAGCGCCACCGAGAATATCGAGGAGCCGCCCTCGATCACCCCGACGAGGGTGGACGAGAGCACCAGGTTGGCGAGGTCGTCGTCCTCGACCATCACCGAGGCCACGCCGGTCACCGCACCGGCGCCGAAGATCCGGATCTGCGCGGTGTCATCGGTGGCGTCGTCATCCTGGGCGGCGCTGAGGGTGACGGTCTGGGCGGTGTTCCAGTTGGACGTGGTGAAGCTCAGCGAGGCCGGGCTCAGCGTGACCTCGGAGTTGGATGAGGACAGGCTGAGGCTGACGGCGGCGCTGGGCCGGGCGCCGAGTTCGACGGTGAAGGTCGAGGTGCCCCCCTCGGCGACATTCAGCAGCGTCGAGGAGAGTTTCAGCTGGACGAGGTCGTCGTCCTGGATGGTCACCGTGATCTCACCGTCCACCACGCCGGCGCCGGCGAGGGCGATCTGCACGGTGTTGTCGAGCGAATCGGCGTCCTGCCCGGCGGTGAGGGTGATGTTCTGTGCCACGTTCCAGTCGTCCGTCGTGAAGAACAGCGAGGTCTGGCTGAGCGTGACGGCCGAGCTGGTCGAGGACAGGCCGACCGTGACGAGGTCGCTCGGCTGCGTCTGCAGGGACACGGCGAAGCGGATCGAGCCGCCCTCGGCGACCCCCAGCAGGGTCGAGGAGAGGTTGAGGCGGATGCGGTCGTCGTCCAGCACCCGCACCGAGATCAGACCGCCCTCCACGCCGGCGCCGGCGAGGTCGATCTGCATGGTGTTGTTGTCGGTGTCATCGTCCTGTGCCGCGGTGACAGTGACGTCCTGCGGGGCGCTCCAGTTCGCCGTGGTGAAGTCGAGCGAGGTCTTGTCGAGCGTGACATCGGAGTTGCTCGACGACAGGCTGACGGTCACGTCCTGGTTCGGCGCCGTCTGCAGGGACACGGAGAAGCGCCCGGTGCCGCCCTCGGCGACGTCCACCGCCGTGGAGGAGAGGTTCAGGCGGGCGCGGTCGTCGTCGGACACCATCACCGTGACCGACGCCGGCGTGACGCCCTCGCCGGTGAGCCAGATATGCGCGGAGTCGTTGTCCAGGTCGGTGTCCTGGGCGGCGGTGATGATGACGGTCTGGGCGGTGCTCCAGTTGGTCGCATTGAAGTCCAGGGCGGTTTTGTTGAGCGTGACATCGGGGTTGCTCGACGACAGGGTGATCTTCACGGCGGCGCCGGGCTCCCTCTGCAGGGCAACGGTGAAGCGCGCCGCACCGCCCTCGACGGCGCTCAGCAGCGCCGAGGAGAGGCTGAGGAAAGTGCTGTCGTCGTCGACCACCGTCACCGACACCGTTGCGGCGACGACGGAGGTGCCGGACAGGCTGATCACCGCCTGGTCTTCAAGGGTGTCGGCGTCCTGGGCGGCGCTGAGCGTGACGGTCTGGGCGGCGCTCCAGTTGGACGTGGTGAAGTCGAGCTCTGTCGGGTTCAGCGTGACATCGGAGTTGGTCGAGGACAGGGTGATCTTCACGGCGGCGCTCGGGGCTGCCTGCAGCGACACATCGAAGCTGCCCGAGCCGCCCTCGGTCAGCCTCTGCGAGGTGGCCGAGAGGTTGAGGCGGATGGTGTCGTTGTCGGTGATCTCCACGGACACCGACGCCGGCCTGATGCCGTTGCCGGAGAGCTGGATCTGCGCGGAGTCGTCATTGCCGTCGGCGTCCTGCACCGCGGTGAGGGTGACGGTCTGGTCGGCGCTCCAGTTGGACGGGGTGAAGGTCAGCGAGGCGGCGCCGAGCGTGACCTCGGAGTTGCTGGAGACCAGGCTGACCGAGGTGTCGGCGATCGGCGCACTCAGCAGCCGCACCCTGAACTGCGCCGAAGTGCCCTCGACGAGGCGCACCAGGGTTGAGGACAGCGTCAGCCCGATGCGGTCGTCGTCGGTGACCGTCACGGCCACTGATGCACCGGTGATCCCGATGCCGGTCAGGCTGATCTGCGCGCTCTCGTCGTTTTTGTCGGCGTCCTGGGCGGCGCGGACGGTCACGGTCTGCACCGTGCTCCAGTTGCCGGTGGTGAAGCTCAGCGAGTCCTGGCTGAGGGTGACGCCGGCGTGGGTGGAGGCCAGCTTGACGCTGACGGCGCTGTCCGGCTGGGCGCTGAGCTGGACCTCGAAGCTCGTCGAGCTGCCCTCGCTGATGTTCAGCTGGCTGGCCGAGAGGTTCAGGCGGATGCTGTCGTCGTCGGTCACGGCCACCGTCACCGCCGCGGATGCGACATCCGGGCTGCTCAGGCTGATCACCGCGAGCTCGTCGCTCTTGTTGCTGTCCTGGGCGGCGCTGACCCGCACCGTCTGCACCCTGCTCCAGTTGCCGGAGTTGAAGTCCAGCGAGGTCGGGCTGACGGTGACGCCGGGCTCGCTCGAGGCCAGGCTGATCTTCACGGCCTTGCCCGGCGTCGACTGCAGCGACACGCTGAGGTTCGCGAAGGCGCCCTCTTCGAGGCTGAGGCGGGTGGCCGAGAGGTTCAGGCGCAGGTTGTCGTCGTCGAGCACCTGCACCGACACCGATGCGGCCTTGACGCCGGCGCCGGTGAGGCTGATCACGGCGCTGTCGTCGGCCTTGTCGTCGTCTTGGGCTGCACTGAGCGACACCGTCTGCGGATTGCTCCAGCTGTCGGCGGTGAAGCTCAGCGAGGCCGGGCTGACGGTGACGCTGGAGAGGGTGGAGGCCAGGTTGATCTGCACGCTGCCGCTCGGCGGCCGATCGATCAGATGCACCGTGAAGCTCCCCGAACCGCCCTCGTTCATGCTCAGCTGGGTGGCCGAAAGGCTCAGGCGGATGCTGTCGTCGTCGGTGACCTCCACCGCGACCTGGGCGGTGCGGATGCCGTCGCCGCTGATCGCGATCTGATCAAACTCGTCATTGGAGTCGCTGTCCTGCGTCGCCGTGACGGTCACCGTCTGCGCCGTGCCCCAGTCGGACGGGGTGAACTCGAGCGAGGTCTTGTCGAGCGAGACCTCGGAGTTGCTCGCGGCCAGCCTGACCGTCATGTTCTCGGTCGGCGCGCTGCGCAGCTGCACCGTGAAGTCTCTGACCGCGCCCTCGCTCATGCGCAGCAGGGTTGAGGACAGCGTCAGCCCGATGCTGTCATCGTCGGTGACCTCCACCGTGACCGAGGCGTTGGTGACCCCGGATCCGCTCAGGCTGATCTGCGCGCTGTCGTCGTTCTTGTCGTCGTCGTGGATGGCGGTGAGCGTCACGGTCTGGGGGGCGCTCCAGTTGCCCGAGGTGAAGACCAGCGCATGCTTGTCGATCTGCACCCTGGGGTTGCTGGACGTCAGGCTGATGGTCACGCTGGCGGCCGGCGAGCGCTGCATCTGCACCTCGAAGGTCTTGGTGTCGTCCTCGGACATCTTCAGCAGCGTCGAGGACAGGGTGATGGCGATGTTGCCGTCGTCGGTGACATCCACCGCCACCGAGCTGTTCGTGGCGGTGCCGCCTGGGGCGACGACGCTGACCTGGGCGGTGTCGTTGGTGATGTCGCCGTCCCTGGCCGCACTCAGGGTGACGCTCTGGGCGGTGTTCCAGTCGGCGTCCGTGAAGTCGAGCGAGGCCGGGCTGGGCACGACATCGGGGTTGGTCGAGGTCAGGGTGATGGTGCGGTCGTCGCTGGGCTGGGCGCTGAGCTTGATGGTGAACGCCCCCGAGGCGCCCTCGGTCACGGTCAGCGATGTCGGCGACAGCACATACCTGATTTCGTCGTCGGGCACCGTCACGCTGACCGTGGCGCCGACCGGCACCGGGGCGGTCGCGGCAAGGCTGATGACGGCGCTGGCGTCGGTGTTGTCGCTGTCGTGGTTGGCGCTGACCGTCACGACCTTGTCGGTGCGCCAGTCGGTCGGGGTGAAGTCCAGCGACGCATCGCTCAGGCTGACGGCCGAGTTTCCGGCGCTCAGGGTGAGCGACAGGTCGGCGCTCGGCGCCGCCGACAGCCGCACCCCGAGGGTCTTGGATTGGCCCTCGTCGATCAGCAGGGCGCCGGAGGACAGCAGCACCCTGAGATCGTCGTCGGCCAGCGTCACCGCCACCGACGTCGGCACCACCCCGGCGCCGGTGAGGCTGATCTTCACCTCCTCGCTGATGTCGTCGACGTCGTGCTCGGTTGTGATCTCCACGACCTGTTCGATGTTCCAGTTGGCGGCGGTGAACTGCAGCGAGGCGGCGTCGAGCTTCACGTCGGTGTTGTCGGACGCCAGGCTGACATCGATCGTCGCACCGCCGGAGGGGGAGCCGTTCATCCGCACCCTGAAGCTTGCCCCGGCGCCCTCGATCACGTCCAGCTCCGTCACCGACAGCACCAGCGTGGAGCGCTCGTCGTCCTGCACCGAGACCTCCACCGAGGCGCTCGCCCCGATGCTGCTGGTCAGGCTGATCTGCGCAGTCTCGTTGAGGTTGTCGGAGTCCTGCCCGGCGCTGACCGTCACCGTCTGCGGACGGTTCCAGTTGCTGGAGTCGAAGCTCAGCGCCGTCGTCGGGCTCAAGGTGACGTCGTTGTTGTCGGAGGCCAGACTGACGCTGACGCTGCTCGTCGGCGTCGCCGACAGCCGCACCGCAAAGCTGCCCGAGGCGCCCTCGGCGACATCGAGCGAGGACACTGAGGGCAGCAGCTCGATGTCGTCGTCGTAGACCGTCAGCACCAGCGAGCCGTCCGCCAGGTCGGCGCCCAGGCCGGCATCTCCCTGCAGGGTGATGATCGCGCGGTCGTTGATGCTGTCGGTGTCCTGCCCGGCGCTGACCGTCACGGTCTGGTCGCTCTGCCAGTTGCCGGTGGTGAAGGTCAGCAAATCGGGGCTGAGCGTCACGTCGGCGTTGTCGGACACCAGCCTCAGGGTTTTGGAGCTGGACGGATCTGCATCCAGCCGGACCTTGAACTGCACCGAGCCGCCCTCGACCGCAGTCAGGGAGGACGGCGACAGCGTGTGGCTGATGTCGTCGTCCGTCACGGTCACGTTCAGCGTCGCCGGCTGCAGGTGCAGGCCGGTCATGTTGATCGGCACGGTCTCGTCTTCGGCATTGAGGTCATGCCCGACGCTCACCGTCACGGTTTGGGCGGTTTCCCAGTCGGCCGGGGTGAAGGCCAGCGAGGTCTCATCGAGCGTGATATCGCTGCTGCCGGATTTCAGCGTGATGTTCAGGTCGCTGGGCGGCTGGGTGCTCGGCCGCACCGTGAACATCCCCTGACCGCCCTCGCCGAGGGTCAGCGCCGAGGGCGACAGGGTCAGGGTGAACAGGTCGTCCTCGGTCACCGTCACGTCGATCGAGCCGTCCACCAGGCCGGTGCCGGAGAGGCTGATCACCGCCTCGTCGTGCGCCCGGTCGACATCGTGGGCGGCGCTGGCCTTGACGGTCTGGGCGGTGTCCCAGTCGGTTTCGGTGAAGGTCAGCCTGGTCTTGTCGAGGGTGACCTCGGTGTTGTCGGAGGTCAGCTGCACGGTGCGCTCGCCGCTGGGCTGGTTGTCGAGGCGCACCGTGAAGTCCTCCGATGAGCCCTCGTGGATCGTCAGCAGCGCCGGCATCAGGACGTAGCCGATGTCGTCGTCGCTGACGGTCACCGACAGCGTCGAGTCCGTGGCGCCCTCGCCGGAGAGCGTGATGGTCGCGGTGTCGGTGGTCCTGTCGGCGTCGCCGGCGGCCCTGACCGTCACGGTCTGGGCGGTGTCCCAGTCGTCCTCGCCGAAGGTCAGCGAGGTCGGGCTGAGGGTGACATCGGGGTTGTCCGAGGCCAGCTCCACCGTCCGGCTGTGCTCCGGCTCGGTGTCCAGCTCGACCTCGAACGTCTCGACGCCGCCCTCGTCCACGGTCAGCGTCGAGGGGTCCAGGGAGTGGCTGATGTCGTCGTCGAGCACCGACACCGTCAGCGTCGCCTCGCTGACCCCGGCGCCTCTGAGGGTGATCTCTGCGGACTCGTCGTGCTTGCCGGGGTCGTCGTCGGCGCTCAGCGTCGCGGTCTGGTCGATGTTCCAGTTCTCGCTGGTGAAGGTCAATTCCAGCGTGTCGTCGCCGGAGAAGGCGATGTCGTTGTTGTCGGAGTTCAGTTCGACGGTGCGGTCGGCGATCGGCTGCGAGGCCAGCCGCACCTTGAAGCTCTGCGATTTGCCCTCGGCCACGTTCAGCGATGCCTGCGACAGGGTCAGCCCGATGTCGTCGTCGTCCACCGCCACTGTCAGCGAGCCGCCGGCGGTTCCGGAGCCGCCGAGGGTGATGGTTGCACTGTCCTTGTCCCCGTCGTCGTCCTCGGCGGCGCTGACGGTGACCCTCTGGTCGGTGTTCCAGTTGCTGTTGGTGAAGGTCAGCGAGGTCTGGTTGCCCGTCGTGCCGGTGTCGGTGTCGATCGTGACATCGGCGTTGTCCGAGCTCAGGGTGATGGTTCGGTCGCTGGTCGGCTGGGTGTCCAGCTGCACATTGAAGTGCCCCGATTCGCCCTCGTCGATCGTCAGCGAGGTCGGCGACAGCGTGTAGCCGATGTCATCGTCGTGCACGGTCAGGCTGACCGTGTCCTGGGTCACGCCGGTGCCGGAGAGGGTGATGGTCGCGGTGTCGTCGGTCTTGTCGGCGTCGCCCGCATCGCTGACCACGACGGTCTGCGGGGTGTTCCAGTTGGAGAGCGAGAAGTCCAGCGTTGTCGGCTCCAGGGTGATGTCGGTGTTGTCCGAGGCCAGGCTGACGGTCCGGCTTCCCAGCGGGCCGGCTGCCAGCTGTGCGGTAAAGCGCGTCGACTTGCCCTCGTCGACGGTCAGCGTCCCGGGCGTCAGTGTCAGGCCGAGGTCCTGGTCGTCGATGTAGACCGTCAGTTCGGCGTTGCGGGCGCCGGTGCCGGCGACCGTGATCTTCGCCGTTTCGCTCGTTGAGTCGGCGTCCTCAGATGCGGTCGCCCTGACGGTCTTGGCGGTGTTCCAGTCGGTCGTGGTGAAGTTCAGCGTTGTGCGGTTGAGCGTGACATCTGCGTTGTCGGACGTCAGGCTGAGAGCGACGTTTGCACTCGGCTGTGCCCTCAGCTTGACCGTGAATACCCCCGATTCCCCCTCGGCCAGGCTCAGCGTCGAGCGCGACAGCACCGGCACGACGATGTCGTCGTCCAGTATCCGCAGTTTGATGTTTGTTGTCGTGTCGTCGTACTCGCTGTGCTCGGAGTAGACCTGAAGTGTGATTTCGTTGTCGGCGGTGTCGTCGTCTTGCAGCACCTGCAGCGAGACGGCCCCCCAAGAAATCTGCTTCTCCTGGTTCCACTGCCCGACGGAAATGTTGTTGCCTATTCGGTAGAGGGGAATGCGGGCGTTGTTGCTGATCTGGAAGAACTTGATTTTGTCCGAGTCCGACAGGTCGTTAGTCGAGTTATCCCCCGGTTGGCGCACCCAAAACTGCATACTGCTGGCCGGCTGGTGCGAGAGCCTGAAGGTCGGATAGCGGAAGTACGAATTGGTGAGGCTGTTGATTTCATCGCCCTCGCGAATCTCCCACACGGTCGGCGTGACGATGATCCTGCGGCGGTCGTCGTCGGCGACCTTCACCGCCACCGAGGCGCTCTCGCCGCCGTTCCCGCTGAGCGAGACAGTTACGCTGTCGTCGGTGTTGTCGGTGTCCTGGGCGGTGTTGAGCGTCACGGTCTGGGGGAGCGCCCAGTTGTTCGCCGTGAAGTTCAGCTCCGTCGGGCTGAGGGTGACTTCGCTGTTGTTCGAGGTCAGTTTCACCTTTCTGCCCCGGGTCGGCGGTGCGCTCATCCGCACGGTGAGGGTGTCGGAGTTGCCCTCGGCCACTGTCAGCGAGGTCTTGGACAGGATCAGATCGAGGTCGTCGTCGTGCACCGTCACCGCCAGCGAGGCGTCGGTGACGCCGCTGCCGGTGAGGCTGATCTTGGCGCCGGCGTCGATCTTGTCGGCGTCCTCGGCCGCGGTCACGGTCACGGTATAGACGGTCCGGCCGGGTGCGGTGAAGGTCAGCGTGTTCTGGTTGCCCGTCGTCCCGGCGTCGGTGTCGATCGTGACGTCGCTGTTGTCGGAGGTCAGGGTCACGGTCTTGTCGGCGGCCGCCTGCAGTGCCGCGGACAGATCCAGACTAACCGTGAAGGTCTTCGGCGTGCCCTCGACCACGTCCAGCGCCGAGGCGGGCACCAGGGTCAGCCCGATGTCGTTGTCGTCCACCGTCAGCGTCAGCGGGACGTCTTTCAAGCCGTCCGCACTCATGCTGACTGTGGTGCTGTCATTGACAGTGTCGTCGTCCTCGGCGGCGTTCACCGTCACGGTCTGGGGGGTGTTCCAGTCGTCGGCGGTGAACGTCAGCGGCGTCGGGGTAAATGTCAGATCGGTGTTGTCGGAGGTCGGGGTGAGCGTCCGGGTGTGCACCGGCACGGAGTCCAGCTGCACCGTGAAGGTCTTCGACCCGCCCTCGGAGACTGTCAGGGTCGAGACCGACAGGGTCGGCCCGATGTCGTTCTCGAGCAGATTCGCCGTCAGCGTGGCATTTCTCACGCCGGTTCCGGCGAGGCTGATCTCCACGGTCTCGTCGAGCTTGTCGCCATCGTCGCGAGCCGAGAGGGTGACGGTCTGGGCTTGGTTCCAGTTGCCGGTGCTGAAGGTCAGCGTGGTCGGGGAAGGGGAGATGTCGCCGTTGTCGCTGGTCAGGGCGACGGTTCGGGTCTGGCTCGGCGGTGCTGCCAGCTGCACGGTGAACGTGGCCGAGTCGCGCTCGATCACATTCACCGTCGAGGGGGACAGCACCAGCTTGATGTCGTCGTCGCTGACGCTCACCGACACCGAGCCGCTGACGACATCGTCGCCGGTCAGCCTGATGGTGGCGCTGTCGTCGGCCCGGTCGGCATCGACCGCCGTGTTGACGGTGACCTCCTGCTCGGTGCTCCAGTCGGCGGCGGTGAACGTCAGCGTCGCCGGGCTGAAGGTCACATCGGTGTTGTCGGATGACAGGGTCAGCGTGCGGTCGCTGATCGGCTTGGCGGCCAGCTTTGCCGTGAAGGTGTCCGACTCGCCCTCGACTATCGACAGCGATTGTTTCGACAGCACCAGGGCGAGTTCGTCGTCGTTCACGGTCAGCGCGACCTCGGCGGGCTTGACGCCCTGTGTCTGGAGGCTGACCTTCACGGCCTCGTCGCTGTTGTCGGCGTCATCGGCGGCGCTGATGGTGACGGTCTGGGCTTGGTTCCAGTTGGCGGAGGTGAAGTTCAGCGATGTCTTGCTGAAGCTCACATCGGTGTTGTCGGATGACAGGATCACCGCCCTGGAGTTGATCGGCACACTGTCCAGCTCGACGGTCAGCTCCTCTGAGGAGCTCTCGGAGACGGTGAGCGTCTGGGTGGACAGGGTCAGCCCGATGTCGTCATCGGATGCGGTCACCGCCACCGAGGCGGTCTGGAAGCCGGCGCCGCTGAGGCTGATGCTGGCGGTGTCATCGACCTTGTCGGCGTCATCGGCGGCGCTGATGTTGACGGTCTGGGTGTTGCTCCAGTCGTCGGCGGTGAAGTCCAGCTTCGCCGGGCTGAAGGTCACATCGGTGTTGTCGGATGACAGGGTCACCTCGCGCTCGTAGGTCGGTGCGGCGTCCAGCTTCACGGTGAAGGTCAGCGCCGAGCCGCTCTCGATCGGCGCCAGGGCGGTGTCGGACAGGATCAGCCTCAGGTCGTCGTCCCGCACCGGGACGTCCACGGTGATCGTCCTGGCGCCGGTGCCGGTGAGCGTGACCGTCGCGTGGTCATCGACTTTGTCGCTGTCGGCGGCGGCCGTGACGGTCACCTCCTGGACGTCGTTCCAGTTGCTCGGGGTGAAGATCAGCTGGGTCTTGTCGACGGTGACCTCGGCGAGGCTGGATGCCACATCGATGGTGGCATTCGTATCCGGCCGCTCCCTCAGCTTGACCGTGAATTTCTTTGAGGCGCCCTCGGTCACCGGCAGGGTCGTCGCCGAGGGCACCGGGACAAAGAGGTCGTCATCGAGCACGCGCAGCGTGACCTCGGTGCTGACGCCGACGTACTCCCTGGTGCCGCCATCGGTGACGATGCCCTTGATGGTGAGGGAGTATTCATTGTCCACCTTGTCGTCGTCGTCCAGCGCCTGCAGGTGCACCGTATTCGACCAGTCGATGTGGCTCATGGCGGTGTTCCACTCGCCGGGTTCGATGCGAATGCCGATCACGCCGTCGTCGCCGCCGATGACGATCTTGTCCGAGGGGGCGATGCCGTCGGCGCTGGTCTGGCGGATTTCAAGCTGGGTATAGCCCAGCGTCAGCCGGCTGTTGAGCTTGAATGTCGGGTAGGTGAAGTCGGTGCTGTCGTCGCTCGTGATATTGGCGCCCTCCTTGATCTCCCACAGGGTCGGCTCGACGATGATGCCCTTGAGGTCGTCGTCCCTGATCGACAGCGACAGCGATGTGTTTTCCACCTCATCGCCCTCGAGGTAGATCACGGCGGTGTCCGGCACTTGGTCCGTGTCGTTTTTGAGGGTCAGGGTCACGGTCTGCTCCGTGCTCCACCGGTTCGGGATGAAGGTCAGCGAGGTCGGGTTGATGGTGACATCGGGGTTGCCGGAGCGCAGGTTGATGACCCGGTCGCCGTCCGGCTCGATGGCCAGCTTCACGGTGAAGGTCGGGCGGTCGCCCTCGATCACGCTCATCGATTCATGCGACAGGGTGATGCCGATGTCGTTGTCATGCACCTGCACCGCGACCGATTCGCTCTTCACATTGGTCTCCGTGATGTTGATGGTCGCGGTGTTGTCGTTCGAGTCGTCGTCCTCCTCGAGGGCGTTGACCGTCACCTCCTGGGCGATGTTCCAGTTGCCCCGGGTGAAGGTCAGCGTCGCAGGGGTCACGGTGATGTCCGAAATGGTTGGGCTCAGGGTGAGCACGCGGTTTTCGACCGTCGCGGACTTCAGCTTCACCGTGAAGGTCTTGGACAGCCCCTCGCTGATATCCAGCGACGAGGTCGACACTTCGAGTTCGACGTCGTTGTCCTCGATGCTGACGTTGAGCACGGGGTCGGTGCTCAGGCCGGTGTTCTTGAAAGTGATGATGGCCTTGTCGGGGTCTTTGTCGGTGTCCTGTTTCGCTGTCACCGTCACGGTCTGCGGGGTCTTCCAGGTGCCGTCATCGCCCCCGGTGAAGCTCAGCGTGGTCTGGTCGCCGTCGGTTTTGGAATCGGTGTCCTTTATTGTGATGTCGTTGCTGCTGGTGTCGAATTTGTTGAAGTGGGACGCCTCCATGTTGATGGTCGCAGTTTGTCCCTGCCCCGGATCCTGCCTCAGCCTGACCGTGAACGTGGCTGAGCCGCCCTCGACGACCGTCAGCCCCGAGGTCGACAGCAACGGGTAGTAGCTGTCGTTGTCCAGCACCCGCAGCGTGATGATTGTGGGGTTGTCTGTTGTGTTGAAGTCGTTATGGGTGACGTAGGCTCTAAGTTTGTATTCGTTGTCGTCTGTGTCGTCGTCCTCACGGGCTGTCAGCGAGGTGGTGTCCCAGGGGAGCCTGAGTTCATTGCCATTGTCGTAGTCTTGCCGGCGGAAATTTTGGCCTGCGAAGTTGAGTGCTTTATTGTTTTGCCAGAAATAGAATTTGACCGATCCGGGCGTCACTTGCCGTGTGCCGGAAAAGGAGTTATCAACTACAAACATCTGCGTGCCTCCCGCCGGCGGTCTGCCCGAAAGGCTGAAGACTGGTTCTTTGAATGTGGGGTGGCTGTCAAAATTATTTCCGTCAATGGTGTCGCCCTCCCGTATCACCCACACGATGGGCTCGACAAGCACCCGGTGGGCGTCGTCATCCCTTACCTCCACCACAACCTTGTGACTTGTGTAGCCGCTGCCGCTGACAGTGATCTCGGCGGTTTCGTTTCCTGGACTGGCATCGCTGTCGTGGGCGGCGCTGACCGTCACGGTCTGCGGAACATTCCAGTTGCCCTTGGTGAAGGTCAGCGTTGATGCGCTGAGGGTGACGTCGGTGTTACTCGAGGACAGATTGAGGGTGGTGTTGTTGTCCGGCTGTTTCCTGAGCACGACCGTGAAGGTGCCCGAGCTACCCTCGTTGATGTTCACTTCCGATTTTGACAGCAGAATGCCGTCGAAATCCTCAATCAGCACACTCAAGGTGGTGCTGGCGACGCCGGTTTTTTTTGAGTTGCCGCTCTCGCTTGTGGTGGTTTTGGTTCCCGTAAAGGTGATGTTCCCCCTGAAATCTTCTGTGCTGTCGTCCAAGAGGGCATCGACCTTCACGGTCTGCGGAACATTCCAGTTGCCCCTGGTGAAGGTCAGCGTGGACTTGTCAATCTTCATTTTTTTGGTGTCGTCGGACTTCAGGTTGACCGTCCTGGTGTGGCTTGGCTGATTGGCCAGCTGCACAGTAAAAGAGCTGGAGCTGTTCTCGGACATCGTCAGCGAGGAGGGCGTCAGTGTCAGCACGCTCTCTTCATAGATCGTCAGGGGCAGCGGGCGAGTCTCCGCCTCGTCGGTGAAGGAGAATGAGATCTCATGGGTATCGTCGCTCTTGTCCGAGTCCGCAACCGATGTGATCGTGACCGTTTGGTCGTCGTCCCAGTTGCCGTTGCTGCCGCTGGTGAAGGTCAGCGAGGTTGGATTGACAGTAACCTCGGAGCTGCTGGATGTCGTCAGGTTGATGGTCTGGTCTTCACCCGGGTCCACCGAAAACTTGGCTTTGAAAGTTGCCTTGGTGCCTTCGATCAGGGTCAGTTCTGTGCGATCCAGCTCCAGCGCCAGGAATTGGTCCTTAACTTTCACTGTCGATGTATAAGTCCAAGGAGACCAATCGGGTCCGGAGGTCTCCGCAGTGACTTTTATATCTGCGGTGTCATCGGTATTGTCTGCATCTGCAACTGAATTGATGTAGAAATGAACCCCTATGCTGTTATTAATATAGAGCTTTAACGTTTCAGTTCTTGGGGGGATTTGCGCGAACCGGTCGTCTGTTTTTGAAAACCGGATGTCGGGGTTGTCTGATGAGACTGTGATTCCGTAAATGCCCTCATCCTTCCTCGGAAGCAGTCGGACCAGCGCCCCGGTGACGTTACCCTCATTAACTTCTACAGGGGTGTCTCCTCCCAAGGTAGTATCGAAGGGTCCGGCCTGCCCCTGTACCGGCGACGAGAGCGTCAATCCCAGCACCAGCGCTGCCGCCGCCGCCAGCAGCGACATTGACCGCAGCCCCAGAGCCATCCCGCCGCCCTGCGGCGCTGTGCCCTCGGGGGGCGTCAGCCGGGTTCTGAGGTGTTGTGCGGCGGCATTCTCTGCGGTGCGTGGTGCGCACCAGAATCGACACCACTTGGAGGTTCGTCCGGTCCTCTGATTCGAGATTGCTGCCATGGTTCTGTGCCCCCCTTTCGCTGGCAGGGCATTTTATTCATTGATGGCGGCCATTGGACTGTCCCCGTAAATTGGCTTCACGGCAGTCTGCCGGGCTGACCCGACCCCTCCCGATGGCCGTCAGCCCAGCTTGGGGCTGGGAATCCCAAGATGTCGCCGCTCAGATTCGCAGCGTCAGGGCAGTGATGCGCCCATGCACTATGTGCTGTCAGCGATGTCGCCGGAACCGATGTGATGCCGCCATCGGTGTGGCAGACCCTCGCCGATGACCCTTGCCAGGCGGCTTGGGTGGCCCGTCGCCGGGGCTGTGCCGGCGCTCAGGCCCCGGCTCAAGGGGGCAGGGGCTGCCGCCGTCTCGGGGGCGTCCTCCCGCAGCACCTCCGGTGCGGCACCGCCTCGGCTTGATGCCGGTTTGACTGCGAGTTCGCCTGCCGGCGGGGGATTTTGCTGAACCGTCAACACTCTGGGGATGCCCCTGTCTCTCGCCGGCAGTGCGGCTGACAGGCTCAACCCGGCGCCGTTGTCGGTCACCTGCACCGATCATTGATGGCGGCCATTGGCCTATCCCCGTAACTTGGCTTCACGGCAGTCTGCCGGGCTGACCCGACTCCGCCTGATGGCCGTCAGCCCAGCTCGGGGCTGGGAATCCCAAGATGTCGCCGTTCAGATTCGGAGCATCAGGGCAGTGATGCACCCATTCGCTATGTGCTGCCAGCGATGTCGCCGGAACCGATGTGATGCCGCCACCGGTGCGGGATGCCCTCGTCGGCAACCCCCTTGCCAGGCGGCTTGGGCGGCCCATCGCCGGGGCTGTGCCGGCGGTCAAGCCTCGGCTCAAGGGTGCCGGGGCTGCCACCGTCTCGGGGGCGTTGAAGTCGGGCGGGACGAAGCTCGACGCCACCGGGGGAGGCCGAGGTCAGGCTGATAGCGGGCTTGCCTGCCTGTCGGCCGGCTCGCCGAGGCGTCAACATTCCGGGGACGACCCTGCCTGCCGGTGCCGGCAGTGCGGCTGACAGGCTCAGCCCGGCGGCGGTGTCGTTGTCGGTCACCTGCACCGACACAGAGGCGGGCTTTGTTAGATCACTGGTGAGGCTGATCGTCGCGGCTTCATTGTTCGCGTCGCTGTCCTCTGTCGCAGTGACTGTCACTGTTTGGGGGGTGTACATGTTGCTTCTTTTAAATGTCAGCGTTGTCGGCGTGACTGTCACACCTGGGTCGGAGGATGTTAGGTCGATGACGCGGTCATGATCAATCGAATCAGCCATCTTGACCGTGAAAGTCTTGGAGCCTCCCTCATCGAGATTCAGCGATTTTGTCGACAAGGTCAGTTCTTTGTCGTTGTCAATTACTCCTACAAATATATATTTATCAACACCACTCGGATAAAAGAGTCCAAGACAAGCGTACCCATCGCGTTGATATGAGTCGTCCGCAACGTTTATCGTCACCGTCCGAATTGTGCTCCAATTTGATGGCGTGAAAATCAGGGTGTTCTGGTTTCCGGGGAGCGTTGCATCCGTGTCATAAGTGACTTTCCCGACGTAGGATGTGTGACACCAGTAGCTGGATTTCCGCAGAGTGAAGGTCATATTTTCTGAGGGCTGTCCCGCCATTCTGAATGTCAAACTGCCGCTGCCTCCCTCATTCACGGTCAGAGAGTCGGTTGACATTGCAATGAGATCATCATCGAGCACTTTGACTGAGACATTGCCGGTGGCGCTGTCATAGCCTCCGCCCTCTGCCGTGATCGAGACAGTTGCGCTGTCATCATTGATGTCTTCGTCACCATAATCTGCTACCAATAAGGTTTGGTAGGTATTCCAATTTGATGTCGTGAAAGTCAGGGTGTTCGCGTACACCGGTTCCGGCCAAGCGCGGGATACTATCCTCATATCGGTGTTGCCCGACAGTGTCAAGGTGACGGTCACCTCGGCGGTTGGCTGCCTTGCCAGTTTGATGCGGATTGGATCCCCCCAACCTTCTTTGAAGGCAAGAGAGGTTGCTGAAAGGATCAGCCTGTAGCTGTCGTCGTCGTTGTCGTTGACACTGACCGGCAAAAGCCTCTGCCGGCCGTCCGGCAGGCTGAACCTGATGTTGCCCGACTCATCGGTGAAGTCGGTGTCGTCGGCCGCAGTGATATGCACTGTTTGGTAGGCATTCCAATTCGACGGCGTGAAGGTCAGGGTGTTCTGCAGGCCCGCGGTGTCTGCATCGGTGTCCACCGTGACGTCGGGGTTGAGGGTGGGGGAGCGCTGCAGGGTGACGGTTGCATTCTCTGGGGGGCGTTTGAGCAGTCTGACCGAGACGCTGCCGCTGGAATTCTCGGCCAGGGTCAGCGAGGCGGTCGAAAATTCAAAGTAATCGTCATCCCGCACCGTGACTGGGACATTGCCGGTGATGGTGTCATAGCCTCCGCCAGCCGCTGTCAGCGAGATGCCGGCGCTGTCATCGTCGCCATCCGCATCATCGGCGGCGGCGCTCACGTGCACGGTCTGAGGGGCATTCCAATTTGAAGTCGTGAAGCTCAGAGTGTTCTGATTGCCCGCTGCTGCTTTGTCGGTGTCCACGGTGACATCGGTGTTGCTCGGCTGCGCCAGAGTGACAGTGACATCGGCAGTGGGCTGTTTTGTCAGATTGACCTGGAATGCGGCGCTGTCATTTTCCTGCATCGTCAGCGCTGTATGCGACAGGGAAAACCCTTTTTGAGCTTCGGTCACCGAAACCGCTACCGAAGCTCCACCAGCACCGATAAAACTAATGGTCGCAGTGTCCTCATTGGAGTCGCTGTCTTGCGCCGCGCTAACGGTCACTGTTTGATTGGCGCTCCAGTTGCTTCTGGTGAAGTCCAGGCTTTTCGGGCTGAACGTGACATCGGCGTTGTCCGATCTCAGGGGCAGTGAAATGTCGCTGTTAGGCTGGTGGCTCAGCTTGGCCGTGAAGGTGCTGCTGCCGCCCTCATCCAGTGTCAGCGATGTTTTCGACAGGGTCAGTTCAAAATCTCGGTCGAGAAGATGTATCCAAACAGCCCTATTCGCACCCCCGGATACTTGAAAGTCCAACCAACCCCACCATTCGTATTGGGGCTGGCGATTGTAGATTTCATGAGTCGCATCCAGCACCAGTCTCTGAGGTATATTCCAATTTGATGGCGTAAAAGTCAGAGTGCTCTGACCGCCGGGAATATCTGGCTTGGTATCGATGTTGGGAATAGTTATGACCACATTTTCAGAGGGCTGGCTTGGCAGCTTGATGGTGAAGTCGTTGAGTTTGCCCGCAATCGCGTATGGCTCGCTGGGTGAAAATTCAGGCAGGTCGTCATCTATCACTGTAATCGCAATGCTGGCGGTCGCATCGTCGTAGCCGCCTCCTGCTGCCGTGATCGAAATATTCGCACTGTCATTGAGAATGTCGGTGTCCTCGGCAGCCGCCACCCACACCTTTTTGTAAGTGTTCCAATCTGATGTCGTAAAGGTCCGGGTGTTCTGGTTGCCGTCTGTGCTCTGGTCGGTATCCAGTGTCACATCGGTGTTGCTGGGCTGCACCAGAGTCACGGTCACATCTGCAGTCGGCTGCCTTGACAGTTTGATGCGAAACCAGCTCGCGTAGCGCTCGTAGAGTGTCAGCGATTGGCTTGACAGGATGAGTTCATTTTCATCGTCTTTTATCTGAACCGATAAAGATTTGCGCCAGCCGTTGGATGCCTCGAGATCGATCTTCGTTTGCTCATCGGTGACATCGTCGTCATGCAGCGCATTCACAGTCACTTCCTGAGGCGTGCTCCAAGTTGATGGGGTGAACTCCAGAGTTTTCTGGGGGCCTGTTGTTTCCGACTCTGTATCGGAGGCAACATGCAGACCGTCGCTTAAGGTCACGGTCACATTCTCAGAAGGCGTGCTCTTCAGCACGACCGTGAAGGTGTCATTGCCCCCCTCGTTCAGGGTGAGACTTTCTGTCGATAATTTAATGAAGTCATCATCAGGCACCTTGACTGCAACACTGCCGGTTACGGAGTCGTATCCTCCTCCTGATGCACTCAGTGTGATGCTGGCGCTGTCGTCAAGGGCATCCGCGTCCTTGGCTGCTCTCACAACTACAGTTTCGTAGGAGTTCCAATTCTGCGTTGTGAATGTCAGGGTGTTGTTGGGCCAGTAGTGTGAGGAAACTGTCACATCCGTATTGCTTGGCTGAGCCAGGGTGACGGTTACCTCAGCCGTCGGCTGGGCTGCCAACCTAACTGTAAATTCAACCCTTCCATTCTCCCGCAGCGTCAGCGATGTCTTGGACAGGATTAGCCCAACATCGTCTTCAATCACTCGCACCGATAAAGTTTTGTGGAGGCCATTCGGAAGGCTGACAGAGATGCTCTCCGACTCATTGGCGTTGTTGCTGTCAGCGGCCGCATTGATCTTCACCTTCTGGGGTTGGCTCGAATTCAATGCCGTGAAAGTCAGGGTGTTCTGGTTGCCTGCTGTGCCCGGGTCGGTATCCAGTGTGATGTCGGGGTTGCTTGGCTGTGACAAAGTCACGGTCACATTTTCAGAGGGCGGTGCTTTCAGCTTGACCGTGATTTCGCCGCTGGTTCCCTCAGTCAGGGTCAATCGGTCGGTCGACAGTTCCAGGAGATCGTTATCGAGGACCGTGACGGCAACGCTGCCGGTCTCGGCGTCATATCCTTCGCCTGTTGCGGTGAGGGAAATGCTGGCGCTGTCATTGGTGTAATCGGTATCTCTTGCCGCAGTGACACGCACGGTTTTGGGACGGTTCCAATTCCACGTTGAGAAGGTCAGGGTGTTCTGATTGCCGGCTGCGTGCTTGTTTACATCAACTGTCACATCGGCATTGCTGGGCTGTGCCACAGTGACGCTCACGGGTGCAGTCGGCTGCCGCCCCAATCTGACCTGGAATGAGCCGCTGTCGCCCTCTTTCAGCGTCAGCGATGACTGGGGGATGATCAGGTCGATTTCGTTTTTATCGGTCACCGACACGGCCACCGATGCGGAGGTTACGCCAATGCCGCTCAGACTGATCGTGGCGCTGTCGTCTATTGTGTCGCTGTCCGCAGCCGCTGAGACGATCACCGTTTGGGCAGTGCCCCAATTGGATGAGTCGAAGGTCAGTGTTGCCGGGGTGCAGCTGACTTCACTGTTGTCCGATGTCAGTGTGATGGTTCGAACATTTTCGGCTTGACCGATCAGGTTGACCGTGAAGCTATTCGTGCTGTGCTCGTCCAGTGTCAGAGAGCTCGCTGACAGATGTATTCCGATATTCTCATCATCATCGTTCACATCCACCCGCATGAATTTCTGCCCCCCGCCCGGCAGCCGCACATAGACGCTCCCCGATTCATCAATCTGGTCCGCATCGTGGGCTGCATTGACTGTCACTGCCTGGGGCAGGCGCCAATTGTCCGTGGTGAAAGTCAGCGTGCTCTGATTTCCGGAGGTGTCTGCGTCGGTGTCAAACGTGACATCGGGGTTGTTGGGCTGTGCCAAAGTCACGGTCACATTTTCGGAGGGACGCTCTGTCAGCTTGACCGTGAAACTGCCGCTGCCCCCCTCAGCCAGGGTCAGCGTGTCGGCTGACAATTCAAGCAGGTCGTCGTCAAGCACTGAGATGGTGATGCTGGCGGCATTTGGGTTGTAGGGTGCTCTATATTGCCCATGTGACGAGGGCAGTGAAAAACTCACGCTGTCATTTGTGGAATCATCATCGTGGGCTGCTGTCACATAGACAGTTTGGTAGAGGTCCCAATTTGTTGGGAGGAATTGCAGGAAGAGATCATGACTTCCTTCGGAGGAGCGACTTAACTTTAGGTCGGAATTGGCCATCTCTGACTCTGGCACATGGACAACTATTATTGAATAAGGTGGAGACTTTGTCAGCTTGATCTGAAAGGAGGCGGTCTCTCCTTCCGCCAATACCAGTGATGTCGTGGACAGGATCAGCCCCGGATCATCATCGGTGACAGACACAGTCAGCGATTTGGAGGTGATGCCGGTGCCGGCCAATGTGACCGTTGCACTGTCGTCGGTTAAATCATTGTCCCTCCCCGCATCGACAGTCACTTCTTGGTCGTCCTCCCAATTTTCCGTGGTGAAGGTCAGAGATGTCGGGTCAAGCGTGACATCGGAATTATTCGATGTGAGCTCCACCGTCCTGTCTTTTCCAGGCTGTTTATCCAGTCGGACCGTGAGTACTTTCGAGGTGTTCTCGTCAAGCGCCAGCGATGACTCTGACAGGGCCAGCCCAACATCAAAGTCGCCGTCTTTCACATTAACAGGCAAGGATTTTGCTGTGATGCTGGTGCCGCTGAATTTAATCGGCGTGTCCTCATCATCTTTGTCAGCATCGTCCCCCGCAGTGACAGTGACATTCTGGGGACTACCCCAGTTGGTCTTGTCGAAAGCCAGAGATGTCGGGTTGAATGTGAGATCGGTATTGTCCGATGTGAATTCCACCGTCCTGTTATTCCCAGGCTTTTTGTCCAGCCTAATCGTGAAACTATCTGATGAGCCCTCGTTGAGTGTCAGGGAGGTTTTTGACAGGGTGACTCCGACATCAAAGTCGTCGTCTTTCACTGTAACGCTCACCTCCGTTCCGGCTGTGATTCTGATGCCGGACAGTTTGATCGGTTGATCCTCATCGACCTTGTTGTCATCCTGAGAGGCGGTGACCACCACCCTTGCAGGGGTGGACCACGCTGAGGGCTCGAAAGTCAGCGGCGACGGTGCGAACACAAGGCCAGGGTTGTCCGATTCCAATTTCACGGTTCGGTTGTTTGCCGGCTGGGCATTCACCCGAACCTCGAAACCGCCTGATGAACCCTCGTTCAGCATCAATGAAGCCGCTGACAGAGTCAGACTGACCTCGGGATCCTCATCGTCGATAACCACAATATTTACCGCACCGCCAAGCACTCCCTCGCCGCGGATGCTGACCGTTCCGGTGTCATCCTGATTGTCGACATCATCAGCCGCAGTCACCTCTACCGCCTGAAATGTCCCCCAGTTGGCGGTTGTAAAGTTCAGTGTGGTTTGGTCGCCGCTCGTGGTGGAATCGGTGTCGATGGTTATTTCGGTGTTGGCCGGCTGGGTCAGAGTCAGCTCAACCGCCTTGGCCGGGCGCTCTGACAGCCTGACTGAAAAGCTGCCGCTTTTGCCCTCATCCACCATCAATGGGCTGTTTTGAATGCTCAGTGCGACGTCGTCGTCAATCACCGAAACCGTCACCGGGCTGGCGGTGATGTCCTTCCATTTGTAGGCCCCATTGTTGATGACCTGAAATTGCGGGTAAATCGTCACGGTGCTGTCGTCCGCATTGGAATCCTGCCCCGCATTCACTGTCACTGTTTTGAGTGTGTTCCAGTCCAATGGGGTGAAAGTCAGCGATGGCGGGGTCAGCGTCACGTTGGATGCCTTTCCATTGGTCGCGTTGAATCGGACTGTCCGGTTGAATGGGGGTGCGGTGTCCAATTCGACCTGAAAGGATCCTGACGCACCCTCGTTGATCTCGAGTGTTCTTTCTGTCACGGTCAGCCCCTGATCTTGCTCATCCTGGATCTTTACCGACACATTGGAGGAGGTTACCTTGGTGCCTGAAAGACTGATTGTCGCTGTCTCGCTATTGGCATCAGCGTCTCGATTCACGCTGACAGTCACGGTTTGCTTATCCTTCCAGTGGTCATCGGCGCCGTTGAACGTCAGTGAGGTCGGGCTGACAGAGACATCGGAGTTTTGCGAAGGCGTTATGTTGATCGTCCGACTGGTCACAGGGTTGGAGGCCAATCTCACCGTGAATTCCCCCCTTGATCCGGGAGTGGAGGATGTTATGCCCTCGAGCAGTTCAAGCGATGTTTTGTTCAGTCTTAACCCGACAACGACATCGTCGTCCTGTACGCGGATTTTGACGTTCTTCCTTTGATTGGAGGAATCGTTGGAGATTGTGACTGTCACCTTTTCGCTGACTGCGTTGTCGTCCTGCTCAGCCGATACCGTCACATCAAGCCCTGTGCTCCAGTTTGTTGGCGTGAGAGTCAAAGTGTTCTGGAGGCCGTCTTCCGTGGTGTCGGTGTCAATGGTTACCTTGGTGTTGCTCGGCTGGGTCAGCGTCACCGTGACATTGCCCGATGGCTGCTTCGTCAGAAAGACCTTAAAGGTGCTGGAGCTTCCCTCGTTCACGGTGATGGGCTTGGATGTGTTCACTTTCTGTGCATGAGCCGACATTGAAAGCGCCAATCCCAGCAGCAGCGCAGCGGCCATTGGAAGCGATCGTTGCCGCCCCCTGCTGCGCTTTTGGTCGCCGCCCGAAGCCGAACCTCTGAGCCGGGCGATAACAGCGCACTGCCGCCCCCGAAAGCCCACATCCTTGTTGTTATTGATTTGATTCATTGCGAACCCTCCCTAAAGGGCGGACAGTTATACCACGACTTAGGCCGCTGCCTGCCGAATTAGCCCCCCCCGAAAACGTCTTGCAGATGCAGGCGCACTCGGAGTAGGGCGTCAGCATCCCGCCGAGGGTGCGAGCCGGGCGCTCAGGGCGAGGGCGGCTTTATTAATTAATGGGCGGATATTCCAGTTGCTTGACCCGGCCGGTTCAGCCGAGCTGATTCAGCCAATCCGGCCGCCCCGACTCATCCGCCCCAGCGCACAGTCTTGATCAAGAGTTTGGGCGGGGAGAACTTGTGCTAAGAGAAGAAAGAGAGCACTTTTTCGAAGATGTCCACGGCGGCATTGAAGAGTGAATGAAACGCCTCTTTTCCGAAGATGTTCATGAAGGCTACGAGTAATGTTGTTATCAATGTCGACCAGAGGATTCTGGTGTCGGTGCGGTCCATGCGCTTATTCAATCGCTCCTCTGATTGTTTTATATCGGTTTTTAGCTCCTGCTTGGTGTCGTCGATGCGCTTGTTCAGCCTAGTCTCGACTTGCCCCATCTCGCCCCTTAGCTCCTGCTTGGTGCCGCTGATCTCTTCCTTTAGCTCCTGCTTGGTGTCGTCGATGCGCTTGTTCAGCCTAGTC
>MEIF01000021.1 GCA_001750645.1 Gammaproteobacteria bacterium AqS3
GCATTTGATTGGCGGCGATACAGACCAGTGTCCCAGCGGCCTCTGCCTATTGACGGGCATTTGATTGGCGGCGATACAGACCAGTGTCCCAGCGGCCTCTGCCTATTGACGGGCATTTGATTGATGGCGATATAGCCCAGTGTCCCAGCGGCCTCTGCCTATTGACGGGGTTGTGATCGGGCTGGAATTTCCGCCGGCAGCTTCAGGAGCAGTTGGCCTCGTCGCTACACAGCTTGGGCCACTCGACCTCGGACTTGGCCAGGTAGCCGGGAACATCCTTGCTCCACTCGGCTTTGACATCGGCGTTGTAGTTCAGATAGAGCCGCCCCCTCGACGATGCTCCACTGCTCGGGATCGCCCCGCACTCCGTAGCCGCTGGAGACGCCGTAGGCGCAGTGACCTCCGTAAGCCGGGGCGTACTTGGCCGGCTCGGCCTCGAAGAGCTGCCGGTTTTCCTCCGAGGCGAACAGCCACTGCGCACCCCGATACTCCAAGCTGAACTCGCCAGAACCCTGCACCGCCTCGCCCTCGGTGAAGTAGGCCACTGCGTCATAGCCCTCTATCGCGGAGCCGCCCGGCTGGTCGAGATAGACCGGAGAGACATCGGTCATTTCACTCCACATCCAGCTGTAGGCCAGCGCCCCCGCGACCAAAAGGCCTGCCGCCGCACCACCGATTACCGCAATCCTGCGCATGTTCATATCCCCTCCCGAGGCGCGACCGATTATAGGGACTGCATAGGGACTGCGCTCCCTATAATGCGGCGGCCCCGCAGGGAGACATCCATGTCCGAGGACACCCCGCCGCCGCTGGAGTTTTTGAACCCCTACAACGAGGAGTTCCAGCGCGACCCTGCCGCCATGCTGAGCCGCCTGCGCAATGCCACCCCGGTCGTGCGCTCCGAGGACGCCGCATCGCTGGCGGTGCTGGGCGCCGAGCAGGTCAACGCCATCCTGCGCGATCCGGATCTCTGGGTCGACCCGCGCAAGGCGCGCCCCGAAACCATGCTCTCCCTGCTGGCGGCCCCGGAGGGCTCCGAGCCCTCGATGCTGTTCTCCGACGACCCCAGGCACCGGCGCCTCAAGACCCTGGTGTCGGCCTCCTTCACCCCGCGCGCCATCGAGCAGTGGCGCCCGCGCACGATCGAAATCGCCGCGCATCTGGCGGAGGATCTGCCCGGGGAATTCGACCTGATCGAGCGCTTTGCCGGCCCGCTGCCGACCTGGGTCATCGCCGAAATGCTGCAGGTCGACACCGACCGGCGCGACTGGTTCAAGCACTGCTCGGACGCCACCGCCTACGCCTTCTTCAACCCGATGTGCAGCGATGAGGAGCGCGCCCTGGGCGAGGACTGCGGCCAGCAGCTGCGCGAGTACTTCACCGAGCAGATCGAGCTGCGCCGCAGCCGCCCGGTCGCAGACGGCGAGGGCGGGCTGATCGGTCAGATGATGGCGGCACAGAGCCAGGCCGGCGGGGAGGACGCCCTCAGCGACGAGGACATCATCGGCCAGTGCTCCCTGCTGCTGATCGCGGGCAACATCACCACCACCGATCTGATCGGCAACGGCGTCGCCTCGCTGCTGCGGCACCCCGACCAGTGGGCCGAGCTCATCGAGCATCCCGAGCTGCTCCCCCAGGCGGTCGAGGAGCTGCTGCGCTACAACCCGCCGGTGCAGAGCTCCGGGCGCATCGCCTCCGAGGCCGGCGAGCTCGGCGGCTGCCCGTTCAGCCGCGGCGAGTCGTTTATGGTCTCGCTGCTCGGCGCCAACTTTGATCCGGCGGTCAACCCCGAGCCCGACCGGCTCGACATCCGCCGCGAGCGCCCGCGGCACTGGTCCTTCGGCGGCGGGCGGCATTTCTGCACCGGGGCGGCGCTGGCGCGCATGGAGGCACAGGAGGCGCTGCGCGTGCTCACCCAAAAATTTCCCGACCTGACGCTGGTCGAGGGCGGCTCTGAACTGCGCACCATGCCGGGCTTTCGCGGCTACACGCGGCTGTGCGTGCGCACCGGGCGGGCGTGAATCTCTCGGGCCGCTGGGCGGTGGTCACCGGCGCCGGCAACGGCATCGGCCGGGGCATCGTGCTGGCGCTGGCCGAGGCCGGCGCCTCCAGCGTCGCCGTCGACATCGACGAGGCCGGCCTCGCGCAGACCCGCAGCGAGGTCGAGGCCCTGGGTCACCGCATCGAGACCCGCGCGCTGGATCTCTGCCGGCCCGAGGCGCTGCAGGAATTGGCCGACGAGCTCTGCCCCGAGCGCGACATCGCCCTGCTGTGCAACAACGCCGGCGTCGGCGGCCTCGGCAAGCGGCTGCTGAAAACCACCGAGGCCGACATGCGCTGGATCATGGATGTCAACCTGTTTGCCCTCTGGCGCGGCTGCGCCGCCTTCGGGCGGCATTTCGCCGAGCGCACCGACGCCCCCGCCTGGATCGTCAACACCGGCTCGGAGCACAGCCTGGGGACGCCGCCCAACCTCTACAGCGGGATCTACACCGCCAGCAAGCACGCCGTGCTGGGGATGAGCGATGTGCTGCGGCGCGAGCTGCCCGAACACGTCGGCGTCAGCGTGCTCTGCCCCGGCCTGGTGCACTCCTCGATCTGGCGCAGCGCCGAGCGCCGTCCAACCGCGCACGGCGGCCCCGGCGAGGTGCGGGGCGGTCTGGCCGAGCGCGCCATGCAGGAGGGCGTCGAGCCGGTTGAGATCGGCCGGTGCGTGGTGCGCGGGGTCGAAAACGGCGAGTTCCTGATCGTCACGCACTCGCACTCGGTGGTCTACGCCGAGGAGCGCCACCGCGAAGTCGCCGCCGCCTTCGCCGATCAAGCCCCGCGAACCGAGGGCGATTTTGAGCGCTACGCCCCGCCCGCGGTGCTGAAGCGGCTGCTGGACGAGGAAGGCGGGGCCGAGCGGGAGTGAATCGATGGCAGGGAATGGCCGGACGCGCATCGCGGCAGATGATCGCCGCACCTGCGGTGCGCTCCCGATGCACGGCGGACTAATCCCTTGAGCGCCCGGCCCGATGATGCGCTGCTGCACGAGCAAGTCCCGAAGATGCTCGCCCACGCCGGGGCCATCGCGCTGAGGTTCTACCGCAGCGGCAACCTGGATCTGCACAACAAGGAAGAGGACCCGGCGCTGGATTACGACCCGGTGACCGCCGCCGACATTGATATCGAGCAGTACATCCGCGGTGCGCTGGCCGAGCTGACGCCGCACTACGGGTTCAGCGGCGAGGAGAGCGGGGGCGAGATCAGCCCGGGCTACTGCTGGATACTCGATCCGATCGACGGGACGCGCTCGTTTGTCGCCGGCGTTCCGGTCTGGGGCACCCTGCTGGGGCTGCTGCTGGACGGCGCCCCCCAGTTCGGCTGGTGCCTGCAGCCCTTCACCGATGAGCTCTACTACGGAGACGGAACCGTGAGCACCCTGAGGCATTCCGGGACGACCCGCACGCTGCGGGTCAGCGGCGAGGGGCGGCTCGAGCGCGCCTGCATGGCGTCGACCTATCCGCAGGGGCTGGACGCCTTCTGCGGCGGGGCCGAGGGCGACTGGGCGCGGCTCGACCAGGCGGTGCGGATCAACCGCTTCGGCACCGACTGCTACGGCTACTGCATGGTGGCCTGCGGCCAGCTCGACATTCAGATTGACGGCAACCTCAAGCCCTTTGACATTCTGCCGCTGGCGCCGATCGTGCGCGGGGCGGGCGGGGTGCTGACCGACCGCTTCGGCAATGAGGAGCTGAACCACCACACCGCCATTGCCGCGGCATCGCCGCAGCTGCACGAGGCGGTGCTGCATTTCCTGGACTCGGCATGACCGCCGCCGGCGCCGACCTCAGCATCGAGGCCATCTCCGCAGCCGTGGCCGAACCCATGCGCGCCCTGGAAGCCGCCCTGATGCGGGAGATGACCCCGGACATCCCGCAGGCGGCCGACCTGGGGGTCTACCTCAACGCCCACCCCGGCAAGCGCCTGCGCCCGCTGTGCGCGCTGCTGGCCGGCGGCGCCTGCGGCGCCGATCCGAACGGGGAGGGGCAGATTCAGCTGGCCTGCGCGGTCGAGCTGCTGCACACGGCGACGCTGCTGCACGACGACGTCGTCGACGACGCCGGACTGCGCCGCGGGGTCGCAACCGCCAACGCAATCTGGAGCAACGCCCACAGCGTGCTGCTGGGCGACTACCTCTACTCGCGCGCGTTCTTCATGATGGCGCAGATCGGCGACATCAGTCTGTTCGAGCTGTTTTCCCGCGCCACCCACCGCATCGCCAGCGGAGAGCTGCACCAGCTGCTCAACGTCAACAACTCGACCCTCGGCGAGGACGAATACCGCAGCATCGTCCGCAAAAAGACCGGCGAGCTGTTTGCCGCATCCTGCACCGGCGGCGCCCTGATCGCCAGGGCGGACGCCGAGACCCGCAGGCGCCTGGGCGACTACGGAATGGCCATCGGCGAGGCCTTTCAGATCATCGACGACCTGCTCGACTACGTCGGCGACGCCGACAAGACCGGCAAAAATATCGGCGCCGATCTGCGCGAGGGCAAGTTCACGCTGCCGCTGATCCGGGCGCTGCAGCAGGGCGGCGACGCGCTCGAAAAACTGCTGCTGGACGGGCTGAGGCTGCGGCAGTCGACGCAGCAGCAGGACGGCGGCGGGGACGATTCCGGGCATCTCAGGGCCGTGATCGAAGCCGTGCATTCGACTGACGCACTTGAGTACACCCAAAATGCCGCCCGCCGGCTGGCTGAGGAGGCAGTCGGGCACCTGGCCCCGCTGCCCGGCGGCATCCACAAGGATGCCCTGCAGCGGCTGGCGCAGTTCGCCGTGATGCGGGATTTCTGACCCCGCCCCGCATTCGTGCTATAAACGCCCCGAGCCGCCGGAGGGTGAAGCAAAAATGATCGGACTCATCAGCGATGCAGTGACGCAAAGGGGCAATGTCGAGCCGGTATACGGCCAGGCGTGCGCGGGGACGCCGCCGGTCAATCTGCTGGATCTGGATCTGTTCCGACAGGGCCCGCCCTTTGCGGCCTTCGCCCAGATGCGCTCGGCATCACCGCTGATGTGGCACCACGGCTCCGAGGAGCGCATGGACGCCTCCGGTTTCTGGGCCGTCACCGGCTATGACGCCGTAACCGAAATCTCGCGCAACACCGAGATCTTTTCCTCGCAGAGGGGCGGCATCCACATCCTGCTGGCGCCGCCGGGGACGGAAAACCCCATGCCGGCGCTGCTCGACGCCTCGCTGAACAACATGATCTGCATGGACGGCGACATCCACTCCAGCCTGCGCAGGGAGCACGCCCCGTTCTTCACGCCCGAGGCGGTGACCGAGCTCAAGCTCAAGGTCGACGCCGAAATCGACCGGCTGCTCGATGAGATGGAAGCCGCCGGACCCGAGGTCGACTTCGTCGAAATGTTCTCCTCGCAGCTGCCGCTGTTCACGCTGTCCGAGATCCTCGGCATCCCGGCCGAGGACCGGCACAAGCTGGTGCGCTGGATGCACTACCTGGAGATCGTCTCCTACGTCACCACCGCCGGGCTCGACTCGGTCGATGTGACCATCGACGAGGCCTTCATCCAGGCGACCCAGGAAAACCTGGCGGAGATGTTCGAGTACGGCCAGAAAACCCTGCACAGCCGGCGCGAGAACTCCGCCGGGGACCTGCTCAGCGCCATCGCCTGGGCCGAGCTGCAGGACAGCCTGCTGAGCGACAACTACCTCAACGGCTCCTGGCTGCTGATCGTCTTCGCCGGCAACGACACCACCCGCAACACCCTCAGCGGAACGCTCGACCTGCTGACCCGGCACCCCGGGCAGCGCGCCCGGCTCACGGCCGATCTGGAGGGCACCCTCGACGGGATGGTCGATGAATCGCTGCGCTACATCTCGCCGGTGCAGCACATGCGCCGCACCGCGACGCGCGACGCCGAGGTCGCCGGCCAAAGGATCGCCGAGGGCGAAAAGGTGGTGATGTGGTACGCCGCCGCCAACCGCGACCCGGCGGTGTTCAAGAACCCCGAGCAGTGGGACATCACCCGCGGCAATGCCGACAAGCACGTGGCCTTCGGCTTCGGCCGCCACAAGTGCATCGGGCACCGGGTGGCGCGCATGCAGCTGCAGAGCGCCTATCGCAAAATCCTGCGGCGCTTCCCCAACATAGAAATCTGCGGGGAGATGGACATCGCCCCCAACAACTTCGTCTACGCCATCAGAAAACTGCCGGTGCGGCTCAACGCCTGAGCACAGCCGACCGGACCATCCGGGTGCGGTGTCTATAATCCCGCCCGCCGGAGCTCCGAAATCGAGGACATGCCATGGCCACCCATCTTGAGATTCACGTCAGAGAAATTCCAAAGGGAACTCTGAGCCGGGAACATTTTTCCGAGCAGCAGGTTGAGACCCCCGCCCCGGGACCCGGCGAGGTTCTGGTGCGCACCCTGTGGCTGTCGATCGACGCCGCCAACCGCGCCTGGATGCAGGGGGCGACCTACCGGGAGGCCGTGACCGCCGGCAATTTCATGCACGGCTACGCCCTGGGCGAGGTCGCCGCCGTCGGGGACGGGACAGCCGGGCACCAGGTCGGCGACTACGTCATGGGCGAGCTGGGCTGGCGCGAGTTCGCCGTCATGCGCGCCGACCGGCTGATCCCGGTCGGTGCGGCGCGCCCGCTGTCGCACCACCTGTCGGTGCTGGGCATTGCCGGACAGACCGCCTACATGGGGCTGTACTCCCAGGGTCAGCCCACGGGCGACGGACAGGTCATGGTGGTGTCGGCCGCCGCCGGCTCGGTCGGCTACATCGCCGGGCAGATCGGCAAGATCCACGGCTGCCGCGTGGTCGGCATCGCCGGCGGACCCGAGAAATGCGACTGGCTCACCGGCGAAATGGGCTTTGACGCCGCGGTGGACTACAAGGCGGGCAACCTCTACAAGGACCTCGCCGCAGCCTGCCCCGAGGGCGTCGACCTCTACTTTGACAATGTCGGCGGCCCGACGCTTGAGACGGTGCTGTTCCAGATGCGCAACTTCGGCCACATCACCTGCTGCGGTGCGGTGTCGCAGTACGACACCGACAGCCCGGCGGGCGTGCGGGGCATCCCCGGACTGCTCGTGGTCAAGCGCCTGACCATGCGGGGCTTCGTCTACATGGACCACGCCGCCGAACTCAACGACCGCTCGATCGCCGACCTGAGTTCGTGGATCGCCTCGGGGCAGCTGAAGGTCGTCGAGGATGTCGTCGAGGGGCTCACCAGCGCACCGGACGGGCTGATCGGCCTGCTGGCCGGCAACAACCGCGGCAAGCGGCTGGTGCGCGTCGGCAGCGAGTAGCCGATTTGACGATGCGCGTCGAACTGGAAGACATCCTCTCCGACATCGTCCTCGACGTGCGCGAATTCCTGGCACAGAAGCGGCAGGAGGGGCTGCCGGCCGAGTCGCCCGAGGCCGTGCGCGAAATGCTGCAGCTGGCCCTGGGCAAGCTCGACCTGGTCACCCGGCAGGAATTCGAGGCCCAGCAGCGTCTGCTCGAGGACGCCGTCGCCCGGCTTGAGGCGCTGCAGAGGCGCCTGGATGATGAATCCGGCGGTGAGCATGTCCCTGGGAACGATTAGCGGGGTGCTGATGCTGGCGGCGAGCGCCGCAGCCGGCTCTGTGCAGGCGCTGGAGATCACCAGCCCCGAGGGGCCGACCGAAATGATCGAGGTCTTCACCTCGGAGGGCTGCAGCAGCTGCCCGCCGGCCGATGCCTGGCTGCGGGGCCTGGTCGACCACCCCCAGCTGTGGAGCCGCTACATTCCCCTGGGCTGGCATGTCGACTACTGGAATCGCCTGGGGTGGCGCGACCGCTTTTCCAGCCCGGAATACTCGGTGCGCCAGCGCCGCTATCGCAGCGAGGGCGGCGTGGCGACCGTCTACACGCCGGGCTTCGTCGTCAGCGGGGACGAGTGGCGCAACTGGTTTGAGGACCGCAGTGCCCTGCCAAAGCTGCAGACCCTGGACGCCGAGCGCTCGGGCCGGCTGCGGATCAGCGTCGATGGCGATGCATTTTCAGGGCGCTACTCGCTGGCCAAGAGCGGCCAGGTGCTGCATCTGGCGGTGCTGGGCTTCGGGCTCGAGAGCGAGGTGACCCGGGGCGAGAACAACGGGCGCACACTGCGGCACGACTTTGTCGTCCTGGATCATCGCAGCTACCCGCTGGGCGCCGGTGCGACAGTCTGGACCGGCGTGCTGCCGAAGGGTTCGATCCCCGCCCCCCGCTATGCCCTGGTCGGCTGGATCAGCGAGCGGGGGCAGAACCGCCCGCTGCAGGCCGCCGGCGGCTGGCTGCGGTAAGCCGGCGCCAAACCCCCTCGACGATTCAGACCCCCATCATCTCCAGCTGGTCGCCGGCAAGGGATGAACCGGTCTCGCCCCAGAGCAGGCTGATGGGCACTGCGTGCATTCGGTCAAAGGCCATGATGGCCTCGCCGTCGTAGAACAGGATGCCGGTCCTGAAGGCGTCGCCGGCGAAGTCGGCGAACTTCTGCAGACCCCTGAAATCCCTGGCCTCGACAGTCGAGGAGGCCTTGACCTCAATGCCGACGACCTGCCTGGTGCACTCCAGAACAATGTCGACCTCAACCTGCTTTTTGTCGCGGTAGTAGCCGAAGCGCACCCGATCGCTGTGCCAGGAAGCCTGGCGCCTGAGCTCCTGGTAGATGTATGTCTCGAGCAGCTGGCCGTAGAGCGGGTGCCGGTTCTTCCAGAGCTCCTCAGCGCCGATCTGCAGCAGCGCAGCGGCCAGCCCGGTGTCGACGAAGTGCAGCTTGGGCGTTTTCAGAATGCTGCCGCTCTCGTGGCGCGACCATATCGGCAGCCGCTCGATCAGAAACAGCCGCTCCAGCACCGCCGTGTAATCCCTGGCCGTGGGCGCCGTGATCGCCAATTTGCTCGCCAGATTGGACACCTGCCACAGCTGGGCGCTCTGCTCGGCGGCGCGCGTGAGCATGTGCTCGAGATACTCCAGCCGGCGAATCCCCGAGACGTCTCTGGCGTCTCGGTAGATCAATGCATCGACGTAATTGACAAACCACTCCTTCCTGCGGTGACTGCCCGATTGACGTTTCAGCGCCGCCGGAAATCCGCCCGCGACAATGCGTTCAGCGAGTGTGCCTCCCAGACGCACGCCCGCATTCGGATACGATTTGAACGAGCCCTGAAACAGTGCCTCCAGAAACCTTGAGGGCTCTGCCCGACGCAGCTCGACCTGGGCGAGCGGTGCCAGCCGCACCTTCTCCATGCGACCGGCGAGCGAATCGGTCAGCCCCGGCATGCTCAGAATGTTGGCGGACCCCGTCAGGATGAATCGACCCGGAATGCGGTTGTTGTCAACGATGCTCTTGATGCGGGTGAACTGTTCGGGAATGCGCTGGACTTCATCGAGAATCACGCGCTCGGGCAGACCGGCAAAGAAGGTGGTCGGATCAGCCCGCAGCAACTCCAGCTGGCCCGGGTCGTCGAAGCTGATGTAGTCATAGCCGTGCTTCCGTCCATATTGCCTGGCCAGCGTGGTCTTGCCGCACTGCCTCGGACCGTGGATGAGCACCACCGGGGTGTCCGCCAGAGCGGCCTCAAGTTTGGGGGCTGCATATCGGGGGTGCAGGCCGGTGTCTGGTTTATCCATATTGCCGAATCATCCGAGCTGCGACGGGGGCGATTATAAAACCGATCTGGGTATGTTTTAAGGTGCAGTGCGGTTATGTATTAAAGCCTGATATGGGTATGTTCTAAGATTCAGTGCGGTTATGTATTAAAGTCTGATATGGGTATGTTTTAAGATTTCACAGGGACAAAAACTGTTGAAACACAGTGCGCAGGCGGCCTATAAGCCATAGAAAAAGGCGGGGAAAACCCGCAGGGAGCAGAAAGATTGGGAGAGGTTTAACCCGGCGTTATTTTAGGCTGGCGAGAATGTTCTCAGCACTGCTGACATCCAGCTCGCCCGGGTTGGGTTCGATGAACAGCCCGGTGACTTTTCCGTCGTCGATGACCAGCGCCGAGCGCGTGCATCGAACCCCCAAACCTGCGCGTCCGCCGAGATCCAGCTCCAGGCCCAGCGCCTTGGTGAACTCGCCGCCATCGGCCAGCATGACGACTTGGTCGCCGCTGTTCTGATCCGCACCCCAGGCGCCCATCACAAAGGCGTCATTGACTGACAGGCAGGCGATCTGATCGATGCCGGCATCCCGCAGCGCCCCGGCGTGCTCCAGATAACCGGGAACGTGCTTGGCCGAGCAGGTCGGGGTGAAGGCTCCGGGGACGGTGAACAGAACCGTGCGCCTGCCCTTGAAAAACTCGGCGCTGTCGACCGGGCTGGGGCCTTCCGAGCCGCTGATGTAGAGAGTAACCGAGGGGACGCTATCGCCAACCTGAATCTGAGCCATGCTAAAAATCCGCCAGAGGACGAGCGCGCGGATTATAGCCACGACAGTCAATCAGCCGGGGCGGCTCTTGCTCTAACATTGCCGGCGATCCGGCGCCGCAGACGCACCTTGCTGAGGTTCTTGCTCAGGCTCAGTCTCCCCCTGCTGATCGCCTGCGGCTTTGGCATCGCCTGGCTGGACGCCCAGGTTCAGGAGCGCTTCGCCGGCGAGCGCTGGCAGTTGCCCTCGAGAATCCACGCGCGCGCCCTTGAAATCCACGACGGCGCCCGCATCGCCCGGCCCGGGCTGCTGCGGGAACTCAAGGCGCTGGGCTATCGCAGCAGGGCGGGGGCGCCCAGCCCCGGAACCTACAGCGAGCCGGGCGCCGGGCTGATCATCCACACGCGCGGATTTGAGTTTCCGACCGGCGCCGAGCCCGCCCGGCGCATCGGCATCCGCTGGCCCGGCAGGGACAGCGCCGGCATTGAGCTGTCCGGTGCGGCGCTGGTGCGGCTGGAGCCCCTGACGGTCGGGCAGATCTTCCCGGCGCACGGCGAGGACCGCATCCTGCTGCGGCTTCAGGATGTCCCGCCGCTGCTGATCCAGGGCCTGCTGGCGGTCGAGGATCGCGACTTCCACGAGCACTATGGGCTGTCCTGGCGCGGCATTGCCCGGGCCAGCCTGGTCAACCTGCTGGCCATGCGCATTGTCCAGGGCGGCAGCACGCTGACCCAGCAGCTGGTCAAAAACCTGTTTCTCAGCCAGGAGCAGTCGCTCTGGCGCAAGGGGCTTGAGGCGCTGATGGCGGTCACCCTTGAACTGCGGCACGGCAAGGAGGACATCCTTGAGACCTACATCAATGCGGTGTTCTTCGCCCAGCAGGGCCGGCGCGCCATCCACGGCTTCCCGCTGGCGGCGGAATACTTCACCGGATCGCGCCTGGATCAGCTGGCGCCCGAGCAGATCGCCCTGCTGGTCGGCATGGTGAAGGCGCCCTCGGCCTACAACCCCTTCCGCAATCCCGGGGCCGCCCTGAGGCGGCGCAACGTCGTCCTGGATGTCTGGGAGCAGAACGGCCTGATCACCCCGCAGCAGCACGCCGCCTATCGCGCCCGCAGTCTCAACACCGCCGAGGGCGCCCGCACCGGCAGCTTGAACTTTCCGCACTGGCGCGCGCTGATCCACCGCCAGCTGATGCGCGACTACAGCCCCGAGGAGCTCGTCTCCAGCGGACTGCGCATCTTCACCAGCCTGGATCCCCAGGTTCAGTGGCAGGCCGAGGCCTCGCTCAGCGCCGTGCTGGACCGCCTTGAAAAGGGCTATCCGCGCGCCGAGCAGCTGCAGGGTGCCGTGGTTGTGTCCTCGGTCGAGGGCGGCGAGATCCTCGCCCTGGTGGGCGACCGCAAGCCGCACTACGCCGGCTTCAACCGGGCGCTCGACGCGCGCCGGCCGATCGGCTCCCTGATCAAGCCGGTGACCTATCTGGCCGCGCTCGAGGACGGGCGCCGGCTCGGCGAGGTGCTCCAGGATGAGGCCCTGACGCTGCCGCTGGACGACGGAACCGTGTGGAGCCCGCGCAACTTTGACGGAGAGTTTCGGGGGCCGGTGCTGCTCCACGAGGCGCTCTACCGATCCCTCAACCTGCCCTCGCTGCGGCTGGCTCTGGACGTCGGCATCGACCGCCTGGTGCAGCGGCTCGCCGACCTGGGCGTCGACCCCGAAGAGATCCCGGCGGTGCCGGCGCTGGCACTGGGTGCGATCTCGCTCAGCCCGATCGAAGTCGCCGAGCTCTACGGCACCATCGCCTCGGGCGGCTTCGCCCTTCCGCAGCGGGCGATTCTGTCGGTGGTCGATGCCCGCGGCGAGCTGCTGAAGCGCAACCCGCTGCGCAACCACCAGGTGGCCGCACCGGACACCATGCGGCTGCTGCAGTGGGCTCTATTGCAGGTCGCCAATCAGGGCACGGCCCGCAACCTCAATCTGCCGAAGGACACCATCCTGGCCAAGACCGGGACCACGAACGACTTCCGCGACAGCTGGTTTGTCGGCATCAGCGCCGAGCACGTCGGCGTGGTCTGGGTCGGCCGCGACGACAACCAGAGCACCTCGCTGAGCGGGTCTGCCGGAGCGATGCAGATTTGGGGGCATCTGTTCCGGCGGCTCGGCATCCGCCCCGCGCGGCTGATCGCAGGCGGCGAAATCGAGTTCGTCTGGCTCAAGCGGGAAGACGGGCTGCTCAGCCGGCGACGCTGCCGCGATGTGGTCCGCCTGCCACAATTGCGCGGCGCCCGCACCGAGAGGAGTCCGCTGCCGTGTCGCTGATTCTCCGTCTCGCCTGGCCGGCAGCCGTGCTGCTCGCGGTCGGCTGCAGCTCGCCCGGTCGCATGGCCCCGGAGCCTCCGCCGGCGCCGAGCGCCCCGCCGGACAGCGCACTGCGGGAGGCGCCGACGCCCGAGCCGCCCGAGCAGCGCCTGCGGGGCGACCTCGCCCTCGGCGGCGACGACCCCGCCCGGGGGCTCTTCGAGCGCGCCTGGAGCGAATTCGAGACCGACCCGGAGACGGCGTTCTCAATCGCCGAGCGCGCCCTCAAGATCAGCAGCAACAAGATGGCCGGATATCTCAACTACGCCCGCATGCTGGAGCGCGCCGGGCGCATCGCCGATGCGCTGCAGTTCGCCCGCCGCGCCCTCGCCTTCACCGAGGATGAAGCCCTCCGCGACCGCGTGCAGCGGGGCTGGATCGACCGGCTGTCGCGCTGAGCGGATGCCCCCGCGCGGGGGTCAGGGTTTTTCTACCGGGTCTGCCTCGGCGAGGGCGGTCTCAATGCGCTCGGCCATCTGCCCCGCCCAGTCGCGCACCGAACTGTGCAGGGCCTCAGTCTCCTCGGCGCGCCTGGATTTTTCCCCGTACTCGACATGCACGCGCACCAGGTGCTCCTCGTGCTCGGCCTGGATGACCTTGATGCGCGCATCCTGCTCGGTGCTGATGAGCTTGAGCTTTTCGTCGTGCTCGGCCTGGACGCGCCTGAGGTTCTCATCGTGCTCGGCCTGGGAGCGCTTCAGCGCCTCCTCGTACTCCGCCCGCGCCCGCTCAAAGCTCTCCTCGCGCTCGGCCTCCCTGTGCTCAAAATGCTCCTCCTGCTCCGCCTGGACCTGCCTGAGGGCGTCCTCGTGTTCGGCCTGGACGCGCACCAGAGTTTCCCGGTGCTCGGCCTCGATGCATTCGAGATTCTCCTCGTACTCGGCGTTCAGCAGCAGCAGGCCGCGCAGCAGCCGGGTTTCGCGCCGCTCGGTGCGCGGGCTCTCCTCGCCGACGCGCGCGCTGATGTTGTCGAGCAGCCGCTGGATGCGCTGAATCTGATCGGGCGGTCCGTCGATGTAGTACTCGCGCCCAAAGACCTTGACCGAACCGGTCTCATTCATGGTTTCGTGCCGTTATCGTCGCCGAGCGATTCGATGATCTGGGCGACATTCTGGCGCATGGCGCGCAGCTCCTCAAGGGCTTGATCATGCTCCTGCTGCAGCTCCTGGTGCTGCTGCAGCAGCTGGTGGTACATCTGATTCCACTCATCGGCGACATTGCGGACCCCGCGCAACTCCTCCAGCTCGCCCAGCAATTTCTCGATCTGCTCAGACAGCTCGGCAAATCCCGGCGGCGGTGAATCCTGCATGAGGCCAATGCCCGTATCGGTCGGGCTATTATGGCAATAACACCCGCCCCTAAGTCAGGGAGCCGCGCCGTGAATTTTGACATCCCCCAGGACATCCGCAATTACCTCGTCATTCTCGATGACTTTATCGAGCGCGAGATCCTGCCGCTGCAGATGCAGGACGACAACATGCGCTTCTTTGACCACCGGCGGGAGCACGCCCGCACCGATTGGGACAACCAGGGGCTGCCGCGACCCGAGTGGGAGGCGCTGCTGGGCGAGATGCGCCGCCGGGCCGACGCCGCCGGTCACCTGCGCTTCGCCCTGCCCAGGGAATACGACGGCCAGGACGGCTCCAATCTGGCGATGGCGGTGATCCGCGAGCACCTGGCCGCCAAGGGTCTGGGCCTGCACAACGACCTGCAGAACGAGTCCTCGATCGTCGGCAACTTTCCGCAGGTGCTGATGTTCCGGGATTTCGGAACGCCCGAGCAGCGGGAGTACTTCATCAAGGGCATGCTCGAGGGCCGGGCGCGCATCGCCTTCGGCCTGACCGAGCCCGAGCACGGCTCGGATGCGACCTGGATGGAGACCCGCGCCGTCCCGGAAGTGCGGGGCGGCGTCAAGGGCTGGTGCATCAACGGCTCCAAGATGTGGAACACCGGCATGCACGTCGCCACCCACGACATGATTTTCGCCCGCACCAGCGGCGAGGACGGCTCGGCTCTGGGGATCAGCTGCCTGCTGGTGCCGACCGACACCCCCGGGTTCCAGATCGAGGAGTATCTCTGGACCTTCAACATGCCGACCGATCACCCGCGCATTTCCCTCAAGGATGTCTGGGTCCCGGCCGACGCCCTGTTCGGCGAGGAGGGGCGCGGGCTGGAGCTGGCGCAGCACTTCGTGCACGAAAACCGCATCCGCCAGGCCGCCTCGGGGGTCGGAGCGGCGCAGTACTGCATCAATGAGAGCGTCGAGTACGCCCGGGAGCGCAAGCCCTTCGGCAAGCCGCTGGCCGCCAACCAGGCGATCCAGTTTCCGCTGGTCGAGCTGCACACCGAGGCCGAGATGGTGCGCAACCTGGTCTACAAGACCGCCTGGCAGATGGATCGCATGAGCAAGCGCGAGGTCGCCGTGCATCTCTCGGGGCAGGTGTCGATGTGCAACTACCGCGCCAACCGGCTGGTGTGCCAGGCCGCCGATCAGGCCATGCAGGTGCACGGCGGGATCGGCTACTCGCGCCACAAGCCGTTCGAGCACATCTACCGCCACCACCGCCGCTACCGCATCACCGAGGGGGCCGAGGAGATCCAGATACGCAAGATCGCCGGCCACCTGTTCAGGTTCATCAGCGCCCCGAAGAGCTCGTGATGCAGCCCCCGCCGCCGCTGCCGCCCGCCGAGTACGCGGCGCGCCGCTCAGGGCTGCTGGAGCGCCTCAGCCCCGGCAGCGTCGCGGTGCTGGGCGGGGCCAGGCAGGTGCTGCGCAACGGCGATGCGCACTACCGCTTTCGCCAGAACAGCGACTTCTGGTACCTGACCGGTTTTCCCGAGCCCGAGGCGCTGCTGGTGCTGCGCCCGGGGGCCGACGACGGGATTGAGTCGGCGCTGTTCTGCCGGGGGCGGGATGCGCACAGCGAGCTGTGGGACGGGGCGCGCGCCGGCCCCGAGCGCGCCGCCGAGCTCTACGGCCTGGATGCGGCCTACGACGTCTCGCAGATCGACGACCTGCTGACCGGCTGGCTCGACGGGGCGGACACGCTGTATTCGCCCTCGCACCGCGACCCCGTCCTCAGGCGCCTCATCGCGCGCACCGTCGGCAGGGTGCGCGAGCAGGGCGGGCAGCGCCCGAAAAGGCGCGCCGACATTCTGCCGCTGATCCACGGCGCCCGGCTGTGCAAGTCCGACGGCGAAATCGAGCGCCTGCGCTACTCGGCCCAGGTCGCCGCCGCCGCACACCGGCGGGCGATGCGCAGCGTTCAACCAGGCCAGTGGGAGTACCAGCTCGAGGCGGAATACCTGCACGAGTTCATGCGGCACGGCGCCCGCGAGGCCGCCTACTGCGGCATCGTCGCCGGCGGGGCCAATGCCTGCGTGCTGCACTACACCGACAACGACCGGCAGCTGCGCGCCGGCGAGCTGGTTCTGGTCGACGCCGGCTGCGAGTACCAGGGCTATGCCTCGGACATCACCCGAACCTTTCCCGTCGACGGCGCCTTCACCGCCCCGCAGCGCGACCTCTACCAGGTCGTGCTCGCAGCCAATGAGGCGCTGATCGACGGCATCCATCAGGGCAGCACCAAGCAGGAGCTTGAGGCCGGGGCCGTGCGGCTGCTGACCCGGGGACTGGTCGATCTGGGCCTGCTCAGCGGCGATGTCGATGCGCTGATCGAGGACGGCGCCCACCGAACCTACTACATGCACGGCGTCTCGCACTGGCTCGGCCTGGATGTGCACGACGCCGGCCCCTACACCGAGGACCGCGGGCGCCGCTCGCGCACCCTGCACCCGGGCACGGTGTTCACCGTCGAGCCCGGCCTCTACATCGCCCCGGACAGCGCCGATGCGGCCGAGCACTGGCGCGGCATCGGCATCCGCATCGAGGACGATGTGCTGATCCGGCCCGACGGGGCGGTTGAAGTCCTCAGCGGCGACGTGCCCAAGTCGGTCGAGGGCATCACCGAGCTGATGCGGCAGGCGAACCCGTCATGAGCGCACCGAATGTCGCCGTGATCGGGGGCGGCGCCGCGGGCAGCTTTGCGGCGCTGGCGCTGGCGCGCGCGGGCTGCGGCGTGCAGCTCTGCGAGCGGGGCGCGGCCCCCGGGGAACCCGACAGCGCCGCTTTGGATCAGCCCGGACAGGTCAGCGCCCTGCGGCGCCGCAGCGTCGAGCGGCTGGACGCACTCGGAGCCCTGGAGCCGCTCCGGGAGCACCTGTGCCCCTACACCGACCTCGAGTTCGGCGACGGCAGCGGCAGCAGTTTCGTGCACTACACGGCCAGGGAGAGCGGCCTGGACGCGCTCGGGCAGGTCGTCTGCAATCGCGCGCTGCGCTGGGGACTGTGGTGCGCGCTGCGGGAGGCCGGGGTCGCCCTGCGGCCTGAAACCCCGCTGCGCGGGCTGTCGCAGAGCGGCGGCAGGGTGCATCTGGAGCTGGACTCTGGGGGCGCCGAATTTGATCTCGTCATCGGCGCTGACGGCGCCCGCTCGCCGGTGCGCCTCTGGGCCGGCATCGGCGCCTGCGAGCGGCCCTACCGACAGAGTGCGCTGAGCTGCCGCGTCCGGCTCAGCGAACCGCACGGGAGCACCGCCAGGCAGAGCTTCACCGAACAGGGCCCCCTGGGGCTGCTGCCGATGGCGGGAGGGGATCGCTGCGCGGTGATCTACTCGCTCGATGAGTCCCATCTGGCCGGCCTCGACCCCGCCGGCGACGCCCGGCTGATCGAGGAGGCGCTCTCCCGGGAATTCGGCCTCACCGCCGAGCTGCTCGGTTCACCCCCGGTGCGCATACCGCTCTGGGAGCGCCGCGCCGGGGTGCGCAGCCGGGGGCGCATCGGGCTGATCGGCGAGGCCTTCGCCTGCGTGCATCCGATGGCCGGGCTGGGTCTGAATCTGGCGCTCGACGACGGCGACACCCTGGCCGGGGAGCTGTCGCTGATCAGCGCCCCCGACGAGGTCGACAGCGCCCTGCGGCGCTGGAGCATGCGGCGGTGCAGCGATCACGCCCTGCTGCACGGGGCCGTGCGGGCGCTGCAGCTCGGCTTTGCCCTTGACGGCCCTTGGGCGGTGTGGCTGCGCGGGGCGGCACTGCGCGGCTTCGGGCAGTCCCCGGCGCTGCGTCGCTGGGTGCAGGACTGGGCGCTGGGGCCGCACCGGGGCGGCGCCGCAGCGGGGAATGCGGAACGCTAGTAGCTGCTCTCGAGGGCCTTGATGCGCTCCTCCAGGGGCGGGTGCGAGCGCAGCAGCCCGGCGACCCCCCCGCTGATGCCGAAGGCGGCGACCTCATCCGGCAGCGAGTCCTTGGTCTCCGATGTCCGCTGCAGGCGGCGCAGCGCCGCGATCATCTGCTCGCGCCCCCCGAGCTTGGCCCCGCCGGCATCGGCGCGGAATTCCCGGTGCCTGGAGAACGCCATCGCAATCATCGTCGCCAGGATGCCGAACACCATCTGCAGCACGGTGACCACCATGTAGTAGCCGAAGAACCCCATGCGAAAGCGCGATTCCAGGATGCGCGCGATGACGAAGGAAATAAAGTAGACGAAGGTGTTCAGCACGCCCTGCAGAAGGCTCATCGTGACCATGTCGCCGTTGGCGATGTGGCTGACTTCGTGGGCCAGCACGCCGCGCAGCTCCCTGCGATCCATCTGATTCAGCAGGCCGGTGCTGACCGCGACCAGCGAGCTGCGCCTGGAGGCGCCGGTGGCAAAGGCGTTGATCTGCTCGGAGGGGTAGATCGCCACCTGCGGCATCGGCAGCTCGGCGGCCTGGGACAGCTGGCGCACCTCCGAGACCAGCAGCCGCTCGACTTGGTTGGCGGGGTCTTCGATCACCCTGGCGCCGGTGGCGCGCACGGCCATGAAGCGGGACATCATCAGCGAAATCAGCGACCCGCCAAAGCCGAACAGCGAGCACATCACCAGCATGCCGAGCAATTCCTGCGGGGAGAAACCCTGGGTTTCGATGAGGTAGCGGTCGATGCCGAGCAGCGAGCCGACCACCGCCACCACAACCAGAACAGCCAGGTTGGTCAACAGAAAAATAAGAACGCGCATTGCAGATCGGTGCGGGGCGAGCGGACGGATTATAGAGACCGGCATCGGCAGACCGAATCCGGCGCTCTTGCTCTATGATGCTCCGGTCTGTGACCCGTCGGCTCCGGCTCTATTCCTGTGCCTACGCTGTTTTTTAGGAGGGCACTGAAGGAGTGGTGTGCAGGCCCGCTGGACGGGAAGCCTAAGCTTCGGGACGCGCCCCCCACCTGTTCCTGTAGGGTACAGGGTCTGGGTCGGGCCGACGGTCGCAGGCCCTGAATCACTCCCCGGCCAGAGCCTCAGCCCGCCGCCGTCTGCGCCGGCGCCTGCGCCAGGTTCGCCGCAGCCTCTCCCCCCTTCAACAGCGCCTCGCCGCACACGCCCTGGCGCGCCGGCTGAGGCGCCTGCCCGGCTGGGATCATCTGCGGCAGATCGGCTGCTACTGCCCCGCCGGGGGCGAGATCGATGTGCTCAATGCGCTGCACTTGGCGCGCAGGGATCTCGGCCATCTCGCCCTGCCGAGAACTGCCGGAGGGCAGCTGCACTTCGCCGACGCCCTGGCGCCCCGATGCCGAAGCCGCCTGGGCGTGCGCGTCCCGGTCCCCGGCGCCCGACCGGTTCCGGCCCGGCGCCTCGACGCCGTCATCGCCCCCGGCCTCGGCTTTGCCGAGGACGGCTGGCGGCTCGGGCAGGGCGGCGGCTTCTACGATCGGCATCTGTCCCGATACCCCCGGGGGCTGCGCATCGGCATCGCCCACGAGAGTCAGATGCTGCAAGCCGAGGCGGGCGACCTGCGGTGCGGGCACGACGTCGACATGGACTGGATCGCCACCCCCCGCCGGCTGATCCGCTGCCGCAGCCGCAGACACCTGCCCAGACTGAACCGAAAATATCGCCGCAGCAATTGAGGGCGGGGCGCTCAAACCCGCCCCGAACCGGGAGGCGCTACTGGCAGGCCTCGCAGTCGGTGTCGTCAATGCTGCAGGCCGGCTGGATGCTGCCGAGATCCGGGGCGGCGACATCCACCTGCACGGGCTCCGGGGTCGGATCGGGCGTGGAGGATGAATCGTCGCGCCGGCTGACAGTGGCCTGCTCGATGTCGGAGGCGCCCAGCGTGCGCAGGTAGTAGGTGGTCTTGAGCCCGGTCAGCCAGGCCATCTCATAGGCCCGGCTGATCATCGAGCCGTCGTTCTGTGCATCGATGTAGAGGTTCAGCGACTGCGACTGGTCGATCCACTTCTGCCGGTGGGCGGCGGCGCGGATCAGCCACTCCGGGCTGATCTCAAAGGCGGTGGCGTAGAGCGTGCGCAGGTCGTCCGGAATGCGGTTGATCTTGCTCAGCTGCCGGTAGTACTTGAGGTCCTCGATCATGACCTTGTCCCAGATCCCCTGCTGCTTCAGCTCGGCCACCAGGTATTCGTTGACCGTGGTGAATTCGCCGGACATGTCCGACTTGGTGTAGAGGTGCTCGTAGGTCGGCTCGATCGAGGCCGACACCCCGACGATGTTGGCGATCGTCGCCGTCGGGGCGATGGCCATGACATTGGAGTTGCGCATGCCGATCTGCCGGACGCGCTCGCGCAGCGGCTGCCAGTCCATGCTGGCATCGGCGCTGATCTCCAGGTGCTCGGCGCCGCGCGAGTCGGCCAGCAGCCGCAGCGAGTCGATCGGCAGCACGCCCTGGCTCCACAGCGAGCCCTCGAAGGTCTCGTAGGCGCCCCGCTCCTCGGCCAGGTCGCAGGAGGCCGAAATGGCGTGGTAGCTGATCGCCTCCATCAGCTGGTCGGAAAACTTGACCGCATCCTCCGAGGCGACCGGAATGCGCTGGATGTAGAGCGCATCCTGCAGCCCCATCAGCCCCAGCCCGACCGGCCGGTGGCGCATGTTGGAGCGCTCGGCGGCCTCGACTGCGTAGTAGTTGATGTCGATGACGTTGTCGAGCATGCGCACGGCGGTGCGCACCGTCTGTGCCAGCTTCTCCCGGTCAATGCCCTGGATGCCGACGTGCCGGGCGATGTTGATCGAGCCGAGATTGCAGACGGCGATCTCGGCGTCCTCGCCGCTGGCGGTGTTGAGGGTGATCTCGGTGCACAGGTTGGAGGAGTGGATCACCCCGGCGTGGCGCTGCGGCGAGCGGATGTTGCAGGCGTCCTTGAAGGTGATCCAGGGGTGGCCGGTCTCGTAGAGCGACTCGAGCATCCGGCGCCACAGCTTGACCGCCTCGACGCGCCGGGTCGGTGCGATCTCGCCGCGATCCGCCATGGCCTCGTACTCCTGGTAGCGCTCGGCAAAGGCGCTGCCGTAGAGGTCGTGCAGGTCGGGAACGGTGTCGGGCGAGAACAGCGTCCACTGCCCCTGCTGCATCACCCGCTGCATGAACAGATCCGGGATCCAGTTGGCGGTGTTCATGTCGTGGGTGCGGCGGCGCTCATCGCCGGTGTTCTTGCGCAGCTCGAGGAAGGACTCGATGTCGAGGTGCCAGGTCTCGAGGTAGGCGCAGACCGCCCCCTTGCGCTTGCCGCCCTGGTTGACCGCCACGGCGGTGTCGTTGACCACCTTGAGGAAGGGCACCACGCCCTGGCTCTCGCCGTTGGTGCTCCTGATGTTGGCGCCGAGGGCGCGCACCGGGGTCCAGTCGTTGCCCAGCCCGCCGGCCCACTTGGAGAGCAGGGCGTTGTCGCGGATCGCCCCGTAGATGCCGCCCAGATCGTCGGGCACCGTGGTCAGGTAGCAGGACGACAGCTGCGAGTGGTTGGTGCCCGAGTTGAACAGGGTCGGGGTCGAGCACATGTAGTCAAGGCTCGACAGCAGCCGGTAGAACTCCAGGGCGCGCCGCTCGCGCTCGGGCTCCCGCAGCGCCAGCCCCATGGCCACCCGCATGAACAGAAACTGCGGCATCTCGTAGATGTTCTTCTGCTGCCCCTCCGAGCCGCTGACATAGCCCTGGTGCAGCAGGTAGCGGTCCGACAGCGTCTGCAGCCCGTGGTAGGTGAAGTTGAGATCGTTGTCCGGGATCAGCCCCTCGGCCAGTGCGTCGATGTCGTACTCCTGGAGCTCGGGGTTCAGCATGCCGGCCTCGATGCCGAAGGGCAGGTAGCGCCGGAATGCCTCGGCGTAGCACTCGCGCATCTGGGCGTGCGTGACCACCGGATTCATGTCAAAGCTGGCCAGCACCATCTTGCGCAGGCGGTGCAGCAGCAGCCTGGCCGTCACGCGCCGGTAGATCGGGTCGATCTCGACCATCGGGCGCATGGCGATGATCATGGCCTGGTCGACGTCCTGCTCGCGCATGCCGTCGTAGAAATCGCTCATCAGCGCCTCGAGCACCGCCCGCGGCTCGGCCCCCTCGAGACCCGTGCAGGCCTCGACGATGAGCCGCTCCAGATCGGCGGTGTTGAGCGGCTGGGTCGAGCCGTCGGGGTACTGAACGTGTATCGACTTCTCGGCGAACTGGCTGAACAGGTTGTTGTCCTCGACCGGCAGCTCGGCCTGCTGGTTCTGGTCCTGGTGCTCCTTGCGCTTGCTGGCGCGCTCCTCGCGGTAGAACATGTACTCGCGCGCAACGTCGGGGCGGTCGGCGCGCGAGAGCGTGACCTCGACCTTGTCCTGGATGTCCTCGATGTGGATGGTTCCGCCCGAGGGCCTGGAGCGGCGCACCGACGCCACCACGGTATTGGTGTGGCGCGTGACGATCTCGATGATGCGCCCCGACTCGGCTGCGGCCACGCCGTCGACCTCGAGGAAGGCCTTCATGATCGCCAGCCGGATGCGCTCGGCGTCAAACGGGACGACCTTGCCGTTGCGCTTGATGACCCGGATGGCGCCGGGGGAGTAGTCGGGGTAGGCCCTCTGATGCTCCGAGCCCCCGCCGGCGAGCAGCTCCGCCTCTGAAATGTTCTGCTCCTGTTTCTGTGGCAACTCGTCCGCCGTAATCGTCTCTCTTTCACTCATCGGTGCGCCCCCCTCCCGTCTTCTGTCTCTGACGGAACCGGCAAGATTACATTACTCGCCGAAAACCGCCTGAGCTGCCCCTTCCCGGTTCTGCACCGGTTCTGTACATGCCTGTCTTAAATATCCGGTGCCTTTGACTTGCCCAATCGCCTTTTCCCAGATTGGATCCGGACTGTGGAAAATCCCTTTTTCGGCAGAAATCATAAAGCCTGAAAACCGCCGGGCAGCATCGGCGGGGCGAGAGTTTTCCACAGGCTCAAGGGGTGTCTTTGGCGCCTGCCGCACCGCCCTGATTCAGTGAATAAGCGGGCCGGAGTGAGGCCGCACGCTGCGGCCTCGCCGCTCTAGAGGGCGTCGCCGAAGCGCGTCCGGATGCTCAGGCCGAAGTGGCGCGGCTCGCCGTGCTGGAGATAGCCCTTGGCGGTGTAGCCGTCGCGCGCATCGTTGCCGAAATACAGCCCGTGGATGAAGTACTCCTCGTCCAGCAGGTTGCGCACCCACACCGACATCTGGGTGTTGCCGGAGGAGAGGAACCAGGTCGCGCGCAGGTGCATCAGCGAGTGCGAGCCGATGCGCTGCGGGTTGGAGTCCGAGACAAAGAACCCGCCCCTGTGCTGCAGCGTGGTCTCGAGGACGACATCCGCGGATGCCGGGACGTCCCAGATCAGCGAGGTCTGCAGCGTGCGCGAGGGGGCGTTGGCCTGGTCGCGCCCCTCGACCGAGTAGCCGGTCGTGTCGATGTGATCGCGAAACACCAGAGCGCCGTAGCGCGTGGTCAGCAGCCCCAGGGAGGCGTCCAGCTGCAGGTGCGGGGCAATGCTCCAGCCGAGCTCAAGCTCGAAGCCGAGGTTGTGGCCGCTCTCGGCATTGGCAAAGGTGTCGACGTAGGCGGGGGCGCCGTTGGGCCAGAAGAACACCAGCGAGGCGCTGGTCTGGGGGTTGTGGCGGCGCATGCGAAACGCCACCGCGCGCGTGCGCAGGCGCCCGTCCGCCGAGTTGGCCGTCAGCCCCAGCTCGATGTTGTCCAGCGTCTCGGCCTGGTAGGGGCGCTCCTCGGGCCTCAGCCAGACGCGGTCGTAGTTGACCCCGGCGCGCTTGTAGCCCCGGGCGTACTGCAGAAACAGCCGGTGGCCGTCCGGCGTGCTCCACTCGAACACCGCACGCCCGCCCCAGAGCCTGTCGTCGAGGTCGAGGCTGAGGTCGTCGCTGTCGGTGTACTGCGTGTTCTCATCGGCGTCCCGGTAGCCGATGATCAGCCTGGCGCGCTCGCCCAGCCGGCTCTGGATCTCAAAGAAGTAGGCCGTCGAGGCCTCGTCGGTCCAGGAGCGGTAGGGTGCGTAGATGGATCTGTACTGGGCGTCAAAGTGGGCGCCGTTGCGGGACAGGCTGCGGAAGGACTCCGAGCGGTAGACCCCCAGCAGCCAGCGCGTCGTCCCCGCAAAGATCAGCCCGTCCTCGCCCGAGCTCAGCAGCAGCTCGTCGGTGTCGCCGCCGTACTTGCGCTCGTAGAAGTCGGTGTTGAAGTACTGGTTTTCCGGCGTGATGGGGATGCGCGCACCGCCCTCACCGTAGGAGAAGCAGTCGTAATCCGCGCAGAAATCGGTGTAGACCCAGTCCTCGTCGTAGCCGTAGAAGGTCTCGGCGCGCATGTAGGTGGTGCGCCGAATGATGCGCACCGCCGGCAGGTTCCACTCCAGCGCCCAGCTGCGCCCGAAGTAGTCGAGATCATCCCGGCCCAGGACATCGGCGGTCGACACCCTGGAGTTGTCGAGGCTGAAGCCGTCGTAGTTGTTGCTGTTCTCGGCGCGCTGACCCATCAGGCGCAATTGCAGATCATCCGAGAGGTCGATGTGGATCTTGAGCCGGTGGGCGTTCTCGTCGATGCCGTTGACATCGTCCCGGTCCAGGGTCGAGTTCTGCATGAAGCCGTCGGAGCGCTCCTGCACCCCCGCCACCCGCACCCGCACCCGCTCGGACAGCGGCCCGCCGACGCCGAGCTCAACGCTGGAATTGCCGTAATTGCCGATGCCGTAGCGGATCTGCCCCCTCCAGTCGTCCCTTGAGGGATCCTCGGAGCGCAGCAGGATCAGCCCGGCAATGGCGTTGGCGCCCTGGCGCGTTCCCTGGGAGCCCCTGAGCACCTCGACCTGGCGCACGTCGAACAGCCCGGCGCCGGCCGGAAACTGGGTCAGGTCGAGCTCGTCGGCGAGCACCCCGACCGAGTAGTTGACCGACTGGACATAGAGGTGGCGCTCGCCGATGCCGCGGATCTGGAAGAAGCGGGGGCGCGTCGCTCCGGCGGCAAAATTCAGATTGGGAACGGCCGAGGAGACCTGGTCGAAGTGGCGCGCCTCCTGCCCCTGCATCGTCGAGCGCCCCAGCACGCTGACGCTGCCCGGGGTCTCATCGAGCGTGCTCTCAAAGTACTCGCCGGTGACGATGATCTCCTCGATGACCCTCGCCTCCGGCTCGGATTCGGACCTGGATTCGGACTTGGATTCGGGCGCCGGCTGCTGCCCCAGCGCCGGGATCTGCATCAGCGCCAGCAGCCCGGCGACGATGCCGGCTGCCGCCGGGGCGCCGCCCAGCCATGCGGTCAGCCACCTGAAGCAACGTGCGATGCGATTCATCTGGCTCCTTACCGGTGCGTCCGAGGACAACCGTCTGGAGCGGGAAACCGGGTTCGAACCGGCGACCTCAACCTTGGCAAGGTTGCGCTCTACCAACTGAGCTATTCCCGCTTATTGGCGTCCCCTAGGGGATTCGAACCCCTGTTGCCGCCTTGAAAGGGCGAAGTCCTAGGCCTCTAGACGAAGGGGACGGCGACAGTTAGCGGCGGGCATTGTAGCGGCAAGCGCGCAGAACCGGTACCGCACAGCGCTCAGTCGGCGGGGTAGCAGCGCCAGCTGCCGCCGGGCGCCGGATGCAGCCCGACCGCCGCACCGACCGGGCGCCGGGTGCGCTCCGACATCTGCAGCGCCTCTCCGGAGGCCAGCTCAATGCGGTAGCGGTAGGCCCCGCCGAGGTAGCTGCGCGAAACGATCCGGGCCGACCCCGAATCGCTCCAGCCCAGCAGCTCCGAGCGCACCAGCAGCAGCCCTGCCGCACCGACCTCGCCCACGCACTCGACCGCAGCGGCCGGCAGCGTCCCGACAGCGCAGCGCCAGGCGCCGTCAGGGCCCCGCTCGGTGCGCAGAAAGCCCGTCCCGGGGATGCGGCGCGCCACCTCGATGCTGGCCGGGGCCTCGTAGAGCGCCTGCGGGGTCGACCACTGCGGCAGTGAACCGCCGATCATGACGCCGAGGCGATCGGCGAGCGAAAGCGCCTCGGCCCAGTCGTGCGTCACCATCAACACCGTGACCCCCAGCGGCCTCAGCAGGGCCAGGATGTCCTGGGCCAGCTGCCGGCGCAGATCCGTGTCGAGGGCGGCGAAGGGCTCGTCGAGCAGCAGCAGCCTCGGCTCGCTGGCCAGGGCGCGCACCAGGGCGATGCGGGCGCGCTCGCCGCCGCTCAGCGATGCGGTGTGGGCGCCCGCCAGATGCCGCAGACCGACCCGCTCGAGCCAGGCGCCGATGCGCGCATCTCGATCCGGCCCCCTGGGAATGGCAAAGCCGACGTTGCCGGCGACGTCCAGGTGCGGAAACAGCGCCCCGTCCTGCAGCAGCATGCCGATGTGGCGGCGGTGCACCGGGACACCCGGGCGCCCGGGGCCGAACAGGGTCTCGCCGCCGAGGCTGATGCTGCCCCGGTCGGGGCGGTCGAGGCCGGCGATCAGGCGCAGCAGGGTGCTCTTGCCGACCCCGCTGGCGCCCAGCAGGCAGCCGACCGAGCCCGCCTCCAGATCCAGGTCAACGTCGCACAGCAGCGCCTCCCCCCCGGCGTAGCCGAAGCCGAGCCCCTGCACGCGGAGGGCGGCGCCGCTCACCGCAGCAGCAGCTCGAGCAGCGCCTTGTGGGTGTGCAGGCGGTTCTCGGCCTGCTGCCAGACCGCCGAGCGCGCATCGTCCAGAACCGTCTCGTCCACCTCGCTGCCGCGATAGGCCGGCAGGCAGTGCAGCAGGATGACCCCTTCGGCGGCCTGATCCAGCAGCTCTGCGGTCACCTGGTAGCCGGCGAACGCCGCCGCGCGGGCGGGGTCGTCACCCATCGAGACCCAGGTGTCGGTGTTGACCACGGCGGCGCCCCTGACGGCCTCGCCGACATCGCGCACGATCGAGGCGCCGGCTGCCCTGAGGCGCTCGGCGTCCGGCTCAAACCCCTCGGGACAGGCCACGCGCAGCTCAAAGCCGAACATTGAGGAGGCCTCCAGCCAGGAGTTGCAGACGTTGTTGCCGTCGCCGATCCAGGCCACCGGGGCGTCAAAATCCGCGGCGCCGCAGCGCTCCTGCCAGGTCATCAGGTCGGCCAGCAGCTGGCAGGGGTGTGCGCGCTCGCTCAGGGCGTTGATCACCGGGGCGTCGGAGTGGGCGGCGAACTCGGCGATCTCCGCGTGCGCATGGGTGCGGATGGCCACCGCATCGACCATCGAGGACATCACCCTGGCGGTGTCGGAGATCGACTCGCCGCGGCCCAGCTGCAGCGAGTCGCGCCCCAGGTAGAGGGCCTGGCCGCCGAGCTGGGCCATTCCGGCCTCCAGGGCGATGCGGGTTCGGGTCGAGGGCTTGCTGAACAGCAGCGCCAGCGTCCTGCCCGAGAGCGTGTCGGTCAGGGGATCCCGCCTGAGGGCCGCAGCGCGATTGATGAGGGCTCTGATCTCCCCGGTGGAGAGATCGGCCAGGTTGAGAAAGTGTCGTGCCATGTCACGCCCCAAAAAACGCCGGATTTTAGCGCCCAGGGGCGCCGGGGCCTGTCGCTACAATGCCCGCCGCCGACCCCATCCGCACCCCGATGCAGTGCGCCCTGGTCGGCCTTCCCAACGTCGGCAAGTCAACCCTGTTCAACGCCCTGACCAGCGCCGGGGCCGAGGCGCAGAACTTCCCGTTCTGCACCATCGAGCCCAACACCGGCGTGGTCCAGGTTCCCGACCCGAGGCTGGAGCGCATCAGCGAGATTGTCCGGCCCGAGCGCACCATCCCGACATCGGTCGAATTCATCGACATCGCCGGGCTGGTCAGCGGGGCCTCCCAGGGCGACGGGCTCGGCAACCAGTTCCTGTCGCACATTCGCCAGGCGCACGCCATTGCCCAGGTCGTGCGCTGCTTTCAGGACGACTCCATCGTCCACGTCAACGGCCGGGCGGCGCCCTCCGACGACGTCGACATCATCAACACCGAGCTGATGCTGGCCGACCTGCAGACCTGCGAGAAGGCCCGGGACGGCCTGCAGCGCCAGGCGCGCAGCGGCATCGCAGAGTCCCGGGAAGCCCTGGCGCTGATCGAGCGGCTCTGCGGACACCTCGAAGCCGGCCGCCCCGTGCGCACCCTCGAGCTGGACGAGGCGGCTCAGAGGCGCATCCGCGAGTATCACCTGCTGAGCGCCAAGCCGATGCTCTACATCGCCAACATCCAGGATGAGCGCGCCGATGCCGGATACGTCGAGCAGCTGTGCAGCTGCGTTCAGGGCGCCGAGGTCGTCGCCGTCAACTCGCTGCTGGAGGCCGAGATAGCCGAGCTCGAGCCGGACGAGCGGGGCGAGTTCCTGCTGGAGGCCGGCCTGGACGAGCCGGGGCTCAACCGCGTGATTCGCGCCGGCTACGCGCTGCTGAACCTGCAGACCTTCTTCACCGCCGGCCCGAAGGAGTGCCGCGCCTGGACCTTCACCACCGGGGCGCCGGCGCCGAGCGCCGCCGGGCGAATCCACAGCGACTTTGAGCGCGGCTTCATCCGCGCCGAGGTCATCGGCTACGAGGACTTCATCCGCTGCGGCGGCGAGGCCGGCGCCCGGGAGGCCGGCCGGCTGCGTCAGGAGGGCAAGGAATACACCGTCCAGGACGGCGACGTGATCCACTTCCGCTTCAACGTCTAGGCGGCCCGGCCGCGTCCCGAACCCCCGTCAATGCCCCGCCATTGGCCCCGCCGCTTGCGGCTAGAATGCCCGCCGCCCATGCGCCCGGTGCCAGCATGCAAGTCATAGAAGATTACGAAGAGACCCCTGCAGCCCCGCCGGCGCGCTCCGGCGACGGCGACTTCGGCCGCATCGCCCTTGCCATCGTCCTCCCCATCGTGCTGATCAACCTGATGGGCCTGGGATTTGTCTACATCAGCCTCAACAACTCGATCAACCAGCAGTTTGAGAACCTCTCCCTCAGGGTCGAGGACAAGCTGGTGCAGCTCGGCTCGGAGACGCTGCAGCGGGCGACGCAGAACGGCTTCGCCCAGGGCCAGCAGTTCGCCCTCGACGACCTGCGCGAAAAATCCTCGCGCCCGGACTGCCCGACGATTGCCATCGGCCCCGAGGGCAGCCAGGCGATCCTGGTCAACGTTCAGAACCCGGAGTGCTTCCAGACCATCGTCGATCTGGCGCAGCAGATCATCAGCCAGTCGCAGAGAAAGTAGCCGCCCACACCGGCGGGCGCCTCAGGGCCGCCAGCCGAAGCGCACCGGCCCTTTGAGCGACTGCATCAGCGGCTGAACCGCCCGCAGCCAGGAGCAGATCTGCGGGCGGGTCTCGCGCGGGTCGATCAGGTCGTGGTAGGCGAAGCTCTCGCCCCTGGCAAACACGCTGCTCTGGCGCCGGCCCAGCAGCTCCTCAAGCTCCTCGCGGCGCTTTTTCGGATCATCGGCGGCGGCGATCTCGCGCCCGAAGGCCACCGCGACGCCGCCCTCGACCGGCAGCGCCCCGGACTCCGCCGAGGGCCAGGCCAGCACGTGGGCGTCGGGGGCGAAGTGGGCGGCCCCGGCCACCCCGAAGACCTTGCGGACGATCACCGAGCACCACGGCACCGGCGACTCCATCACGGCGGCGATGGCGGCGGCTCCGTAGCGCAGCGTTCCGGCGGCCTCCGCCTCGGGGCCGATCATGAATCCCGGCTGGTCGACGAGCGCCACCACCGGCAGGTGGAAGGTGCTGCAGAAGTCGACAAAGCGGCGCGCCTTCTGACCGGCGGCGGCGGTCATCGCACCGGCAAAATGCCGGCAGTCATTGGCGTAGACCCCCGCCGCATGGCCGTCGAAGCGCGCCAGGGCACAGATCTGCTCGCGCCCGTAGTGCCTGCCGATCTCGAAGAACCGCCCGTCGTCGACGATGTGGGCGATCAGCCGGCGCATGTCGTAGGGCTCTCTCCGGCTGCGGGGGACGATGCGGATCAGCTCATCCTCGCAGCGCCCTGGATCATCGCCGCACTCGCTGCGGGGCGGCAGCTCGTGGACGCTGGGCGGCAGGTAGGACAGGAACTCGGCAAGGGCGCGCATCGCCGCCGCCTCGTCCTCGACGATGACGTCGACCAGGCCGCTGCGGCGGTGGATGCGCTCGCCGCCGAGCGCATCCTTGCTGAGCCTGATCCCCAGGGCGCGCTCGACCACCGCCGGGCCGGCCGCCATCACCGAGGCGGTCGCGCGGGTCATGACCGACAGGTGCGAGGCCGCCAGCCTGGCCGCCGGAAACCCCGCCACCGGGCCCAGGGCGGCCGAGGCCACCGGCACCTCGGAGAGAACCCGGGCGATCGAGAGAAAGCGGGGGCGCTGCGAGACCGCCTCGCCGACCGGGGCATTCTTGCGGCCGCTGGTGCCGGCGACCGAACCGCCGCCGCCCTCGAGCAGCCGCACCAGCGGCAGGCGGTAGCGCAGCGCCATGTCCTCGGAGTAGACGCTCTTGCGCAGGCCGGCGGCATTGGGCGAGCCGCCCTTGAGGGTGAAGTCCTCGCCGCCGATGACGGCGCGCCGCTCGCCGACCCTGCCGGTTCCGAGAACGTAGTTGGCCGGTGTGAAGTCGACCAGGGCGCCGTCGTCGTCGACCTCGCCCGAGCCGGTCATGCGGCCCATCTCGTCGAAGTCCCCGCCGGTCAGGAGGTCGATGCGCTCCCGCACCGTCAGCCGCCCCAGGCTGTGGTGCCGCTCGACGGCCTGCGCACCGCCCTGCTCCTGGGCTGCATCCCGCCGCCGGCGTATGCCCTCGGCCTCCTCCTCCCAGCTCATCAGGAGGCGGTCAGGCGCACCACGATGTCGCCGTCGGCGACCTCATCGCCCTCGCCGACCAGCACCTCGGAGACCACCCCCGAGGCCGTCGCCTCGACCGGGATCTCCATCTTCATCGACTCCAGGATCATCAGCACGTCGCCGGCGGCAACCGCATCGCCCGGGGCGACCTTCAGCTTCCAGACGCGGCCGTTGACCTCGGTCTCCTGATCGATCAAAGCGCTCATGCGGCGGCCTCCCCGAGTGCCGGGCAGGTCACCCCGGTGCCGCCGATGCCGCAGTAGCCCCCCGGGTTCTTGTGCAGGTACTGCTGGTGATAGGCCTCGGCGTAGTAGAACTCGCCGGCCGCCTCGATGTCGGTGGTGATGGCCCCGTAGCCGGCGATCATGAGCTGCTGCTGGTAGGCCGCCCTGGACTCCTCGGCAATGCGCTGCTGGGCGGCGTCCTGGAAGTAGATCGCCGAGCGGTACTGGGTGCCGACGTCATTGCCCTGGCGCATGCCCTGGGTCGGATCGTGCGCCTGCCAGAACACCCGCAGCAGCTGGGCGAAGCTCAGGCGCTCCGGGTCGTGCACCACCAGGACGACCTCGGTGTGGCCGGTCAGACCCGAGCAGACCTCCTCGTATTTCGGGTTCGGCGTGGCGCCGCCGGCGTAGCCGACCGCGGTGCTGTGCACCCCGTCCAGCTGCCAGAACAGCCGCTCGGCCCCCCAGAAGCAGCCGAGTCCGAGCACCGCCGTCTCAGTGCCCTCGGGCCACGGCGGCTGCATCGGAACGCCGAGTGCGGCGTGCGCCTCGGGGACCCGCATGGCGTCGCTGCGCCCGGAGAGCGTTTCCTCGGGCTGCGGCATGCGGGATTTGTCCCGCCCCAGACCGAAGAAGCCCATGCTCAGCAGGCTTCCAGCAGCCCGGTTGCGCCCATGCCGCCGCCGACGCACATGGTCACGATGCCGTAGCGCTTGCCGCCATCCCGCAGCGCCCTGGCCAAGTGGCCGACCTGGCGGGATCCGGTCATGGCGAAGGGGTGGCCGATGGCGATCGAGCCGCCGTCGAGGTTGAGCCGGTCCATCGGGATGCCGAGCTTGTCGCGGCAGTAGACCACCTGCGAGGCGAAGGCCTCGTTGAGCTCCCAGAGGTCGATGTCCTCGATCTTCAGGCCGTTGCGCTCGAGCAGCTTGGGCACCGAGAACACCGGGCCGATGCCCATTTCATCCGGCTCGCAGCCCATCGTGGTGAAGCCGCGCAGCACCGCCAGCGGCTTGAGATTGAGCTCGGCGGCCTTCTCCTCGCTCATGACCAGCGTGACCGAGGCCCCGTCGGACAGCTGCGAGGAGTTGCCGGCGGTCACCGAGCCGTTTTCCGGGTCAAACACCGGCTGCAGCGAGGCCAGACCCTCGAGCGTGGTTGCGGGGCGGTTGCAGGTGTCGGAGTCAACCACGACCTCGTGCTCGGATTCCGCACCCGACTCCTTGTCGACGACCTTCATGACCGTCTTCATCGGAATGATTTCATCCTTGTAGCGCCCGGCCTTCTGCGCCTCGGCGGTGCGCATCTGGCTGGCGTATGCGTATTCGTCCTGGGCCTCCCGGGTGACGCCGTAGCGCTTGGCGACCGTCTCGGCGGTGACCCCCATCGGGTGGTAGATGCCCGGGACGCTCTCGGCGAGCTCGTCGTTGACGTACATGTGCATGTTGGTGTTGCCCTGGGTGGTCGAGATCGACTCGACCCCGCCGGCGATGATGGTGTCGTAGAAGCCGGCCTGGATCTGCGCCGCAGCCATTGCGATGGTCTGCAGCCCCGAGGAGCAGTAGCGGTTGACGGTGGTGCCGCCGGTGGTGATTGGAAGTTTGGAGAGCACCCCGGCCGTGCGGCCGATGTTGTGCCCTTGGGCGCCTTCGGGTGCGCCGCAGCCGAGGATGACATCTTCAACGAGGGCCGGGTCTATGCCGGTTCGGTCGATCAGTGCGTCGATGATGTGCGCAACGATGTTGTCGGCTCGAGTGTTATTGAAGCCTCCGCGAAAGGACTTGGCCAGTCCGGTGCGAACGCTGTCTACTATTACTGCTTGGCCCATGGTGAAATCTCCTGTGGCGGGTCTGCAAAGTGCGCCATTCTACACACCCGCGGCGCCGCCCTGTCGGGCGGGACGGCTCAGGCGTCGTCCAGCGGGGTGTCGAGGCTGAGGCGCTCCCGCAGCCACAGCGCCAGCTGCGACGCCTTCATATCGCCCGGAATATCTTCGCTGCGAATCACCGGGCGCACCTCAAAGCGGCACTCGCGATCCAGCAGCCGGCGGGTCTCCCTGAGGTAGAGCGCCTGGCGCAGATCCGGATACGGGCACAGCGACTGGAACAGCCCGGAATTGCAGCCGCGAAAGTGGATCGGCAGCACGTCGCAGCCGCTGCGGTTGATCAGCCGGCCGGTCATGGCCTTCCACTCGTAGTCGACGGGCTTCTCGCCCCGGCGGGGCGGCGCCCCCACCGAGCCGGCCGGAAACAGGCTGACCACGCCCCCGCCCCGCAGCTTCTCCAGGGCCAGCTGGCGGCTGACCAGATTGCGCTTGGCGGCATCGGACCTCGACGAGAAGTCGATCGGCAGAATGTGGCTGTTGAGGTTGGGCTCGATGCAGAGCACGCCGGTGGCGATCACGTAGAACTGCTCGTCGATGCGCGAGCTGATCCAGCTGAGCACCACCCCGTCGACCACGCCGAAGGGGTGGTTGGCGACGATCAGCAGCCCGCGGCCGGGGCGCCGCAGGCGGGCGAGGTCGGCCTCGGCGGGCCAGCTGTCGCCGCGGATATTCATCGCATCGATGGCGCGATCCCAGACATCGGCGCCGGGACTGGCCTGCCGCAGGGCGGGCCGCGCCCGCACATAGCGCATCTGCAGCAGCGGCCGCCCCGTGCAGATTTCGGTGGCGTGGACGGCGATGCGCAGATACCAGGGCATCGCCGGGTCGGCATAGGTCATCTTGCCCGAGCGGTGCTCGGAAAACACCGAGGACAGCTCGCTCTGCCTCGTCAGCGAATCTCCTCTGCGCTGCTTGTCCTGTGTCGATGCAACGGGCACGCTCCCTCCCTCCACTCGGTGCAGCACCTGCACGGGGGCGATATTAGTGCATCCCGGCCGGAAGCGGGCAACCTGAAACCGGTCGGGACAGCCCGAGGCCGGCGCTGCATTGCCTCTGCCGGCATGTGCTGCCTTCACCCGCTTCGCCGACCTCGCCTCGGGCGTGCCGGTCATCGAAAAGCCCCCGGGCCGCCTATAAAATAACGGGCTGCACAACAGCCCCGCCTCTGCCGCAATGCAACTCAACAATGTGCGCACCGTGCAGGCTCCCTACTCCGACATCAGCGTCGGGGACTACAAGACCGAAAAGCACCGCCTGCAGGTCGAGCTGCTGAGCATCCAGCAGAACATCATCAAGCACAACCGGCGCCTGGCCGTGGTGTTCGAGGGGCGCGACGCCGCCGGCAAGGGCTCGACCATCAAGTGCTTCACCGAAAACATGATCCCGCACTACCTGCGCGTCATCGCCCTGGGCAAGCCGACCCCGAAGGAGTCCAAGTACTGGCTGAGGCGCTATGAGACGCGCCTGCCCAAGCCGCAGCAGGTGACCTTCTTCGACCGCTCCTGGTACAGCCGCGCCCTGATCGAGCCGACCATGGGCTACTGCAGCGAGGGCCAGTACCGCCATTTCATGAAGCGCGTGCTGCCGTGGGAGCACCAGCTGATCGACGAGGGTCTGCTGCTGATCAAGTTCTACCTGTCGGTCGACCAGCAGGTGCAGATGCAGCGCTTTGAGGAGCGCCTGTCGAACCCGCTGACCTACTGGAAGTTCTCGCCCAACGACCTCGAGGCCTCCAAGCTCTGGGAAAAATTCAGCTACTACAAGGAGCAGATGTTTCGCCACACCGCCTCGGAGCGCTCGCCCTGGGTCGTCATCGTCGCCAACAAAAAGCGCGAGGCGCGCCTGACCGCGATGCTGCATCTGGTGCGGCTGTTCTCAAGGAAGACCTTCAAGCCGCTGACCGGCGAGCGCGTCGAGCAGAGCCACAACATCGAGCTGTTCGGGGTGCCGTTCTCGAGCCTCTCCGAGCGGCAGCTCGCGGCACTGAAGCACGCCAAGGCGCAGGAGGAGAGGGCCCCCGTCCATGAATCAGACCCGGAATGAACAACCATGAGCTTTGACGACGAAAAAGCGCTGGAGACCGAGCACGGCCTGATCGACACCCTCGATCTCCCGCTGCTCAAATCCGCCGGCGGGCTGGTGTGCAACGACGCCCAGCACATTCTGCTGATCTTCAAGCGCGGCAAGTGGGACATGCCCAAGGGCCGCGTCGAGATCAGCAGCGACTACGAGCAGGAGGCCATGCGCGAGGTCAGCGAGGAGACCGGCCTGCTGCCGGACAAGCTCAGCATCACCGGGACGCTGCCGCCGACCTGGCACGTGACGCTCTACCAGGGTCGCCACCACCTCAAGAAGACCACCTGGTATCTGATGCACTACCGGGGCGACGACGATGACGTCGTCCCGCAGATCGAGGAGGACATCATCGAGTGCCGCTGGATCTGCCTGAGCGACCTGCCCCAGTACCGGGAATTGATGCGCCACCGCATCAACTACGTCATCGACTTCTGGCACAGCAACCTGGCCTATTCCGGGCGCGCGCTCAGCCGGGGCTGACGCCGGCGGGGCGGCTGCTAACATACCCGCATCACCAAGGGCCTGAAGAGCTCCAAATGCGTTGTCGATCGGGCTGAATGCCGGGACGATGACGGCCGCCTTCACGCCCGCACCGACACGAACCCAGCGACTGCGACTGGAACGGGAGGCAGACAATATATGAACACGCCGATGATTGATTGCACGGCAGCCGCACCGGGAACCTTCAGACCGCCTCGCCTGGCGCTCCTGGCCGGCTTGGCGATGATGCTCGCCATCGCCTCCAGCCCGCCGGCAAGTGCGCAGCCGTCGGGCACCATCGAGGTGACTGCCGGCGGTGCAGTGAACGAAGGTTCCACGCTTTCGCTTAGAGTCACACTCTCGGTTGAACCCGCATCGGATGTCGTCATCAAGGCAGAGAACAGCAACCCGAGCGCATTGTCTGTCTCTCCAAGCACGATCACCCTTACCACTGGTACCAATGGCACCTGGAACACCGGCAGAAACTTCCAATTTCGGGGGCTCCAAGATGACGATTCAGACGACGCAACCGTCATAGTCACCCTCTCCATCGAATCTGGCGGTTTCACTGCCACCAACGACAACAAGCCGCTCACCTTTTCCGTACAGGATGACGATCCCGGGCTGGCCCTGTCAGATGCACCGCTGACCATCAACGAGGGCGGCAGCGGAACATTCAAGGTCAAGCTGAAGAAGGCGCCCAGCGGGGATGTGACGGTGGCGCTGACCGCAGCGGGTGATCTGACGCTCGGCGATGCCTCGCTGACCTTCACGACCTCGAACTGGAACGTCGACCAGACCGTCGCCGTGACCGCGGGGCAGGACAGCGACTACGACGATGACACCGAGCGCATCTCCCTGTCCGCCTCGGGCGGCGGCTACGACAATGTCTCGGCATCCGCCTCGGTCACCGTCACCGACGACGACACGCCCTCGGGCAATATCGAGGTCACCCCGGCGGGGCCGCTGACGATAGCCGAGGGCGCCTCGGGCACCCTCATGGTCAGGCTCAGCGCCGCACCGAAGTCGGACGTGACGGTCACGCTTGCCAAGACCAACGACGACGTGACCCTCTCCGGCGCCACCCTGTCGAACTCTGCCCTGACC
>MEIF01000210.1 GCA_001750645.1 Gammaproteobacteria bacterium AqS3
TTGGCTTTCATCTCAGCGCCCTCCCGGTCTTGAACGCACCGCCCGCTGGCGGCGCCGGTGGATTATAGATACATAAGCACGGGCTGCGACTCGTTATCAGTCACCGCCCGGCGAGCCGGGTCCTGAGCTGTTCGTGAACGCCCTCAAAGGGCCCGTTGCTCATCGTCAGCACGATGTCGCCGCTGCGGGCGAAGGCGGCCGCCTCCTGCACCAGGGTCTCGACATCGGGGCAGACATGCACCCCGCCCGAGCCGCCCCAGAGATCCTCGCCGCACCACCAGACCGCATCGGCGCCCGCCCAGGACGCCGGCAGGGTGTCGGCATGCACCCCGGAGCGCATCGAATTCGAGCGGGGCTCGATCAGCACCAGCAGCCTGGCGCCCGGATGCCGCAGGCGCACCGCCTCGATGCTGCTGCGGATCGCGCTGGGGTGGTGGGCGAAGTCGTCGATCAGCAGCACGCCGCCGACCTCGCCGAGAACCTCCAGCCGGCGGCGCACGCCGGCAAAGTCGTTGAGGGCGGCGAGCGCCTCACGGGGGGAGACGCCGGCCTGTGCAGCGGCGGCGATGGCGCCCAGGGCATTGAGGGCGTTGTGCCGCCCCGGGGCGCGCGGCATGCGCAGCTCGCCGATGTCCTCGGCGCCGTGAAGCGCCCGGTATCCGACCCCGTCCGAGACGGGCGCAAGGCGCCAGTCGCCGGCGCCCTCGCCGAAGGTCTCGACGGTTTCGGCCCAGCACCCCTGTGCAACCACGCGCGCGAGGGCATCGGAATGCACCGAGTAGAGCACCGCCCCGCAGTCGGGGACGGTGCGCAGCAGGTGATTGAACTGGCGCTCGATCGCCCCGAGGTCGTCAAAGATGTCGGCGTGGTCGAACTCGAGGTTGTTGAGCAGGGCGATCTCGGGCCGGTAGTGCACGAACTTCGAGCGCTTGTCAAAGAAGGCGGTGTCGTATTCGTCGGCCTCGATGACGAACCACTCATCGGCGCCGGCGTCCGCCGAGGGGGCGCCGTCCGGCAGCACGCCGCCGACCAGGTATCCGACCGACCGCCCGCAGCTGCGGAACAGATGCACCAGCATGGCGGTCGTCGTGGTCTTGCCGTGGGTCCCGGCGACGGCGATGACGCGCCGCTCGGCGAGCACCGAGCGCGCCAGCATTTCGGGGCCGGACACGAACGGCAGCCGCTCGCGCAGGCAGCGCTCGACGCAGGGGTGCCCGCGCGACAGGGCGTTGCCGATGACGATGCACTCGGCGCCGTCGAGCTGGCGGGGGTCGTCCGACTCCTCGATGTCGATGCCGGCCTGCCGCAGCCGGCCCAGCATCGGCTCGTAGCACTTTCGATCCGAGCCGGTGACGCGGTGCCCCTGGGCGGCCAGCAGCTGTGCCAGTGCGCCCATGAAAGTCCCGCAGATGCCCAGCAGGTGGATGCGCATCAGTCCAGCAGCGGCCACAGGCCGACCATCAGCAGCACGCCCAGTTGAATGGCGATGAAGGGCAGAACCCCGCGGTACATGTCGACGGTCACGACTTCTGGCGGGGCGACGCCGCGCAGGTAGAAGAGCGCGAAGCCGAACGGCGGGGTCAGGAACGAGGTCTGCAGGTTGAGGGCAATCATCACGGCCAGCCACAGCGGGTCGAAGCCCATTGTCAGCAGCAGCGGGGCGACAATCGGGACGACCATGAAGGTGATCTCGATGAAGTCGAGGATGAATCCCAGGACGAACACCACCGCCATGACCAGCAGCAGGGCGCCGAGCGGGCTGCCGATCCAGTCGAACAGGTGGGCGACCTGGTCGTCGCCGCCGAGGCCGCGGAATACCAGCGAGAAGATCGAGGCGCCGATCAAAATCATGAACACCATGCTGGTGATGTGCGCCGCATCGCGCACCGTCTCCCCCAGCATGTCCAGACTGATTCGCCCGGCTTGGGCGGCCAGCAGCAGCGCCCCGCAGGCGCCCAGGCCCGCCGCCTCGGTCGGGGTGGCGATGCCGGCGAAGATGCTGCCGAGGACGATGGCGATCAGCAGCAGCGGGGCTGCGGTGCTGCGCAGGACGTCGCCCCAGTCCGCGCGCCCGCCGGCGCCGGCATCGACCCCGGCGCCGGCGTCCGGCACCGCCGGGGTCTGCGGCTGCGGCGGGTGCAGGTGCAGATGGGCGATGGAGTAGATCGCATACCCGGCCACCAGCAGCATCCCCGGAATGAAGGCGACCACGAACAGGTCGCCGACCGATATCGTCTCGGGCGAGAGCATGCCCTGGCTCAGCTGGGCGCTCTGGTGGGCATTGGCCATGACGTCGCCCAGCAGGATCAGGGCGATGGAGGGCGGGATGATCTGCCCGAGCGTTCCGGTCGCCGAGATCAGCCCGGTGGCAAAGCCCGGGCTGTAGCCGCGCTGCAGCATGGCGGGCAGCGACAGCAGTCCCATCGCCACCACGGTGGCGCCGATGATGCCGGTGCTGGCCGCCAGCAGGGTCCCGACCAGCACCACGGCCAGCGCCATCCCGCCGGGGCGCGCCCCGAACAGCTGCGCCATGTTGTTCAGCAGCCGCTCGGCGATGGCGGATTTCTCGAGCACCACGCCCATCAGCACGAACAGCGGCACCGCGATCAGGGTCTCGTTGGTGACGATGCCGTAGACCCGCAGGGGGATGGCGCCCAGCAGCCCCAGATTGAAGGCACCGAAGAGGCTGGCCAGCAGGGCGACGATCAGCGACACCCCGCCGAGGGTGAAGGCTGCCGGATAGCCCGCCAGCAGGGTGGCGCAGATGCAGACAAACAGCAGCAGGGGCAGCAGCTCAGCCATCGGATTGCCGTTGCACCCGGCGACAGTGCGGCAGCGCGCTCAGCGCCTGCTGCACCGCCGCCAGCACCAGCGAGCCCGCCGCCAGCACCAGCATGGATTTGAGCAGGTAGATCGGCACGGGGCTGTTGGGCGAGATCTCGCTGACGCTCCAAGAGCGCGCCGCGAAGTCCCATCCCAGCCAGAGCAGCACGGCGCTCATCGGCAGCAGCAGCGCCAGGGCGCCGGTCAGGTTGATGCGGGCGCGGATGTGTTCGGGCCAGCCGCGGTACAAAACATCAACGCGGACGTGGCGGTCGTGGGTGAGGGTGCCGGCGCTGCACAGCAGCAGCACTGCGGCGTGCAGGAACACCAGAAACTCCTGCACGGCGACCGAGCCGACGCCGAGCACGTAGCGCGCCAGCACGATGGCGAGCACCAGCAGCGCCATGGCCAGCAGCAGCCAGGCGGTGCGGCCCAGCCCCTCGGCCACGGCGCGAAGGATCGACAGACACATTCGGGCAACCGTGCTCTGCTGCTGCATTCAGAAGGCGCCGGCGGGCGGGCTGCCCCCGGTGGGGATTACTGCTTGGGCGGGGGAGGTGTGGGGGCGACCGGGGCGTTGGCCGGCTGCGGGCCGTCGCCGGAGCGCTGCACCAGGCCGGATTCTTCAAACTTCTCGAGCACCTGCTGGCTCAGGCCGATGAGCCGGAGCATGCCGTCCAGCGGCATGGCGATTTCGTGCGTCGGGTCGAATTCAGGCTCCTGATTGGGGCCGAGGTTCTCGGGCTTCTGCAGCCCGAAGGAGATGCGGACCACGTTGTTCTGGGCCATCACCACGGAAACGGGTCCGTCGACATAAAAAACCGTATTACTCATGATGCAAATACTCCTCCGTCTGCTGGGTTGATTTCAGGGAAAGGTGAACCAGTTCACCCGGTTTTTCGGGACGATGCGCACAGGCGGAAGGCTGCGCGGCGGCGGATTTTAGCACTAAAGCCCGATTCCCAATGGGCGCATCGGGCCGTCTGATTCAGACCGCACTGCCGTCCTGCTCGCCGGTCCGGATGCGGATGATTCGGTCCAGCGGGGAGACAAAAATCTTGCCGTCGCCGACCTTGCCGGTGCGGGTCGCCTGGACGATGAGGTCGATCAGAGCCTCGACCTGATCCTCCTCGACCGCGATCTCGATCTTGACCTTGGGGAGGAAGTCGATGACGTACTCGGCCCCCCGGTAGAGCTCGGTGTGGCCCTTCTGCCGTCCGAAGCCCTTGACCTCGGTGACGGTCATCCCGTCGATGCCGGCTTCGTGCAGCGCATCCCGGACCTCGTCCAGCTTGTAGGGTTTGAAGATTGCGGTGATCATTTTCATATTCTCGGTCTCCTCATAGACGGCTGAATAAGGCTCAAAACGACTGGCTGATGCCGGCGACCCAGGCGCCCTCGCAGATATTGCCGGTGCAGTGCATGTCGTCAACGTTGGTGCCGTGCCATCCGAGCGACAGGCGCGCACCGTCTTCCCGCCACTGGGCGCCCAGCTCGATCGAGTAGAAGCTGTGGCTGTCGGTGAACTCGGCGCTGGTCAGATCATCGGTTTCGCCGAACAGGCGCGCTTCGGTGTTGACGCTGCCGTAGGACATTCCCAGACTCAGCCTCTCGCCCAGGGCGAAAGTGTAGCCCAAGATCCCGACCAGGGCGGGCTCGCCGGTTGCGAAATAGTCATCGGAGTGCACCAGCTGGACGGCGAGGTCGCCGAATGCCAGATCGATGATCACCTCGGGATAGTTGAGCTCGTCGTAGCCGGGGTAGCTGTACTGGGCGTAGGACACGGACCAGCCGGCCCCGTCCGAGTCGCCGAAGGCGCCCGAATAGCCCAGCACGAAGTCGAGTTCCATTGAAGTGCTGGCGCTGCCGTCATCGGCGGCGAAGTCGACATTGGACGCCCACACTCCGATCGAAAACCCCGAATCGCCCGAGAGCGTCCAGCCGCCCTGCACGGCCGGGTGGCGATCGGTCTGGGAGACCCCGCGAAAACGGTAGTCCGAAACCAGGGCGATGTCGGCGCTGAGGCTGGTCTCGGCGGCCGGCAGCGGGGCGCTGCCGAGCGCCCCGAGCGCCAGGGTCAGGAACATCGAGAACAGCGGGGCGGCTCTGAGCTGGATGGGAGTCATGGTGAAATCCTCAAATCAATAAAGACGGTCGGCGCCCGCCCGAGCGGTGCGCACCGGGTGTGACGGCGGCTCGGCAGCGCCGGATGCGCAAAAACAGCGCACCCCGCCGCACCATTCCCCATCGGCGCCCGTGCGGGGTTCAAAACGACTGGCTGATGCCGGCGACCCAGGCGCCGGTGCAGGTGTTGTTGGGGCAGTGGGTCTCGTCAACGTCCGTGTCGTGCCACTGCAGCGACAGGGTGACGCCGTCCGGGCGCCACTGCCTGCTCAGCGAGATCCTGTAGAAGCCGAAGCTGTCGGTGAAGTCCCTGCTGGTCGGGTCGCCGGTGTCGCCGAACAGGCGGATGTCGGTGCTGACGCTGCCGTAGGACATGCCCAGATTCAGCCCCTCGCCCAGGCCAAAAGAATAGCCCAGGATGCCGATCACGGCGGTGTCGCCGGTGGCGGCGTAGTCGTCCGAGTGCACCAGCTCGACGGTGAAGTCGCCGAAGGCGAGGTCCAGGTAGAGCTCGGGGTAGTTGAGCTCGTCGTAGCCGGGGTAGTAGTACTGTCCGAAGGCCACCGACCAGGAGGCGCTCTCCGAGTCGCCAAAGGCGTCCGAGTAGCGCATCACGAGGTCGAGTTCAAGGGAGGTGCTGGCGCTGCCGTCGGCGGAGGAAAAGTCGACGTTGGAGCCCCAGAATTTCAGCGAAAACCCCGAGTCGCTCGACAGCGTCCAGCCGGCCTGCACCGCCGGGTTGCGCTGGGTCTGGGAGACCCCCCGAACGCGGTAGTCCGAGACCAGCCCGAGGCTGGCGCCGGCGGTGGTCTCGGCGGCCCGCAGCGGGGCACTGCCGAGCATCCCGAGCAGCAGGCCCGAGCAGATCGCCGACAGCAAAAGGGTTCGGTTCAGGATGGGGTTCACGATGCAATCCTTGCCTGGCGCCGGTTGTCGGTGCGCCTCGCTGAAGCCGGTTGAAATCGCAGCGCGCACCGACATTCAGGAGTATCGGCGGGGCTGGGGATGCCAGGGCGGCTTGAGGTATGCACCCGTCTGCCAGGGCAGTTTAACCCCCGACACCAGAACGCAGATGTCCGCCAGCGTGCGCCACGGGTCGCCGAGGGCGGCGCCCTTGCACTGTGCATCGGCGCTGGCGAGGGCATCGAGGGCGGCGTTCAGCAGGTCGGCAGGGCAGCGCTCGAGGGCGCCGATGAGCAGGCCGATGCGCGACTGCGAGACCCGGGCGCTCTGCAGCGCCCTGTGCGGGTGGGGCGATGCGGCGGCGGCCTGCAGCGGCAGCAGGACGAAGCGCCACATCGCGACGATCTGATAGCTCGATGCGGCGGTGTTGCGCAGCCGCCAGTGCATGCGCAGCGCCCGCGCGGCATTGCCGCCGAGGGCACAGTCGATCATGCGCTGGATGGTGAAGCTGGTGGAGTCGCCGATGGCCTCGTGCAGCTGCTTGCGGTCGACCGGCGCTGCGGGGGCGCCCAGGGCGATCTTGTCGATCTCCTGTGCCGAGGCCGACAGGTTGCCCTCGGTGCGCGCCGCAATCAGCTTGGCCGCCGCCTCGGTCAGCTCAAAGCCCTTGGCCTCGGCGCGCCGCATCAGCCAGCCGATGAGCTCGCGCGCCGGCACTGCGGAGGCCGCGACCTCGACCGAGGCCCCGGCCAGCGCCTTGAACCAGGCGGTGCGCTGCGAGGCCGGATTCAGATCATTGGCCTGCACCAGGACGATGTCGGCGCCCTTGTCCATGGCGGCCAGATTCTGCAGCGGCTTGGCGGCCCGGTTCTTCAGCGACCCGGGCCAGAGCCGCACGTGCAGCAGCTTGCGGCTGGCCAGCATCGACTGGCTCTGCAGGTGCATCGGCAGGCTCTCCCAGTCGTGCGTGTCGCTGTGGAAGCTGCTGCGCTCGGCAACGCCCTGGCGCTGGGCGGCCTGAATGATGGCGTCGCAGGCCTCCTGCACCAGCAGCGGCTCGCCGCCGTGAACCAGGTACATCGGCGAGAGCGGTCGCCGCAGGTGCTCGCCGAGCTGGCTGAGCTGCAGCCTCAACGCTTCAGCCCGCGGTGGCCGATGTCGCTGCGGTGAAATTCATCCCGCCAGGTGATCCGGCCGACGCGCTCGTAGGCGGTGCGCTGCGCCTCGGCCAGGTCGGACCCCAGGGCGGTGACGCACAGCACGCGCCCGCCGGCGGTCAGCAGTTCGCCGGTGTCGCTGCGCACCGTCCCGGCGTGGAACACGGCGACTTCGTCGGAGTCCCCGAGCGCACCGGAAATCGGATGCCCCTTGGCATAGTCGCCGGGGTAGCCGCCGCTGGCCATGACGACCCCCAGGGCCGGGCGCGGATCCCACTCCAGGGCGCACTCGCCCAGGCGCCCCTCCAGGGCGGCCAGGCACAGCTGCGAGAGCGGGGTGCGCAGGCGCATCAGCAGCGGCTGGGTCTCCGGGTCGCCGAGGCGGCAGTTGAACTCGAGCACCGAGACCTCGCCGGCGGGGGTGACCATCAGCCCGGCGTAGAGAAAGCCGGTGAAGCGGTGATCCGGATAGCCCCGGGCCATCTGCTGCACCGTCGGATGCATCACCTCGTCGAGGATCCTCCGCTGCAGGGCGTCGTCCATCAGCGGGGCGGGCGAGTAGGCCCCCATGCCGCCGGTGTTGGGGCCGGCATCGCCGTCGTCCCGGGCCTTGTGATCCTGGCTGCTGGCCAGCGGCAGGACGTCCTCGCCGTCGACCAGGGCGATGAAGCTGAGCTCCTCGCCCTCGATGAACTCCTCGATGAATGCCCTCTTGCCGGCGGGGCCGAAGTCCGAGAGCACCTGGCGGACGGCGCTGCGGGCCTCTTCCCGGGTGCGGCAGACGAACACCCCCTTGCCCGCGGCCAGGCCGTCGGCCTTGACCACCAGCGCTCCCTCCGGGCGGCTGTCGATCAGCTCAAGGGCGCCCTCGAGCCGGTCGAAGGCCCAGTGCTCTGCGGTCGGAACACCGGCGTCGGCCATGACCCGCTTGGCGGTCAGCTTGGAGCTCTCCAGCTGCGCCGCATTCCGGCTGGGGCCGAAGCACTTGAGCCCGGCGGCCTGGAAGCGGTCGACGACGCCGGCGGCGAGCGGCGCCTCGGGGCCGACGATGGTCAGATCAACCCGCTCGGTGCGCGCCAGATCGACAAGCCCCTGGAGATCATCGACGCCGACCGGGCAGTTGCGCACCCGCTGCATGCCCGCAGTGCCGCCATTGCCCGGGGCGACCAAAACCTCATCGACGCCGTCCTCCCGAACCAGGCGCCAGGCGATGGCGTGCTCGCGCCCGCCCGAACCGATTACCAAAACGCGCATGTCACCCTCCCGTCCTCATCAGTGCAGAAAATGCCGCCGGCCGGTGAACAGCATGGCCATTCCGGCCGAGTCGGCCGCGGCAATGACCTCCCTGTCGCGGATCGAGCCGCCCGGCTGGATGATGGCGGAAATGCCCGCCTCGGCCGCCACCTCGACCCCGTCGGCAAAGGGGAAGAAGGCGTCCGAGGCCATCACCGCCCCGGCCACCGGCAGCCCCTCCTCCTCGGCCTTGAGCGAGGCGATGCGGGCGCTGTAGAGCCGGCTCATCTGCCCGGCGCCGACCCCGATGGTGCGCTGCTCTCTGGCGTAGACGATGGCGTTGGACTTGACGAATGCCGCACAGCGCCAGGCGAAGTGCAGGTCGCGCAGCTCCTCCGGGGTCGGTGCGCGCTCGGTGACGCAGCGCAGCGATGCATCGTCGTCCAGCTCGTCCAGGGCATCGGCATCCTGCAGCAGCAGGCCGCCGCTGACGCTGCGGTGCTGGCTGCCCTCGGCCGCCGCCTCGCACCGCACCAGGCGCACGTTCTTCCTGCTCTGCACCGCCTCGAGCGCCCCCGGGTCAAAGTCGGGGGCGATGATGACCTCGACGAACTGCTGCTCGAGGATGGCCCGGATCAGCGCCCCGGTCGCCGGGCGGTTGAAGGCGATGACCCCGCCGAAGGCCGAGGTCGGGTCGCCGGCGTAGGCCTCCCGGTAGGCCTCGAGCAGGTCGGCGCGCAGGGCGACGCTGCTGGGGTTGGCGTGCTTGACGATGACGCAGACCGGCTCGGAAAAGGCGCAGGCGCAGCGGTAGGCGGTGTCGGCGTCGGCGATGTTGTTGAAGGACAGCTCCTTGCCGTGCAGCTGCTCGGCGGCGGCAATCCCGGCGCCGCTCGCATCGGCGTAGAGCGCTCCAGATTGGTGCGGGTTCTCGCCGTAGCGCAGCCGGCGGCTCAGGCGGTAGCTGAGCAGCAGCCGGTCGCAGGGCGCCTCGGTGTGCCGGTCGAGGTACTTGACAATTTCTGAGTCGTAGTGTGAAACGTGCGCAAAGGCCTTGACGGCGAGGTTCAATCGGGTTTGACTGGACACCCCGCCGGTGTCGCGGATCTGCCCCAGCACGGTCTCATAGTCGCCGGAGTCGACCAGCGCCGTGACGTGTCTGTGGTTCTTGGCGGCGGCGCGGATCAGGGTCGGCCCGCCGATGTCGATGTTCTCGATGGCGTGGTCGAAATCGCCCGAGGCGCTGGCGCTGCGGAAGGGGTAGAGGTTGACCGCCACCAGGTCGATGGCCTCGATGCCGTGCTCCCGCATGACGCCGGCGTCGCTCCCCCGCCGGGACAGGATGCCGCCGTGTACGCGGGGGTGCAGGGTCTTGACGCGCCCGTCCATGATCTCGGGAAATCCGGTGTAGTCCGACACCGGGCGCACCGGCACCCCCGCCTCGGCCAGCGCCCTGGCGGTGCCGCCGGTGGACAGGATCTCGACGCCGGCGTCGGCGAGCGCGCGGGCGAACTCGACGATGCCGGATTTGTCCGACACCCCGATCAGGGCGCGGCGCACGACCCCCCGGGTTGGCGGGGACTGTTGGGAATGCGGATCAGATGGGTTCATGCGGCGACGGACTCCTCGGTCGTGGACGGGGCAAAGGCGGTGCGCACCAGGTCGATCTGCCGCTGCGGGCAGGTCAGCACGTTGAAGGCTTTTTTCAGCTCGGCGCTGCGGGCGGGGCGGTGGCGCTCGGCGTACCAGCCCCAGTGCTTGCGGGCAATGCGGGCGCCCTGCTCCGGGCCGTAGAAGCGGTGCAGGGCGCCGAGGTGGCCGGCGATGCACTCGACGAGCGCCTCTCCACGGGGCGCAGCGGGCGGGCGGCGACCGCTGAGCCGGGCGGCGATCTGACCCGGCAGCCACGGGCGCCCCAGCGCCGCCCGACCGATCATCACCCCGGAGGCGCCGGTCTCGGCGATGATCCCGAGCGCCTCGGCGACGCTGGAAATGTCGCCGTTGGCGATGACCGGCAGGTCGGGGACCGCCTCGACGACGCCCCTGAGCGTGCCGTGCTCGGCGCTGCCGTTGAAGCGGCAGGCGCGGGTGCGCCCGTGGATGACCAGCATCTGAATCCCCTCGTCCCTGGCGATGCGGGCGATGCTGGCGGCATTGCGGTTATCGGGGCTGGGCCCGGTGCGTATCTTCAGCGTCACCGGTGCGCGCACCGCTCGCACCACGCTGCGGACGATGCGGCCGACTAGGCGCTCGTCGGACAGCAGCGCCGAGCCGGCGGCGCGGCGGGCGACCTTCTTGGCCGGGCAGCCCATGTTGATGTCGATGATGTCGGCGCCGAGATCGACCGCCAGGCGGGCGCTCTCGGCCATTGCCTCGGGGTCGGCGCCGGCGATCTGCAGCGAGCGCGCGCCGGGCTCGCCGTCCAGATCCAGCCTGTGCGAGGTCTTGCGGCTGCCCCACAGCCCGGGCTGGGCGAGGATCATCTCGGTGACCGCCAGCGGAGTCCCGAACGCGCGCACCAGGCGTCGAAACGGGGCGTCGGTCCAGCCGGCCAGCGGCGCCATCAGCACCGGGGCATCGAGCGTGATCGGGCCGATGCGCAGCGCCGGCGGAGTGGGATCGAGCGCCGCCGCCGGCCTAGTGTTCAGGTTCCTCTCCCGGCAGGTATTCCGGCAGCAGCTGCTCGCGCAGCCGCGCAATGCCCTTGCCCCACGAGGGCTGCAGCGTGCCCAGGTGCTGCAGCGCCCGCCTGATGTCCTCGGGCGACTCATCGCGCCAGGCGGCCAGGGCCAGGGTCAGGGTCTCGACTTCGGTGCAGTCCTCGATCCCGCCCAGCAGACGGCGCGCCTTGGCGGTGTTGGCCTCGAGCAGCGCGCGGATCGCCCTGAGCTGCCGGCGCGAGCGCGACGAGCGGCGCAGGCTTTCGGGCAGGCGGCGCAGCGCGCGCCAGTAATTCGAGCCCCAGACGATGAGCAGGGCGCCCAGCAGCAGCAGGATGAACAGCGGCATGGGGCGCATCTCGAACAGCCAGTCGCCCAGGCGAATGCCGACGTAGCCCGAGCCGTCGGCCAGCAGCTCGGCGAGGAGTGCGGTGACGCTCATCAGCAGCAGCCAGAGCAGCACCCGCCGGCGCATCAGGGCGTCGCCTCCGCTGCGGTTTGGGTCGGCTGGGCGACCTCGGTCTGCCTCGTCTCGGCCGGCGGCTCGTTGTTGTCGGCGGCGCTCCGGGTCTTGAGGTCCTCCTCCTGCACCGCAGATGCAGTCGATGTCACAGGAGTCGCAGGAGTAGCAGGAGTCGCAGGGCTGGGGAGGGCGTCGGGGGCGATGCCGCCGAACACCGGAATCGGCCTGGCGCGCAGCTCGCCCAGCAGCTGCCGAAGGGTCTCGCGCACCGGCTGCTGCGGAAAGCGCCCGACCGACTCGAGCAGCGCATCGCGCAGACGCGAAAACGGCTGCACCGCCCCCTGCCGCAGCGCGATCTCAAGGGCATCGGTCAGCAGCATCGCCCGGGCGCGGTAGAGCTCCAGCGCCATGGCGTCGGCCTGCCCGGCATCGGCGCTGTCGAGCCGGCGCAGCCGGAACCAGCCGCTGAAGGTCTCGGCCAGCGCCGCGCGCCAGTCCCCCGGCTCGGCGCGCTCGGGGGGATCCATCGAGGGCAGCTGGCTCAGCCGGCGGATCTGCCCGCGCAGCTCGTCGATCCGGCGCAGCTGCGCATCGCGCCCCGCCTGCCAGCGGTGCAGCTGGGACAGATAGCCGTCCAGCGCCTGGCTGTGCGAGGCCGGCAGGTCGGACTGGGCCAGCTGCCGCTCAAACTCCAGCAGTGCGGCATCGTCGCCGCTGCGCAGAGCCAGCCGGGCCTGCCCGACACCCCGCAGCAGCTCGGCGGCGCCGGTCGAGTCGCTCTGCAGCGCCTGAATCTCGCCCAGCTTGCGCTCCAGCACATAGATCCGCTGGGAGGCCTCCCTCAGCTCGTCGCGCAGACCGTTTTCGGAGCGGCGCAGCTCATCCCGCACATCGCCGATGGTCAGGCGCAGCGTGCGGACTGCGGAATCGTCAAAAATCGGCTGGATTGGCTGGTTCTGCTGCACCGGCGGTGCGGTCTGGAAGGGCTCGGCTGCCGGGGGAGGCGCCTGCTCCCCGCGCTCGTCAAAGTAGAAGTACCAAGCCGCAGCCAGCCCGGCGATGAGCAGCAGGAGAAAAATCCATTTCAGCTTGAATCGCACCGGGCGGGCTGCTGCAAATCAGCCGATTATGATAACCGCCGCCCCGAAACCCCCCGGGGTTCAGGGGGCGAGCGCCGGCGGGGCGATCTCCGAGGCCGGATAGATCTTGCCGCCGACCACCGTCCCCCATATCTCGATGTCGCGGATGCGGCGCTTTTCGACCTTGTAGGGGTCCTCCTCGAGCACCGTGAAATCCGCCAGCTTGCCGGCCTGGATGCTGCCGACTCGACGCTCAATGCCCAGCACCCGCGCCGCCTCGATGGTGATCATCCGCAGCGCCTCGTGGATGTCGATGCGCTCGGCCGGTCCCAGCACGCGCCCGTCCTGGTCGAGCCGGTTGACGGCGTGCCAGACCGAGTGCAGCGGCAGCGGCGGCGCCACCGGCAGATCGGTGTGCAGCGTCGTGCGCACCCCGGCACGCTGCAGCGTCGCCAGCGGCGAGACCGTCTCGGCCCGGTCGATCCCGATATGTTCGCGGTTCAGCGCCCCCCGCAGCCACGGATACCAGATGTTGACGCTGGCCTGGGCGCCCAGCGCCGCCATGCGCTCGGCCTGGTCTGCGGTCAGCATGCCGACGTGCTCGAAGGTGAAGCGGTGGTCGAAGCGGGGGTGTGCCTCCTGCAGCTTCTGCAGCACGTTGAGCGTGCCCTCCTGGGCGAGCTGGCCGTTGGAGTGGACGTGGATGCGGAAGCCCGCCCGCCACCAGGGCAGGATGGCCTCGTAGAGCTGCTCCTCGGGGATCTGCCAGACCCCCTCATGGCCGTCGATGTAGCCCGGCGGGCCGGCCTGCATCGTCAGCGACAGGAAGGCGTCGTCGATGATGAACTTCACCCCGCCCAGGAACACCTTGTCGCCGGCGGACTTGCGCAGCTCGGCCAGCGAGTCGGGGTCGGGATAGGCCGCCGACGAGACCACCAGGGCGGCGCGCATCGGGACATCCGGGCGGTTCAGCATCGCCGGGATGGCGGCCTCCTCCAGCGGGCGGCTGAACATTCCCAGCGCCAGATCGGCCGTCGTGGTGATGCCGCCCCGCCGAAAGCTGTCGACCGAGAACTGCAGCAGCTCCGGCAGCCGCTCGGGCTGCAGCCAGGCGTTCATCAGCGGCCCCGCCACCGGCAGCATGGCCACCGTGCCGATGAACTGGCCGTTCTCGATATTCGAGGTCGGGTGTTTGGCGCTGAAGTCCTCGGGCAGCTGGGTCTGCGCCAGGGCGGCGCTGTTGAGGTAGATGTTGTGCACCGAGGCGTCCCAGACGTAGATCGGCCGCTCCGTCGAGATGGCGTCCAGCTCGCTGCGCTCGACATGCCCGCCGTGTGCCAGCACGTCAAAGCCCCAGGCGATCAGCGGCTCCTCCGGCGGCATCTCGGCGTGATACTCCGCCAGCCGCTCCATCACCGAGATGCGCGTGCGCAGCGCCTTGGTCGGCGGGCCGTAGGGCTTGAAGGTCGGGTTGTAGGTGATGCTGCGCTGCAGCAGCGTCAGCGGCCCCAGCAGGAAGTGCTGGTGCGGGTCGATGAAGCCGGGCATCAGAACCTTGTCGGCAAAATTGGCGCGCACCGTGTGGGGGGTGTCCCTGAGCCAGGGCTGCAGCTGGCTCAGGCGGTTGGCCACTCCGAGGATCTCGCCGTTGCGAACCGCCACCACGCGCGCCTCGGGCCAGGACGGGTTCATCGTGATGATCTTGCGCGCCAGGTAGACGTCGATGTGGCGGTTCTCGGCCGGCGGCGGGGCGGCGGCCTCGGGGGTGGTGGTCTCTGCGGTTTCTGGGGTCTCTGCCGTCTCTGCCGTCTCTGTTGTGTCCGGCGCCGGGGCCGGTGTTGCGGGGGTTTCTGTTGTGGCCGGTGTCTGTGGCGTCTCCGCCGGCGCTGTCTCCGGTGTCTGCGCCATCGCCGGTGCACCGAGAGTGATACAGAGCAGAACGGTGAGCAGCCGCAGGGGGGTTGGCTTCATATCTTTAATCCTCCGATCGGGAAGTGTGCCCTGAGATTTTCAGCCTTCGCTGAGAGGGGAGCGACCTGTTGGCGCCCCGTTCCAGATCGATCTCGTCAATGATTTCGACCTCGGGGGTGTAGACATCCGCCTCGGTGCGGGGGTGCTTGCGCACCCTGGCCTGCCTCGCCCGGCGCGTGTAGAACCAGACGGCGGCGTAGGCCATGGCCAGCACCATCAGGGCTGCGACGCCCATCAGCACCGCGATCGTCAGCCCCGCAGCGCCCAGCAGACCGTACATCACAATCTGCCAAAGCCGTCGGGTTACCCGGTCAATTTGCTGCTTCATGGCCGGCATTCTACTCACCGCACCGGACGGGCTTGGGTGGCGGGATGGGGCGGTTCGATGCAGGCGGGTTTTCTGACGGGGAGGGCGCTTTGCGGTTGCCTGGGGGCGGACTTTTGCGGGTGGCTCCAGACCGCCCGACCCCGGAAAACAGTCAGAGCCGCTCGATTTGTGGCAATATCTCGCCGCTTGACGAGGCGGCGGCTCCCACAGCTCGCCGGAATAGGGCATGAATGACTTCAGAGCGACCGACTCTGCCGCTGCAGAGGCTGCACACGATTCTCATTCTGTGGTGCATTCAGAGCATCTCTCTCACGCGCCTAACCTCCTGCCTTCCGATCTCTGATGTCCACCTCCCCAGCCGATATTTTTTGTTCAAGACAGCGGCAGCAGCTGCTGCTGTTTGCTGGTGCGCTGCTTATGGGGCTGGCCTTCTCACTACTCGCACACGGTCAAGACACGAGCCCGGGGCTGGTGCTGTCGGAGACATCGATGGAATTTTCACGTAACTATGATAGCGACAGCCTATATGTCCATTTGAAAACCAAGCCCACCGGACCTGTTGCGGTCACTTGGGTTTCAAGCGATCCCGATTTTGGCGTAAATAACGGACTTTGGCTCTTTGATCAATCCAATTGGGAAACTCCTCAACAAATCGATTATGTGTGGCGAGGTGGCCCCGATCTAATTGATAACACGGTGATCCTCTCGATGAATGCATCGGGCGGGGGTTATGACGGTGTGAGCGAAAGCGTCACATTCACGATATTTGATAGTACTCTTCTGGCGCACCTAGACGACGCCAGCTGGAGCATCAATGTAATGCTAGTCGAAGGTTCCAGTGCAACTTTCCCACTCCGCCTGTCACAGCGCCCCTCTGAAAATGTGACAGTCACATTGCAGCCCGGTGAAAATTTCAACCGTATCAATGCAACTTTTGACACCGATGCAGACACCCCCGGCAATCAGCACACCCTGACTTTCACGCCAACAAATTGGCATATAGAGCAGATGGTGACGGTGAGCGCCGCTGCCGGTGCCTTTGAACCCGGCATCGGCAGTTACTTGGGAACTCTCCATGTCCTGTTGCCCAATGGCGGGCGCAACGAAGTCTTGATTGTTGCGAGCAGGGCGAACGCACACCTAAAACATTTTGAGGTATCGCCTCATGTGCTGATCTTGGAAGAGGGTTCTTCTCAAACCATCACAATCCGGATGCTATCCCCTTCCTCGTCGACGATATCACTAGCGAACGACAGAGACACTCTCTTGCGGGCAGGGATTTCTATAGATAAACCCTCAATAACCTTCACTCCCTCAAACTGGAACATCCCCCAGACGGTGACGGTGAGCGCCCTTGATGATGATGACGCCAGCGATGAAAGAGGTTGGATCAGTTTCAAAAATGATGTGGCACCGCATGCTAAACATTCTATGTACTTTGTCAGGGACAACGATGCGGGCCTCAATGTCTCGATGACCGCCAATTTTATCGTGCCCGAGGGCTTTAGCGAAATGTTCACGGTGCGATTGAACAGCCGCCCATCTGGAACGGTGAGAGTCAATGTCCCCAATCCATCCAGCTCCGATTTGACGGTGGACACCGATCCCCTCACGAGCGGCAACCAAAACACGCTGACCTTTACGCCTTCAAACTGGAGCACACCTCAAACTGTAAAAGTGTCGGCTGCCGAGGATGCCGATGCGATAAAAGATACTGGTTATATCGATCTAACTGTATCGGGAAATGAGACCGACTATGCGGGCCAGACCGCCAGAGTGCGGATCACCGTGGACGACGACGACCTCTATCCGATCATCGAGATGGCATCAGATCCTCTGGTTGTGCCCGAGGGCGGCAGCGCCACATTCACGGTTCGGATGGCGGGGGAGATCAGTAGGCCCGCTACTGTGTTGGTAAATAAAGAAAACAGCAAGAAATACCAAAACAAGGATGTAACCTTTGACACCAACCCTCTCAAAGCTGGCAGCCAAAAAAGTCTGAGATTCACGCGCAAAAACTGGAACGTTCCCCAGACGGTGACGGTCAGCGCCGCCGAGGATGACGACCAGCTATTTGAAACCGAGCTCCTAGTATTAGAAACATTAGCTAGAAAAGACTATTTGAGTATTCTCGTGGCGGACAACGATGCGGCGGCTCTGACACTCGCAACCACCAACCTAGGCATATTGGAGGGTAGCGGCAAGGACTTCACGGTGGTTTTGGCCGCACAGCCGTCAGGTAATGTGACAGTGCAGCTGGCGCAGGAGGGCACGCCCAATGGGGACGTGACGCTGAGCACGTCTTCGCTGACCTTCACGAGGGGCAACTGGAGCGCCCCCCAGACGGTCAGGGTCAGCGCCAGCCAAGACCATGACGCCATCGACGACAGCACGGCCATCTCGCTGACCCCATCGGGAGGAGGCTATGAGAATCTGAACCGCAGAGTGGCGGTAAAGGTGGACGACGATGATGAGGTGGGGCTGATGCTGTCGTCGGACGATCTGACCATCATGGAAGGGGACAGCGAGGAATTCAAGGTGCAGCTGGCGACGCAACCGAGCGGGAACGTCACGGTGACGCTGAGACAGCCGGAAAACACCGATGTGACGCTGGACACCGACACCGGAGCGGCAGGCAACCAGAACACGCTGACCTTCACAGCGAGAAACTGGAATCAGCCCCAGACGGTGACGGTCAGCACAATCCAGGACGACGACACCCTGGACGACAGCGCCAGCATCGCTCTGGCAGCCTCCGGGGGCGACTACAAAGATGTAACAGCCAGCATGGAAGTGTCAGTGACGGAGCGGAGCGAGGCGGGCCTGGTTCTGTCGGCTCGAAGCGTAAAAATCTACGAGGGCGACAACATCCGCTTCACCGTGCGGCTGAAGACCCGGCCGGGCAGCGATGTGACAGTTAGGCTGGCCCAGCCGGACAACGTCGATGTGACGGTGGACACCGACGCGAACGCCTCCGGCAACCAGAACGAGCTGACGTTCACGGCTTCAAACTGGAGCGATGAGCAGACAGTGACGGTGAATGCCGCCGAGGACGATGATGCCGCCAGCGACAGCGCGACGATCAGCCTGACGGCCTCGGGCGACGACTACGGCGGCGTGGCCGGGGATGTGACCGTTGCGGTGGCGGACGACGACACACCGGGTCTGACCGTCACGCCGACCACCCTGACGGTGGACGAGGGCGGCTCGAAAACCTTCACCATTCAGCTGGCGGCCCAGCCAGACGGCGACCGAACAATCGCGCTGACCTCGAACGACGACAAGGTCACGGTCGACAAGCCCTCGCTGACGTTCACATCCGACGGCTGGAACACCATCCAGACGGTGACGGTGAAAGCAGCCGAGGACACTGACCTAACTGCATACAGCGCCAGGGTGACGCTGACCGCATCGGGCGGAGACTATGCGGACGAGACGGAGACCGTGACGGTCAACGTGACGGACAACGACACGGCGGCACTGGTCATCGCTGCGGCGGATCCCTTCAAGGTCGCCGAGGGCGACAACAGCACCTTCACTGTGCGGCTGGCCGCCCGGCCGAGCGGGAATGTCAGGGTGACGCTGGCACAGCCGGAGAACACCGATGTGACGGTCGACACCGACACGGGCGCCGACAACAACCAGAACACGCTGGACTTCACGAACTCGAACTGGGACACCGCACAGACGGTGACGGTGAATGCAGTTCGGGACGATGACACGACCGACGACAGCGCGGCCATCAGCCTGACCGCCTCGGGCGGGGGCTACAGCGATGCGACCGGCAGCGTATTGGTGCGGGTGACGGAGAATGACCAGACGGGGTTGACCATCACGCCGACCCAACTCACGGTGGATGAGGGTGGTTCGGAAAACTTCACGGTGGAGCTGACCAGTCGGCCGAGCGGGAGCGTGACGATAACCCTCTCCCAGAGCGGTGCAGTCAACACCGATGTGATGCTGAGTAAGTCATCGCTGAGGTTCACGCCGACGAACTGGGGCACGGAGCAGACGGTGACGGTGAATGCAGCCTGGGACGATGACACGACCGAGGACAGGGCGACGATCAGCCTGACCGCTTCGGGCGGTGACTACGCCGGTGTCACCGCCAGCTTACCGGTGACGGTTAAAGAAAAGCTCGGTCTGACGCTGTCGCCGACCAGCCTGACCATTAGCGAGGGAGGCGGCGGGACGTTCACGATCAAGCCGGTCGCACAGCCCTCGACCGATGTCACCGTGAGGCTGACATCCTCGAATAACAAGGCAGTGACGGTGGACACCGGCACAACCGGCAGCCAGGACACGCTGACCTTCTCGCCTTCCAACTGGGGCACGGCCCGGACGGTGACGGTGAACGCATCCGAGGACGACGATGCGCAGGACAGCACGGTGACGATCCAACCCCAGCTCCGCGTGACCAACGATGACGGCACCCACGAGTGGGTCAATGCCGGCTCCTCCTCGGTGACGGTTTCGGTGATCGATGACGATGTCCAGCTGAAGATCACGCCCAACGAGCTCGCCGTCAGCGAGGGCGGCAGCGGGACTTTTGAGGTCAGGCTGAAGGAGGCACCCTCGTCCGCAGCCAGGGTCAACATTTCTCTGCCATCCGGCAGCGACTTGACGCTGGACAAGACCACGCTGACCTTTGACGCCGACAACTGGAATGTCTACCAGACCGTGACGGTCAGTGCGGGGCGGGATGACGACAGCGCCGACGACGTGGTGACCATCGCCCTGGGCGGCGACGATGTCGGCATCGGCTCGGTGACCGTCACCGTCCGGGAGGTCGTCCAGGCCTACCGCGACGAGAACATCCTGATCATCGAGGAGGGCGGGTCGGACACCTTCTCCTACGTTCTGAGGTCAAAGCCGAGCGGCGACAGGAGCATTGCCATGCGCAGCACCGACGCCGATGTCACGCTCTCGACCGCCGGCGGCGCCTCGAGCCGGACGCTCACGCTGACCTTCACCCCCGACAACTGGAGCAGGGCGCAGAGCGTCACGGTTTCGGTTGCCGAGGACGACACAGATGTCAGCGACTCCGACGCCTACATCGACTTCACGCTGGATGCCGGCCTGGTGCATGAGGACGGGGTGGACCGGCGCCTGCAGGTGGGGCTGCTCGACGACGACATCGGGCTCACCCTGGCGCCGACATCGCTGACGGTGGCGGAGGGCGGGAGCGGGACATTCACGGTCAAACCGTCCTCGGAGATCAAGCGGGTCAGAAAGGTCAGCCTAGAGTCGAACAGCGACGAGGTCACCATCAGCCCGAGCAGCCTGACCTTCTACAGCACCACCGAAGCCCAGACGGTGACGGTCACGGCGGCCGAGGATGCCGACGGCGCCAACGACACCGCGACGATCACCCTCACGGGCAACCCCCTCAAGGCCGCCAGCCTGACGGTGACGGTGAACGACGACGACGTGGGGCTGGAGGTTTCCACGACCTCGCTGACCATTGCCGAGGGCGGCAATGACACCTTCACGGTGCAGCTGGCGAGCCGGCCGAGCGGCGATGTGACGGTGACGCTGACGCAGCCGACGGAATTCACGGTCGACAACTGGGACGACGAGCAGACGGTGACTGTGAAAGCGGCCGAGGATGCCGACGCCATTGTCGACACCGCAGAGATCGAGGTGCAGGCCGGCGATGGGGATTATGCGGACTCGAACAAGACCGTGACGGTCAGAGTGACGGAGAATCAGACTGCGGCGCTGACTGTCACTGCAGATGATCCCTTCGAGGTCGACGAGGGCGGTGAGAAGACCTTCGAGGTGAGGCTGGCGACCCGCCCGAGCGGGGATGTGACGGTGACGCTGTCGCAGTCGGGAGAGGCCAACGCCGACGTGAGCTTCGACGCCGACGCCGGCGAGGACGGCGACCAGAACACGCTGACCTTCACCATCGAGAACTGGGACGAGGATCAGACCGTGACGGTGCGCGCCGCCGAGGATCCCGACGCCATCGCCGACAGCGTGGCGCTCCGGCTGAGCGCCGAGGACGGCGACTACGACGGGGTGAGCATAACCCTGTCGATCTCGGTGAGGGAGAACGACACGGCGGCGCTGACCATCACGGCGGACGAGGAGCCCCTCAAGGTCGACGAGGGCGGCGAGGAGACCTTCAATGTGGCGCTGGCGACCAAACCGAGTGCCAATGTGACGGTGACGCTGGCCCAGCCGGACAACACCGATGTGACGATCGACACGACCTCGCTGACCTTCACGACCTCGAACTGGAACCGGGCGCAGACGGTGACGGTGCGCGCCGCCGGGGATGATGATGCGACCGACGACAGGGCGACCATCAGCCTGAGCGCATCGGGCGGCGGCTACGCCAGCGTGAGCGGCGCACTGCAGGTGAAGGTCAAGGACGACGACGCAGCCGAGCTGGTTCTGTCTTGGCCGGGCAAGTCCAAGACCGTGCCGGAGGACGACACGGTGAGCGTGCTGAAGGTGCGGCTGAAGACCCGACCCTCGGCCGAGGTGACGGTCGATGTCGGGCTGAAGGACAGCCCGCCGCGGATATTCATCAGCACGG
>MEIF01000211.1 GCA_001750645.1 Gammaproteobacteria bacterium AqS3
CCAGATCCCTGATCAGCGAGCGGTCCAGGGCGATCTGCCGCCCGGCCACGGTGGCGGCGCGCGCCCCGCGCGGGGCGTCAAAGCGCAGGCTGATGGTGCTGCTGGTCGCCGGCGCCAGGTTGGCGGCGATGGCGGCCAGCTGCAGTGCGGCGCCCGCCTCCTCCTCCTCGGGCATGGCGCCCTCGTCGTTGTCGATGATCGTCACCGGCAGCGCGCCCCTCGTGATGCCCGCACCGGTGAGGCTGATCAGCGCGGAGTCGTTGATGAAATCGCTGTCCTCTGCCGCCGTCACCGTGACGGTCTGGGCGGTGCTGTAGTTGGCGCTCGTGAAGGTCAGCGAGGTCGGGCTGAGGGTGACCGCGTCGCCGTCCGCTGCCAGGGCGATGGCCGCATCGCTGCTCGGCTGGGCGTGCAGCCTGACGGTGAAGGTGGCCTCGCGGCCCTCCTCAACCGGCAGCGTATCCGTCGACAGCGCCAGCCCGACATTGCCGTCGTCGGCGACCGTCACCGACACCGAGCCGGTCGCAATGCCGGCGCCGGCGAGGCTGATGGTCGCGGTGTGCTGGGTCCTGTCGGGGTCCTGGATGGTCTCAACATTGACGGTCTGGTCGGCGCCCCAGTTCGAGGTCGTGAAGGTCAGCGACGCCGGGCTGGGGGTGACGTCGTTCCGGTCCGATGTCACGGCGATGCTGACCTCGCTGCTCGGGGCGGCGCTGAGCCTGGCTGTGAAGCTTCCCGAGCTGCCCTCGGCCACGTTCAGGGTCTTCGGCGTGAGGATCAGTTTGGGGAGGTCGTTGTCGGTGACGGCGACGCTCACGCTCTCGGTGACGTCCCCGTAGCCGCCGCCCGAGGCGGACAGGGCGATGCTGGCGCTGTCATCGTCGAGGTCGGCATCCTGTCCGGCACTCACCGTGACGCTCTGGGCATCGTTCCAGTTGTCGACCGTGAAGGTCAGGACGGTCTGATTGCCGCCTGTACGGGCATCGGTGTCCACCGTTACGTCGGTGTTGCTCGGCTGCATCAGCGTCACCTCGACATCCCCGCTCGGCTGCGTCGCCAGCGCCACGGTGAAGGGTGCGCTGCCGCCCTCCTCAATGGTCAGCGGCGTCCCCGACAGGGTCAGCTTGGGCTGGTCGTCGTCGGTGACGGTGACCGTCACGCTCTTCTTGACGTCCCCGTAGTCGCCGCCCGAGGCCTTCAGGTCGATGCGGGCGCTGCCATTTTCGGAGTCATCGTCCTGGCCCGCCGTCACCGTGACGGTCCGGGGGTCTTTCCAGTTGTCGGCGGTGAAGTTCAGCTCCGCGGGGCTGAAGTCGACAGCGCTGTTGGCGGCGTCGGACGGCTGCTCCGGCATCACGGTCACATCCCCGCTCGGCCGCGTCGCCAGATGCACCGTGAAGGTGGCGCTGCCGCCCTCGGTCACGCCGACGCTGGCCTCGGAGAGCGTCAGCCCGGGGGTGTCGTTGTCCTTGACGGATACCGGCAGGCTGCGGGTGACGCCCTGGTAGTCGCCGCCCGAGGCGTTCAGGGCGATGCTGGCGCTGTCAGCGATGGCGTCGTCGTCATCGGCGGCGCTCACCGTCACGGCCTGGGGGGTGTCCCAGTCATCGGTCGTGAAGTCCAGCGAATCCGGGCTGAAGTTCACATCGGGGTTGGTCGTCGTCCCGCTCTGCGACAGCCTGACCGTGACATTCGCCGAGGGCTGGGTTCGCAGCGCCACCCTGACGATTCCGCTGGACTCCTCGGTCACGTCCAGCGACACCGGCGACAGGCTCAGCCCGAGGTCGTCCTCGGCCACCCTGACTGACACGCTGCCGGTGATGTCCCCGTAGCCGCCGCCCGAGGCGGACAGGCTGATGCCGGCGCTGTCGTCGTCGAAGTCGTCGTCGTGGGCGGCGCGCACGGTGACGGTCTGGGGGTCTTCCCAGTCGCCGGCGGTGAAGATCAGCGATGCCGGGCTGATGGTCACATCGGCGTTGGCGGTCCCGCTCTGGGTCAGCTTCACCGTCGCATCGGCCGTCGGTTCGGTCGCCAGCCGCACGGTGAAGGTGTTGCTGCCGCCCTCGTTCACAGTCAGGCGGGTCTCGGAGATCGTCAGCCCGGCCGTGTCGATGTCCGTCACGGACACCGAGACAGTGCCGGTGACATCGTCGTACTCGCCGCCCGAAGCCGCAAGGCTGATCGCCGCACTCTCGTCCGCGGCGTCTTTGTCCCCGACCGCATTCACCGTGACGGTCTGGGGGTCCCTCCAGTTTGAAGCCGTGAAGTCCAGCGAGGCCGGGCTGAATTTCACATCGGCGTTGGCCGTCCCGCTCTGGGTCAGCTTCACCCTGACAGCCTCCGAGGGCTCGGTGGCCAGCTGCACTGTGAAGGTTGCACCGCTGCCGCCCTCGGTCACGTCCAGGCGGGTCTCGGAGATCGTCAGCTCGGCATCGTCGTTGTCCCTGACGGACACCGACAGGCTGCCTTTGACGTTTTCGTAGTTGCCGCCGGAGGCCGTCAGGCTGATGGTCACGCTTTCATCGACGGCGTTGTCGTCCTCGGCTGCATTCACCGTGACGGTCCGGGGGTTGCCCCAGTCCTCGGTCGTGAAGTTCAGCGATGCGGGGCTGGGGGTCACATCGTCATTGGGGGTTTCGTCCGGGTTCTGCACCAGCACCACCGTGACCGGAGCCGAGGGCGGGGTTCTCAGCTTGACAGTGAAGGTTCCGCTGTCGGCCTCGTCGACGGCCAGCGACGCCGTCGACAGTTCCAGCCCGACGTCGTCGTCGGTCACCTTCACCACCACCGATGCGGCAATGATCTGGGCGCCGGTGAGGCGCAGGACCGCGCGGTCATCGACCAGGTCGTCGTCCTGCCCCGCGCGCACCATGACAGTCTGGGGGGCGCTCCAGTTCGAGGTGGTGAACTCCAGCGAGGTCTTGTCGACGGTCACATCGGTGTTGGCCGGCTGCATCAGCGTGACGGTGACCGTCGCAGGGGGCTGCCTGGTCAGCCGCACCGTGAGGGAGCCCTCGTCGCCCTCGCCGAGCGCCAGCGAGCTCGCCGACAGGGTCAGGTTGACATCGTCGTCGGTCACCGTCACCGCCACCGACGTCTCTGCGATGCGGTTTCCGGTGAGGCGGATGGTCGCACCGTCGTCGTCGGTGTCCCTGTCCGATACGGCGCTGACCCTCACGGTGTGGTCGTCGCCCCAGTTGCCGGCGCTGCCGCCCGTGAAGGTCAGCGTGGCGGCGCTGAGCACGACTTCGCCGCTGCTCGACTTCAGGCTGACGGTTCGGATCATGTCCTCTCCGGGATCCGATGCCAGTGCGACCGTGAACGTCGAGCTGCCGCCCTCGGTCACGGTCAGCGCCGCACTTGAAAGGGACAGGGTGACGTCGTCGCCATCGGTGACGCTGACCGCCACGCTGGCGGTGATGTCGTCGTAGGCGTCGCCTGAGGCGCTCAGACTGATCGTTGCCGTGTCATTCGCAGAGTCGTCGTCGGCAGCGGCGCTGACCGTGACGGTCTGGGGGTCGTTCCAGTTGTCAGCCGTGAAGGTCAGGGTGTTCTGCTTGTCGGGTGCATTCGCATCGGTGTCCAGCGTCACGTCGGTGTTGGTCGGCTGCATCAGCGTCACCATCACATCCTCGCCGGGCTGCGTCACCAGCCGCACCTTAAACTCGCCGTCTTGTTCCTCGTCAATGGTCAGCGGCGTCCCCGACAGGGCCAGCCCCGGCTTGTCGTTGTCGGTGACGGTGATGGCCACGCTCTCGCTGATGCCGCCGTAGTTGCCGCCTGCGGCGGACAGACGGATCGTCGCACTGTCATCGACGGTGTCGCTGTCCCTGGCGGCATTCACGGTGATGGTTCTGGTCGCGCGCCAGTCAGTGGTCGAGAAGACCATCAATGCGGGGCTGAAGCTCACATCGCTGTTGGCGATGTCCTCCGGCTGCTTCAGCCTCACCGTGACCGCCGTCGAGGGCTGGGTCTTCAGCACGACCGTGAAGGTTCCGCTGCCGCTCTCGTCGAGGGTCAGCTTCGTCGCCGACAGGTCCAGCCCGATGTCGTCTTCGGTCACCGTCACCGTCACCGAGACGTCTGCGACCTGCGAACCGGTGAGATTGATGGTCGCGGTGTCACTGTCGGAGTCGGCGTCATGGGCGGCGTTGACCGTGACGGTCTTCGGGCTGTTCCAGTTCGAGGCGGTGAACTCCAGCGAGGTCTGGTCCACCGTCACGTCGGTGTTGGCCGGCGGCTCCACCGTCACCGTGATCGTCGCTGCGGGCTGCCGGGTCAGCTCCACTGTGAAGCTGTCGCTGCCGCCCTCGTCGATGGTCAGCGAGGTCGGCGACACGGTCAGCTCGGCGTCGTCGTCGGTCACCGTCACCTCCACCGAGCCGTCCGTGAGGCCGTCACCGGTGAGGCTGATGGTGGCGCTGTCGTCGTTGATGTCGTTGTCCGGGCCGGCGGTGACCGTCACGCTCTGGGCGACGTTCCAGTCGCCGCCGGCGCCGCCGGTGAAGCTCAGCGAGGCAGCGCTGAGCGTGACATCGTCGTTGTCCGACTCCAGGCTGACGCTCCGGATGCCGCCGGGATCCGAATCCAGCCTGACGGTGAAGCTCCCGGTTGCACCCTCGGACAGGGTCAGCGAGGTCGGCGACAGGGTCAGGTCAATGTCATCGTCATCGGTGACGCTCACCGCCACGCTGACGGTGATGCCGTCATAGCCGCCGCCCGAGGCGGACAGGCTGATGCTCGTGTTGTCATCGAGGCTGTCGCTGTCCTGGGCGGTCCTGACCGCGACGGTCTGGGGGCTGTCCCAGTTCAAGGTCGTGAAGTCCAGCGAGGTCTTGTCCAGCGTCACGTCGGTGTTGCCCGGCTGCGTCAGCGTCACCTCCACGTCCCCGCTCGGCAGCGCCGCCAGCTGCACCGTCAAGGCGTCGTTTTCGCCCTCGTCAATCTTCAGCGACGAGGCTGAAAGGATCAGCCCGGCATCGTCGTCGTCGGTGACCCTGACCGACAGGCTCCCGGTCTTGCCCTCGTACTCGGCGCCCGAGGCGGACAGGTCGATGCGGGCGCTGTCGTCATCGCTGTCGCTGTCCTGGGCGGCGCTGACCGTGACGATCTGCGTCATGCCCCAGTTTGTGGTCGAGAAGTCCAGCGTCGCAGGGCTTATGTTCACATCGGCGTTGGTGCCGTCGTCCGGCTGCTTCAGCGTCACCCTGACCGCCGCCGAGGGCTGGGTCTTCAGCCTGACCGTGAAGGTTGCGTTGCTGCCCTCGTCAATGGCCAGCGACGCCCCCGACAGCTCCAGCCCGACTTCGTCGTCGACCACCGTCACCGTCACCGAGGCATCAGTGATCTGATCGCCGGTGAGTTTGACGGCTGCAGTGTCATTGTGGTGGTCGTCGTCGTGCACCGCACTGACCCTGACGGTCTGGGCGGTGTTCCAGTCGCCAGTCGTGAACTGCAGCGAGGTCTTGTCGACCGTCACGTCGGTGTTGGTCGGCTGCTCCAGCGTCACCGTGATCGCCGCCTGCGGCTGCTTGGCCAGCTGCACCGTGAAGATGTCGCTGCCGTCCTCGTCGATGATCAGCGAGGTCTTCGACAGGGTCAGGCCGACGTCGTCGTCGGTCACCGTCACAGCCACCGATGCACTTTCGATGCGATCCCCGCTGAGACTGATGGTGGCGCTGTCGTCGTCGGTGTCGTCGTCCGAGCCGGCGGTGACCGTCACGCTCTGGGCGACGTTCCAGTCGCCGTCGCTGCCGCCTGAGAAGCTCAGCGAGGGCGCACTCAGCGTGACATCGCTGCTGCTCGATTTCAGGGCGACGGTTCGCACCGCACCGGGATCCGACGCCAGCTTGACGCTGAACCTCCCCGTGCCGCCCTCGGTAACGCTCAGCGGCGCCCCCGACAGGGTCAGGATGCTGTCCTCGTCGTCGATGACGGTGACCCCCAGGCTGCCGACGATGTCGTCGTAGCCGCCGTCTTCGGCAAACAGGGCGATGCTGGCCCTGTCATCGATGACGTCGGCGTCGTCGGCCGCCGTCACCGTGACGGTCTGGGCGTCGTTCCAGTTGCCGGTCGTGAAGGTCAGGGTGGTCTGGTTGTCGGTCGTGCCGGCATCGGTGTCGACAGTCACGTCGGTGTTGGTCGGCTGCATCAGCGTCACCTCCACATCCCCGCTCGGCAGCGCCGAGAGCTTGACCGAGAAGGTCTTGTTTTCGCCCTCGCCGATGCTCAGCGAGGCGGGCGACAGGATCAGCTTCTGATCGTCGTTGTCGGTGATGCTGACCGACACGCTCTCGGTGAGGCCGTCGTAGCCGCCGCCCGAGGAGGAGATGGAAATGCTCGCGGTTTCATCGAAGCCGTCCTGGTCGTCGCCGGCGCTCACCGTGACGGTCTGGGGATCGTCCCAGTCGCCGGTCGTGAAGGTCAGCGACGCCGGGCTGATGGTCACATCGTCGTTGGTGTTGTCGTCCGGCTGCACCAGCGTCACCGTCGCGTTTCCTGTGGGCGCCGATGCCAGCTCAATCGTGAAGGTCGCGCTCTTCTCCTCCACCACGGTCAGCGTCGTCGCCGATAGGGTCAGCCCGATGTCGTCGTCGGTCACCGACACCGTCGCCGAGCTCGCCGTGATCCTGGCGCCGGTGAGGTCGATGGTGGCGCTGTCATTGTCGAAGTCGTCGTCGTGGCCGGCGGTGACCGTCACGGTCTGGGCGTCGTTCCAGTTGCCGCCGCTGCCGCCCGTGAAGGACAGCGAGGCGGCGCTGAGGGTGACGTCGGCGTTGTCCGACTCCAGGCTGACGCTCATGCTCTCGCCCGGGTCCGTCTTCAGCTTGACGGTGAAGGTGTCCGTGCTGCCCTCGCCGATGCTCAGCGAAGACTTCGACACGTCCAGCTCAACATCGTCGTCGTCGTTCACCGTCACAGGCAGCGAACCGGTCGTGATCTTTGTGCCGCTGAAACTGACGGATGCACTTTCGCTGGCGGTGTCATTGTCCTGGGTGATGACCATCCTCACGGTCTGGGCGTTGTTCCAGTTGCGGGTCGTGAACTCCAGGGTGTGCTGATCGTTCAGCGTATCCGGATCGGTGTCCAGCCTTATGTCGGGGTCGTTCGAGGCCAGGGTGACGGTCCTGTCCTCGCCGGGTTCCGAGGCCAGCTTGACGGTGAAGGTGGTGTCGTCGCCCTCGTCGATGTTCACCGAGGTGGGCGACAGGGTCACGGCGGCATCGTCGTCGTCGATCACCTTCACCGTCAGGGAGTTGGACCTGATTCTTTTCCCCCTGAGGTTGATGGTGGCGTTGTCGCTGGCGGTGTCGTTGTCCTGACCGCCGGTGACCGTCACGGTCTGGGCGTCGTCCCAGTTGCCGGCGCTGCCGCCCGTGAAGTTCAGCGTGGCCGACGGGCTGAACGAGAGATCGGGGTTGTTCGATGTCAGGTTGACTGTCATGTTCTGGCCGGGGTCCGTCTCCAGCTCGACATCGAAGGTCTGCGTCATGCCCTCGGCGATGGTCAGCGAGGTCTCCGACACGTCCAGTGCGACATTGTCGTTGTCGACCAGCCTGAAATCCTGCGTCCTGCCCGTCAGGCCTGCACCGCTCAGGGTGAGCGTCGCACTTTCGGTGACGGTGTCGGCATCCTGGGAGGCGGTGATCGTCACCTGCTGGTTGGTCCATGCATTTCCATGGCTGAAGGTCAGCGCGGCCGGGCTGAATGTGAGATCGGTGTTGTCCCATGTCAGCTTGACCGTCCTGTTGTGATGCCGATTCGGCCTTTGCTTCAGCCTGACCACGAAGGTTCTCCTGCCGCCCTCGGTCACATCTACACCCCCGGACACCTGGACTTCCACATAAATGTCGTCGTCCAGCATCAGCAGTGTGATCTCATCGGAGGTCTGGCCGCTGACGGGGACCAGGCCGTCGTCCAGGACGAAGCTGACTTTCTGCCCCGTGATGTCGTTTATTCCGGAGTCCTGCGCCATGCTCAGGGTGACGGTCTGCGCCCTGTTCCAGTTCTGCCGGGTGAAGGTCAGGGTGAGATTGCGGGCCGGCGCGCTGCCGCCGGCGGATACCTTGAGATCGGCGTGCGAGGTGCTGACTTGGATCGTCTTGTCGCCGGGCGGCTGCGACTTCAGCACGTAGGTGAAGGTCTCCGTGGTGCCCTCGGTGATCTCGATGTGGTTGGTGCTGCGCTCGACCTCGATGCGCTCGAACAGGCTGACGGATATCGACCTCGAGACGATGCCGGTTCCGGTGAGGTTGATGGTGGCGGTTTCATCGTCCAGCGAGTTGTCCGAAGGCGCCGTGACCGTCACGGTCACGTCGTTGTTCCAGTTCGTGATGGTGCTGTCACCGCCCATGAAGTTGATCGCCGGCGGGTCGATCGAGAGTCCGGGATTGGTCGATCTGATGTGGAGGTGTCTCGTCTCATCCTCGCTGTCGTCGTCGTCATCATCTTCAACGGTCACATTCGGATCCCGGTCCAGCTTGACCTTGAAGGTCTTGGCGTCCGAGCTGTTCTCCAGTATTTTCAGCGTCGTGGTCGACAGCGTCAGCTTGACGATCTTTGCCGGGATGATGAGTTTGATGGGGTTGGCAGTGTTGTCGTAAGTGTTGAGTCTGGTATTGCAGGGGTCAAAGCCGGATTGGTTCTGCAGGGATTCATCCTGGCCGTTGCCGGCGCTGTTGGCGTAGGCGACGCAGAACGATCCGGCATTTCCGAAAGCACCGAAGGCTCTGTTTACCTCCAATTCTTTCCTCAGGCCGCTTGACTGTCCTGCGACATTGCCATACATAAAAAGATCGCGCGTGCAGTTGTTCGTTATGCTTGCCGGGGCTGAGGAATTAAACGTGGCGCACTCATGCGCCGGCGTCAGAGTCGATGCCTGCCCCCTCACTGCGGGCGACTGAGCGGCGATGGCGGCGAGGGTCACGGCGGCGGCGGCCCCGGCCAGCAGCCTGCCCAGCGCCGGCCATTTCAACCCGCCCGATGCCGGGCGCTGAGGGGGCTCTGTGCGGGCATCGCAACCGGAGGCGGGACGACTCGGGGCGGGGGGGCGGTCAATCCCGGGCGGCATCCTATAGGTATGCCCTTGCAGCAGGGGCCGCCGATGCACAGACAGTGAATACTCCCGCTCCCTCTTCATTCAGGCCGCCCCCTTGTTGCTGACTGACCGCCCCCGCAAGCGGTCGGACGGATTATATGCACCGCTCGCTGCGTTTCGCTGGCCGGAGGTTGCCTGTTTTCCTGCCGCAGGGACTCCATCCGCCGCCGCCCGGAGCGCCCGGTGCACAGCGCCGCTGCGGGCATAATGCGCCCCCGCCGTCGGCGCCCGCCGCAATAAGCAATGCGCAATCCGCTGGTGCTGATCGTTCTCGACGGCTGGGGTTACAGCGCCGCAACCGAGCACAACGCCATCCACAGCGCCGGCACCCCCTGCTGGGATCGCCTCTGGTGCGAGCGCCCGCACCGGCTGATCAGCGGCAGCGGCAGCGCCGTCGGCCTGCCGGAGGGCTACATGGGCAATTCCGAGGTCGGGCATCTCTGCCTCGGGGCGGGGCGCATCATGCGCCAGAGCCTGGCGCGCATCAATGACGCCATCGCCTCGGGCGAGTGGGCGCAGAACCCGGCACTGACCGGCGCGCTCGACCGGGCGGTGCGGCTGGGCAGCGCGCTTCACGTCCTCGGCCTGGTCTCGCCCGGCGGGGTGCACTCCCACGAAGACCACATCTTCGAGCTGCTGCAGCTCGCGGCGGACAGGGGGGTGGAGAACATCCGCCTGCACGCCTTCACCGACGGGCGCGATGTCCCGCCCCGCAGCGCCCATGACTCGCTGCTGCGCGCCGAGCGCCAGGCCGAGAAAACCGGGGCGCACCTGGCCAGCCTGTGCGGGCGCTACAGCGCCATGGACCGCGACCAGCGCTGGGAGCGCACCGAGGCGGCCTACGACCTGCTGACCGCCGGCGCCGCTGCGTATTCCGCCGACACCGCACCCGCCGCCCTGGAGATGGCCTATCAGCGAGGCGAGAGCGATGAGTTCATCGCCCCGACGCGACTGGCGGGCCACGCCCCGATCGCCGACGGCGATGTCGTCATCCACGCCAACTTTCGCGCCGACCGCGCCCGCCAGCTGAGCGCGGCGCTGTGCCAGGAGCCCGGGCAGTTTCAGGGGTTCGAGCGCAGGGTCCGCCCCGACCTCGGCGAGTTTCTGATGATGACGCACTACGCCGACAGCATTCCCGCCGGCTGCGCCTTCCCGCCCGAGACCGTGATCAACTCCCTCGGCGAGTGGGTCGCCCGGCACGGCTGGCGCCAGCTGCGCGTCGCCGAGACCGAAAAATACGCGCACGTGACCTTCTTCTTCAACGGCGGGCGCGAAAAGCCCTTTCACGGCGAGGAGCGCGTGCTGATCGAATCCCCCCGGGTGGCGACCTACGATCTGCAGCCGGAGATGAGCGCGGCCCGGGTCGCCGACGCCGTGGTCGGGGCGATCCAGGAGCGCACGCACGATCTGATCATCTGCAATTTCGCCAACGGCGACATGGTCGGGCACACCGGGGTCTGGGAGGCGGCCATCACTGCGGTCGAGACCGTCGACGGCTGCCTCGAGCGCATCAGCAGCGCGCTTGCGGCCACCGAGGGGGCGCAGTGCCTGATCACCGCCGATCACGGCAACGTCGAGGCCATGTTCAACCCCGACGTCGGGCAGACCCACACGGCGCACACGACCTCGCCGGTGCCGCTGATCTACCTGGGCGGGCGCCGGGTCGAATTTGACGAGGCCCCCGCCGGGCTGGCCGACATCGCCCCGACGCTGCTCTGCCTGGCCGGCATGCCGCTGCCGGAAGACATGCAGGGGCGGGTTCTGCTGCGCGAGAGGGGCTGAGCCCCGTGCCCGTGCACCGCCGGCGCCCTCTGGCGCGAGGTTCTCCGCTCGGGCTCTGTGCGCTCGCCGCCGCCTGGCTGCTGCTCTGTCCGGCGCCGCCGGTGGGCGCCCAGGCCGCCGCCGACGCCTGCGAGCGCGCCCCGGAGTCCGACGCCTGCCGGCAGCTCGAGCAGTTGCAGCAGGCCGAGCAGCGGGAGCGGCTGCGCATCCAGAGCAGCAACCGCAGCATCAAGAGCCGCCAGCGTGAGCTGCGCTCGATCGAGCGGCAGATCAGCGGTCTCAACTCCACCATCAGCCGGCTGCAGAAGACCGAGGCCGACCTGAAGAACCTGCAGAGCATCAGCGATGCGCGCATCGCCCAGCTCGAGGAGCAGCTGCACCAGCAGCAGAGCCACGTCAACCGGATGCTGCGCCGGCACTACCGCCTGGTGCAGTCCGGCGCCCTGTCCCCGGCCGCATCCGGCGCCGCCGAGGCGCTGCTGCTGCCGCACTACCTGGGCTACTGGCTGCGCGCCCCGCAGAGCGAGTCCAGGCACTACCGCGCCATCGCCGACAGCCTGCACCAGGCGCGCCGCATCGCCGAGGAGCGCGCCAGGCGCGTGGCGCAGAACGCCGCCGAGAGCCGCCGGCAGCGGGAGGCGCTGGCGCAGGCGAGCAGCCAGCGCAGCCAGCTGATCACCAACCTGCAGGGGCGCGTCGCGCAATCCCAGCGGGAGCTCGACCGCATCGGCGAGCGCCGCCGGGAGCTGGAGGCGCTGGTGCGCGAGCTCGAGCGCCAGGCGCTGGCCTCGCAGCGCGCTGGGGGAGGCAAATTCCCCTCGCTGCGCGGCAAGCTGCTGCGCCCGGTGCGCGCCGTCGAGGTGCTGGCGCGCTACGGTGCCCGCTCGGCCGCCGGCCAGCGCTCCGACGGCATCCGCCTGCGCGCCGTCCCCGGGGCTCCGGTGCGGGCCGTGGCCGAGGGCGAGGTGGTCTACTCCGGCGCCCTCAAGGCGGTCGGCAACTTCATCGTCATCGACCACGGCGGTGGGTATTCGAGCGTCTACGGCGAGGTCGACCCCGTCATCGCCCAGGGCGCCAAAGTCCGCGCCGGCGAAAACATCGCCCGCGTGCGGGACGCGCAGCCTGAAATGTTCTTCGCCCTGCGCCAGCGCAGCGGCTGGTTCAACCCCGAGGGCTGGCTGGCCGGATCGTGGTAATCTGCACGGCTTTGCTGAGACGGCCCCGGTCGCCTGTGCCATGCCCCGCCTAGGTCCAGCGACGATCCTCTTCGCTCTTGCGCTTCTGACTCCCGCACTGGCCCAGGTGCAGGAGCAGCCGCGGCCCGCCGAGGACATGCTCGAGTCCGGCGAGGCTCCCGCCGAAGACACGCCCATTCCGCCCGAGGAGCTGGCCGCCTTCGGCAAGATCTACCGCCTGATCCTGCGCCACCACCCCGACACCAGCATCACCCCCGAGCAGCTCATCGAGGGGGCGATCCGCGGCATGCTCAGCAGCGTCGACAACTACTCCGAGTACATCAGCGCCGGCGACGTCGTCGAGCGCGAGAAGAAGGAGCAGTTCGGCCAGGTGCAGGATGTCGGCATCGAGATTGCCCGCACCGCCAAGGGCATCCAGGTGCTGTCGGTGTATCCCAACTCCCCGGCGCACAAGGGCGGCGTCAAGGCCCTCGACGTGCTGCTGGAGATCGACGGCTCCCGCACGGCGCTGCTGGGCATGAACACCGTGCGCGCCAAGCTCGCCGGCGAGACCGGCACCAAGGCGCGGCTGACCGTGCTGAGGGAGGGCGCCGAGCGGCGCCTGGAGTTTGAGCGCAGCCGCTACGAATTCACCGAGGTCGAAAACCTCCCCGCCATCGAGGGCGGCTACGGCCACATCCGCATCCACTGGTTCTCGGCCGACACCGCCGACCGCTTCGAGCTGGCGCTGAGCGGGCTGCTGCGCCTCGAGGCCGACGGCATCAACGGCCTGCTCATCGACCTGAGGGGCAATGCCGGCGGGCACATCGAGAGCGCCCTCAAGAGCGCCCAGAAATTCATCGACGGGCACAGCATGATCAGCATTCGCATGCGCCCGCCGGCACAGCCGATCCGCTACCGGGCGGCGCGCGGCGATGTCCTCAGCGGGATCCCCATCGTGCTGCTGGTCGACGGCGGCACCGCCTCGGCCGCCGAAATGTTCACCCTCGCCCTGCAGCAGAACAACCGCGCCGTCGTGGTCGGCAATCAGACCTTCGGCAAGGGCAGCACGCAGAGCTCGATCGCCATCGGCGCCGACCGGGAGCTGATTCTGACCACCGGCTACTACCTCGACCCGCTCGGCAAGAGCATCCACGCCAGGGGCATCAAGCCCGATGTGCTGCTGGGGCTGCGCCCGCCCGACCAGAGGGGCGAGGAGGACTGGCAGGTCGAGCGCGCCCTCGACGTCCTGCGCGCCCTCGACCGCATGCGCACCCCGACGCCGCCCCCGCCGGCACAGTCGGCCGAGTCCTCCTCCCCGTCCCAGGAGGACAACGTCGCCGGCGACATCCAGGAGCTGCTGAGGAGTTATTAGTCGGGCAGAGGCTCGGGCGGGATGTCGTTGGGGGCGAATGGTGCTGCAGGCATCGGGTGAAGGTCTGGGATGCCAGGCGGGGAGGGTTGCCCGCGTCAGTCAGAAATCTGCTCCACAAGCTGTCGCGCCATCTTTTCAGACCTTAGATAATGCCGATATGAAAAGCAGGAGATTGCAATACTGATACACCATCCGATAAAAATAAGAACGTGTAGCTCAAATATTCCGATCAAAATGCTGACACTCCAACACAGAAGCCCGACTGTCATTAGAGTTGCCCGATTGGCATGCCTTTCGCGTCCCTCCTTAAATCGTGTAATAAGCTCTCTGGCGCTAATATTTTTCTCTAATTCTCTGTCGACAGAATCGGTAAACCAGAGGCGATTTATCCAAATGCAGGCTGGGACAATCAGCAACACAATGTTGCCTAACACGAAAATAATGTTAAGCAGGGAGTCGTTAGTGTGTGAGTAAAACCAAAGAAACACACTGAACACAACAACCGCACTGAGACTCAAAACTGTGTAAAAGATGTCTTCTGCTTTGGCATTCCCGAAAAACGGATACAACCGTTTCCGCAGTTCGTTTGTCTGTCGCTCGATTTCCTGTTGCTGTTCTTGAGTCTGCGGTTTCATCGTTTATTCCCTGTCTATCGCTTTAGCGACCGCCGCAATTCTAGCCCAACAGCCCTCCCCCATCTAGGTTTCCCGAAGCCGACTGGAATTGCGGTAATATTTCAAAGATCGCTGGCAAACGCCCTCGCGCGGGAGGTGTTGAGTAATGTTGTAAAAAATTGCCTCTCACACCTCATCGCAGCGATGCGGGTCGCCTTGCTCTCGCGGTCCAGGTCGTCAATCAGAGCCGCCATCACGGGCGGAGGAAACGCTTGCAGCAGCGACACTCAAAAGCGAGGGGGAGCAAAAGGAACCGCAACAGCGTGAATCCGAGCGGCAGCTTTAACCGCCGCTGCATTGCGAACCTTGCACAGCTTCGAAGGAGTTTGCAATGTTGGATCTGCGGAGCAGCACACCGACGATCCGGGAGGGTCAGACTTGCCGGCATGCCGCCTGGCACTGGTGCCGAAGCCGCAGAAAAACAAGGCTGTAAGCCGCCCTGTTGTAGAGGCTTGACAACCCCCCCCACTCTGATACCTTGAAAAGGTCAGGTTGATTTTGTTCACACCCAGGGAGGGTAGACATCATGAAAAAACTAACTGCTGCTTTAATCGCCGTGTTCCTGTTTCCGGCATCGTTTGCGTTGGGAGGGGAACACCCCGCGCTCGCCGATTCGCGACCGTCGCTCGTCAATGACGATTTGGCTTTTGCCTTTCACGGTGATGTCCCGCTTCAGGCTCAGTTTCTGAGTGAGGAGGAGATGGTCGAGGCGGAGGGGAAAGTATTCGCTGTGCCGCTTCTGTATTTTCTACCTGCGATTCCACCATGGGTCGCGACAACTTGGACGACTGTTACCACAGCCGCCACTGTTTACACCGTTTATCAGGTGGTCACCCCAGATCCAAATACCCAACAGATAGAACGAAACAATGCACAGATCGGTAAGCTGCAAGAAAAACTACAAGTTAGTCAACAGCAAATTGCTAACCTTTCAGAACTAATCAATGCTTTGTCAGATGGCGAGTATGGGCAGCTTATGCAGAGAATTGAAGGATTGGAAGAACTTATAAAAAATCAACAAGCAGAGATAGAACGGCTGAAAAAGGAAAATGAGAGATTAAGAAACGGCGACACCGACGACACCCAGCCTCCGCCGGGGCGTTCAGGGCCCGAACCCGGACAACAGGGAACCAACTACAGCTACAACAACTACAACGTGAATGACATCAATGACCAGAGTCGTCGTCGCGAACTTCCAGAGCCAAACACTTGGTCGGAGGATGCAACTGACACTCATGGCCATCGCAGCGGTAACCAAGGCAGCAGCGGTAACCAAGGCAGCGGCAGTGGAAGCAGCAGCGGCGGCGGTATTAAAGATACCGATCTCCCAGACGTCGACGACAAATAAAGACCGGCATTCCGAGCCTCCTCGCTGATTGCGGGGAGGCTTCTGCTTAATCAATTGACAAAAGATATTGACAAAAGATGAGGCTCGTCTTTTTCTCTGTGCTCCTGTGCCTGTCCGCCTCGCCGCCGGCCGCGGCACGGGAGTTCGGTCAGGCGGACAGCCCGCAGTGGATGCCGAGCTCACAGATCAAGACTTGGCGCGAATTTCAACGGGAGCGTGTGGAGATGCAGGACTTGGATTACTCATGCGGCGCTGCGGCTCTGGCGACGCTTCTGCGGGAGTTCTACGGGGTGGCGACGAACGAAGCCGATGTGCTGCAATGGATGGGGAAGCAGACCGCCGCCTCGCTTGCTGATCTGGCGAGTGCGGCTGACACCTACGGTTTCAGGGCGGTGGGTTTGCGCATGCCGCTGCCCGATCTGCTGAGGCTGAAAATTCCCGCAATTGTGCATCTCGTCCACAGGGGCGAGGGGCATTTTTCGGTTGTGAATGGTGTCCGGGCGGACGGCCTAATCGCCCTGGCCGATCCGTCCTGGGGCAACCGGCAGCTGCTCCGGCACCAGTTCGTCGAGCTTTGGGATGCCGATGGCACGGGCGAGGGCAAGGTGCTGCTGATCGTTCCCAAGCTCAAAGGACATCCGATGCAACGCGAGTTTTTCCGCTCACCGGAGGGTGCGGCGACAGCTTACGAAGCCCTGCGGTTTATGCGACATTCTGACCTCCGATGAAGCCCGCCTGCAGCATCTGCTTTGCTTTTCTGTTCTCGGCCTGCACCTCGATGTTCTCCTCCGCCCAAGGCGACGAGGGGCTGCCGCTGCGGATTGAGAACCTGCTCGCGCCAGCGGGCAGCTCGGAGATCAGTTACCGCATCCGGCATACCGCCTACGGCAGCGAGACCGCCGACCGGTTGGGTTTGGAGTTCGGATACAGCTACGGGCTGACCGAAAAGACCGAGATCGGTCTGAGCTTGACCGGCAGCTACACGGACAACCGCAATGCCGACCGTTTCAGGGACGGCAGGTGCAGGTATGTGTTAGAGCTTCGCCGCTATGTCGGGTGCAGGGACGAAAAGGACACCACCACGCGACTCGGTACCTTGAGTGCGGAGATCAGCCGCAGCCTCTCGCCGGAGAACGAGACACCGGGGGTGTTCGGCTGGTTCGGCATCGATCTGCTGGACAACAGGGCGACGGAGGGCGAGAACTTTGAGCGGGGCAGCGGCGCGTTCAATGCGGGGCTGTCGCTGTATCGAACTTACGATCCCATCGTGCTCAGGGTCGCATTGGGTTATATCCACAGGCCGCCGGAGACCGTGCGCGGCGACAGGTGGGACAGGGGTGACACGCTCTCGGTCAGCCCGTCGGTGTCATTCGCGGTCAACAATGTCGTCAGCGTCAGTGCGACCTCAAGCATTCAGGTGACATTAAGCCCCACGCTGAACAGGCAGGACGATTACGGCTACCGCACGACGAGCGTGTCAATGGGTCTCGGCGTGAGCCTGTCGCTGCGGGACAGGACGACGGTCTACATCAGCGGATCAACATTTGCCGGCAGCGGGGGCGGGGCATCATTCGGCGCATTTGTCCGGCACAGGCTACAGCGGCGCGATCTGCTGTCGGATTTGGCGGATGCAGCAGAGCAGGCCGACGGTGAAGGTGGTCCTAGCGATGCGGGGGGCACAGAAGTTGAGGCGGCGAAAGGGTCTGGGGGCAGCTGGTGGGACAGGCATCGGGTAAGAGTGTGGGGGATTGCAGTTGGGCTGGCCGCTGGTGCAAAGGTCAGGGATGTCAGGCGGTGAGAATTTTTTGAGTCAGATGTCGTCTTTCGCTGATAAGTTCCGGGCTATCTTTTCGCTCTCACGGTTGAGCCAATACATCAAGCCAGTCACCGCCAGACCGCCACCGCCCGCCACCAGCAAGGCAAGGGAGAAATCAAACCCTCCGATCAGAATGCTAAAGCCCCAGCACAAAAGCCCGACTGTTAAAAAAATGAATAGTTGGCCGCTATATTTTCGGTTTTTCTCAAACTCTAATCCAAGCTCCTCGACACTCAGCTGTTCCACCCATTCTCTGGTCTGAGAGCTTGCTAACCACTTCCACAGCCAAAATAGCAAGGTGCCGAATATGACCAGAAGGCCGAACAATGTTTCGATGCCGTTGCTCGTGCCTTTGATTTGAGAATAAATAAAAGTAACCAGCATTATTGTCGTTAGTGTTAAGTGCTTCAGTATGGAGCGCGCAGAAACCGGACTTAACTTTTCTCGCAATTGCTTAATCTCCCGCTCGCGCTCCTGCCGGCTCTGTTCGTCTGATTTCATTTCCGTACTCGTCCTCGAAAAGCTGCCAGATGACCTGCGCAATTTTAGCCCAAAAACAGAATTATTTGACCGCCTTTTTGTTCGCAAAGGGTGGCAGTCCTGTTGATACAGGCAATGCCGAGATTGAGAAGGATGCGCGCGCAAATCGACGGAACAGGCATCGGGTGAAGGTCTGGGGGATTGCAGTTGGGCTGGCCGCTGGTGCGAAGGTCAGAAATTTGACGAGGTAATTTCGCTCGCTTGGGATTTCGGCCGCCGAATGATTGCGTACCAGTAGATAATCCGTGTGGCAAACCCGCTCAAATGAATCAGCAAGTTCAAGCCGGAGGCGAATTTGTCCCCATAGATCGGTTCCACAATCAATTCAGACAAGATCAGGCCGGCTGTCCCGAAAATAATCAGATACAAATCCGCCACAAACAAAGGCATGGAAATAACACCAAACATTCGTGCCGTATCCACTGGAAATTTTTTCCCTTTTTTGTTTAATGCGATAAGCACGCGAAGTAACAAGCAAGAGGCAAAAACAAAGCACAGCCAATAAAACTCGCCATCGGAATCGATCCATCGGGAGACCGTGAGACCTAATGCCAAGATAAACCAACCTACAATCGACATGGCTAATAAAGGGTCTGAGTAAGCGCTTCAAGTATACGAATGTTTCGGCTCCATTGCTCGCCCGCCGGAGGATGTCCTGACTGAGCCGAGAGAGGGTCACCTCCCAGTCTGGGTTCTGTCCAGCCTTCAGTGCCGCAATTACATGCTCACTCCGGCCTGCGGATATTCTCTCAGATCGGAGTGCTGACACGAGTGTCAACACACCTAGAAGCATCAGACTATTTCTAGTCTCTAAAATTTTCAGCAAACCTGTTTTGCCCGGCAAATCAAAAGCTCTAAAAAATATACTGGAAATATGGAAGCTAACAAAGCTTAAGCTGCCAGATCAAAAAATTGCCATAAATGCGAATGGAATGAAGATATAAGTCATGAGCCATGCAATCGAAATGAAGTCGGGAAATATCTTACTTTTCAATCCCTGGTCATATTCTGTCGACCGTAGAGTGATTGCTAAGTGTCGAGAGTTTTAAATTAAATGAGGGTTATATTCTTACTTTTTGGAATTTAATATTTGAAAACCGCAAAGCTGTTCTCTCATCATCGCAGCGGAATGCGGAATTCTTGAGGAGCGGCGCCCGTGAAAATAAATCATCAGAAAACATCTGACAGAGGCGACCGCTTCAGCCCCCTCCCTCAGCCCGTCTCCAGCGGGTCGATGTCGAGGGTGGTGCGGAGATTGCCGGGGATTCCGGTCTGCACCAGCCAGTTCTGCAGGTGAATCAGGGCGCTGCGCAGGTCGGGGCGCCGGGGGGCGCTGAGCATGAGCTGCCACTGGTGGCGATCCTCCCGCTTGGGGTGCGGCGCCGGAACCGGGCCGATGGCGGCGACCCCGGCAAAGCCGCCGCAGGCGGTGCGCGCCGCCTGCATGAACTCGCTGACCTGCCCGGGGTCGGTGGAGTCGGCGCGCAGCATCGCCAGATGACCAAACGGCGGCAGGCTGTGCGCGCGGCGCTCGTCGAGCACGCCCTGGATCAGGCCGTCGTAGTCGTGCCGCCGCACGGCCGTGAACAGCGGGTGCTCGGGCTGGGCGGTCTGGATGATGACCCGCCCCTGCAGCCTGGTGCGCCCGGCGCGCCCGGCCAGCTGCAGCAGCAGCTGCGCCGTGTGCTCGATGGCGCGAAAGTCCGGTGCGAACAGGCCGCGGTCGGCGCCGAGGATGCAGACCAGCTTGAGGTTGGGCAGGTCGTGGCCCTTGGACAGCATGCGGGTGCCGACCAGCAGCATGGCACCGTCGTGCTCGCGCACGCGCCGCATGGTCTCGAGGTAGTCGTCCCAGCGGCGCATGCTGTCGCGGTCGATGCGCACCACGGGGGTCTCGGGGAAGGTCGCGCGCAGCGCCGCCTCGAGCCGCTCGGTGCCGATGCCCTGGTGCCGCAGCGCCCGGCTGCCGCAGCGGAAGCACAGCACGGCGGCCTCCTGGCTGTGGCCGCACAGGTGGCACATCAGGCGGTGCGCCGGCTTGCGGTGCAGCACCAGCGGGACGTCGCAGCGCGGGCACTCGGGGGCAAAGCCGCAGTCGCCGCAGCGCAGCGAGGGGGCGTAGCCCCGCTGGTCGCGGAACAGCAGCGCCTGGTGATCCTGTTCGAGGGTGGCGCGCACCGCCTCGATGCCGGCCTCGCTGAGCTCGCCGTGCGCCAGGGCGGCGCCGCGAACGTCCTGGATCTCAATCGTCGGCGAGCGCATCTGCCGGGAGCGCTGCGTCAGCCGCACCGTCCGGTAGCCCCGGTGCTCGCAGCGGTAGAGCGCCTCGCAGCTGGGGGTCGAGGTGCCGAGCACGCAGGGGATGTTCTGGCGGTGGGCGCGCACCACGGCCAGATCGCGCCCGGAGTAGCACGGCGAGGCGGTCTCCTTGTAGGAGCGGTCGTGCTCCTCGTCGACGACGATGAGGCCGAGGCGGGGCAGCGGCGTCAGCACCGCCGAGCGCGTCCCCAGCAGGATGTCGGCCTCGCCCCGGACGCAGGCGAGCCAGCGCGCCCGCCGCTGGGCGTCGCTCAGCTTGGAGTGCAGGCAGACCAGCCGCCGCCCGCTGAAGCGCTCGGCGATGCGGCTCTGCAGCTGCGGGGTCAGCCCGATCTCCGGCACCAGCATCAGCGCTTGGCGCCCCGCGGCGAGGGCGCGCTCGGCCAGGGCGAGGTAGACCTCGGTCTTGCCGCTGCCGGTGACGCCGTAGAGCAGGGTGCAGGAGTAGCCGGCGGCGAAGTCGACGCCCTCCACGGCGCTGTGCTGCTCGTCGGTCAGCTCGGGGCGGTCGCGACGCTCGGCGGCGGCGGAGACAAAGACGTCCCCGCGGCTGCGGTAGCGCTCGATCAGACCTCGCCGCTCGAGGGTGCGGGCGATGCGGTTGAGGCTGAGCCGGGTCAGCTCGACATTGCTGGTGTTGCGCCTCGACAGCAGGTCGATGACGGCGCGCTGCTTGGGCGTCAGGCCGCCCTCGTCGATCGCTCCGGCGCCGGCGGCCGAGAGCCGGAACATCAGCGCCCCCGAGTCTGCGGCGGGGCTCTGGCGCGAGCGCAGCAGCGGCGGCAGGGCCAGCTGCACGGCATTCCAGAGCGGGGCGCAGTAGTAGTCGGCGCACCAGCGGCACAGCTCGATGACGTCCCCGTCCAGCAGGGCGTCCTCGTCGAGCACGGCGTTGATCGAGCGGTAGCGGATCGGCCTGCCGTCGGCCTTGAGCTCGGGCGGGTCATCCTCGATGCCGGTGACCACGCCGACGACCTTCCTGCGGCTGCCCAGCGGGACGCTGACGCGGCTGCCGATGGCCGGCGGCGCCCCGTCAAAGCGGTAGCCCAGCGGGGCGGCGAAGGGGCCGGGCACTGCCACCAGTGCGGTGCGCTTCGGTGCTGTCTCGGGCATCAGCCCTGGGCCTTTGCGGTTTCCAGATCGCCCGGCAGATGGCGCAGGGCCAGGAAGTAGTGCAGCGCCGACCACAGGTAGACCAGCGCCATGACCACCAGCGACAGCTGCAGGCCGCGGGTGGCGTCGACATCCAGCCAGATGCGGAAGGAGTCGCTGAGTATTCCGGCGACCAGCGGTCCCAGCCCGAGGCCGATGATGTTGAGGATGAACAGCAGGATCGACGAGGCCAGGGCGCGCATGCGCGTGCCGCTGAGGTTCTGCCCGAGCGTGAAGGTCGGCCCCAGATACATGCTGCCGACCAGGCTGGGGATGATGTAGAGCAGGATCGCCAGGGTGAGGTCGTTGCTGAGGTAGGTGGCGACCATCAGCGGGCAGGCGACAATCGAGGAGTAGGCCGGGATCAGCAGATACCACTTGGGGTTGCCGGTGCGCTTGGCCATGCGGTCGGCGACGAACCCGCCGGCGAAGGTCGCCAGCCCCCCGGCGGTGCCGGCGAGGATGCCGCTGATCAGCCCGGCCTCGGTCAGCGTGATCTCGTGGTGGCGCACCAGAAAGGCGGGGAAGTAGAGCGCCAGCCCGTAGCCGGCGAGGGCGTGCAGCCCGGCTGCGACCCCCAGCTGCAGGAAGGATTTCTGACCCACCATGAAGCTCAGCGTCTCGCTGATGCTCGGCATTTCCGGGTTGACCTTGGGGGAGTGGTAGCCGCGCGGCGGCTCGGTCGCCATCAGCTTGAACACCAGTGCGTAGATCAGCCCCGGGATGCCCAGGATGATGAAGGCGGTGCGCCAGTCGAAGGTGTCGGCCAGCCAGCCGCCGCCGATGAGCGCGATCATGCTGCCGATCGGAATCCCCAGCGAGTACACCGACAGCACGGTGCCCCGCTGCTCGGCCGGGTAGAGGTCGGAGATGATCGAGTGCGACGGCGGGCTGCCGCCGGCCTCGCCGACCGCCACGCCGATGCGCGCCAGCATCAGGGTGATGAAGTTGACGGCGTAGCCGCAGAGCACCGTCATCACCGACCACAGCGCCATGCAGACCGCCAGGATGGTGGTGCGGTTGTAGCGGTCGGCGAGGCGGCCGATGGGCAGCCCGAAGGTGACGTAGAAGATCGCAAAGGCGATGCCGCCGAGCAGCCCCAGCTGCGTGTCGTTGAGCTCGAACTCCTGCTTGATCGGCTCGAGCAGGATGCTCAGCAGCTGCCGGTCGAGGAAGTTCATGATGTAGACCAGCAGCAGCAGGCCGAGCGTCAGGTGGCGGTAGGAGAGCGGCGGCTTTTCCTGGGGCGCCGCCTCGGGGAGCTGCGCCTCGATCTGCTCCTCGTTCTGCGGGTTATTCGACACAGCACCAGCCCTCGGGGGTCTCGCGCGCGCGGCCCAGCTCGGCCAGGCGGATCAGGTGGGAGTGCAGCGAGCTGACGGCGATGCGGTGCAGCCGGGCGTCGACATCGTCGTAGACCGAGACCACCAGCTGCTCCAGATCCACCGGCGCCTCGAAGCGGCCGAGCCGCTCGTGCACCTTGGCCTCTCGCCGGAGGCGGTGTGCGATCAGCCCGTCGACGACCTCGCCCGGGTTGTCCATCAGCTCGCCGTGCCCCGGCGCCAGCTGCCGGATCGGATAGTCCCTCAGCAGCTTCAGCGAGTCGAGGTATTCGCTCATGCTGCCGTCGCGCGGCGGGATGACCACGGTCGAGCCGTTCATGATGTGATCGCCGGTGAACAGCATGCCCTCCTCCTCGAGCAGGTAGCACAGGTGGTTCGAGGCATGCCCAGGGGTGTGCACCACGCGCAGCGTGTAGTCCGGACCCGAGATGACATCGTCGTGCTCGGGGGCGATCCCGGGCTGAAACTTAGGGTCCTGGGATTCGGGGTGGCGCGCGAGCCGCCCGATGATCTCGTCGCAGTGCACCTTGAGCAGCTGCACCCCGGGCGAGTGATCCGGGTGGGTGTGGGTCACGGCGATGCGCCCGATGCACCCGCCGCAGGCCGCCAGGATGGCCTCGGCGTGGGAGGCCTCGGGCGGGCCGGGGTCGAGCACGCAGACGGCGCCCTCGGTCGAGCCGATCAGGTAGGTGTTGGTGCCGGGGCCGGTGAACACGCCGGGGTTGGGGGCGACGATGCGGCGGACGCGCTCGGACAGTCGGACGACCTCTCCCGGCTGCAGACTCACCGCCGGACCTTGGAGGCCTGGGACAGGTCGAGCACCGGCCCCTCGGGACTGAGCCTGAGCTTCAATGAGCCGTCCTCGTCCTTGAAGATGCTCGGCGTGATCGGCGGGATGGCGCCCTCCGGCAGCGAGCGGAAATGCCCCAGCGCCGCCTCCGAGTCGGCAAAGTCGACCAGGGTGCGCAGGTTCATGAAGGTCGGCGGGATCATGTTCATGCGCTGCTCGGCGAGCGCCGCCAGCGCCGAGGCGGCGTCGATCCAGCGGCTCGAGACGGTCTCGCCGCCGTCGTGGACGGCGCGCTGCGTCGCCGGGGCTGCGGCGATGAAGAAGCGCGTGTCAAAGCGGCGCCGCTCCTGCTCGGGGGTGATCCAGTGCGAGCAGTAGGCCAGCCGGTCGGTCGCCAGCGTGATGTCCTCGCTGCGGCAGATCTCGGCGAAGCTGATCTCGCCGGCGTTGAGCTTGGCGCGCAGCGCCCCGAAGCGCTGCTGGGCCTCGTCGCCCTCGAGGTTGAGCATCGCTCCGGAGGAGTCCAGCCCCAGCAGCAGGCCGGCTTCCTCGAAGCACTCCCGGATGCAGGCGATCCAGTAGGCCAGCCCGCCCGAGGGAATGCCGAGCCGGGCGCTGGCCTCGGCGTCGGTCAGCCCGTTGCAGCGCTCCTCGAGCTCGATGTCGCCGGGGTCGACCTTGCCGCCGGGGAAGACGAACAGCCCGCCGAAGGCCGAGGCCTGGGCGGTGCGCTCGACCATGAAGATATCGGGGGGAGAGCTGTCGGGGGCGTCGCGCATGACGATGACGGTGGCTGCGGGACGCGGTTCGGGAGGGCGCTGCTGAGGTTCGGACATGCTGTCGCGCCCCCCTATTTTGGCCGGCAAGTGTACTGCACCCCGGCGCCCCGACAAACCCGGCGACACGGGGGCGCTTTGCTAAACTGCCCGGCCTTTTTGGGGCGGTTAGCTCAGTTGGTAGAGCACAGTGTTCACATCGCTGGGGTCACTGGTTCGAGTCCAGTACCGCCCACCAGGTAAAAGGATTCAGGCGATGTCGGCCAGCGCCCCCCGGGCGGCCTCCAGCAGGAAGCCGATCACCTCCTCGTCGTATGCCTGCGAGACAAAGCACGCCTCATAGACCGACGGCGGCAGGTGTACCCCCCGCCTCAGCATGGCGGCGAAGAAATCCCGGTAGCGGGCGTGGTCGGCGCCCTGCATGTCGGCCAGGCTGGTGACCGGGGCCTCGGCGAATGCGATGCCGTAGAGCCCGCCGAGGCTGCGCACCTGCAGCGGAATGCCCAGATCCCCGGCGATCTCGGCCAGCCCCTCGCCGCAGCGCTGCGCAATGCCCGAGAGCCTGGGGTAGAAGTCGGCGTCGTCGAGGATGCACCTGAGCACGGTCAGCCCGGCACAGACCGCAAGGGGATTGCCCGAGAGCGTCCCGGCCTGGTAGACCGGGCCGTCGGGCGCCATCTGGCTGACGAGGTCGGCCCGGCCGCCGAAGGCCCCGACCGGCAGCCCGCCGCCGATGATCTTTCCCAGGGCGATCAGATCCGGGCGCACGCCGCAGACCTCCTCAGCCCCGCCCAGGGCGATGCGAAAACCCGAGATCACCTCGTCAAAGATCAGCAGCGCCCCGCTCTGGTCGCAGGCCGAGCGCAGGCGGGCGAGGAAGCCGTCCGCGGGCGGGATCAGGTTCATGTTGGCGGCGATGGGCTCGACGATGATGGCGGCCAGATCGGCTCCGTGCGCCTCGATGCAGACATCGACCGCCCCGGCGTCGTTGTAGGGCAGCGACAGGGTCGCCTCGGCGCCGACGACCCCGGGCGAGGACGAGGTCCCCAGCGTCATCGGCCCCGAGCCGGCGTTGATCAGCAGGGAGTCGACGTGGCCGTGGTAGCAGCCGTCAAACTTGATGACCTTGGTTCGCCCGGTCGCCGCGCGCGCCAGCCGCAGCGCCGACATGGTCGCCTCGGTGCCCGAGCTGACCAGGCGCACCTGCTCGAGGGCGGGGACGCAGCGGCACAGCAGCTCGGCCATCTCGACCTCGGCCTCGGTCGGCGCCCCGTAGCTGGAGCCGCGCGCGAGCTGCCCGCCCACGGCCCGGGCGATGCGATCATCGGCGTGCCCCAGCACGATGGCGCCCCAGGAGCACAGCGCATCGAGCAGGCGGTTGCCGTCGGCGTCCCACAGCCAGGCGCCCTGGGCGCGCTCGATGAAGCGGGGGGCGCCGCCGACCCCGTGAAACGCCCGAACCGGCGAGTTGACGCCGCCGGGAATGACCTGGCGCGCGCGCCGGAACAGCTCCTCGGAGCGGCTCATGAGATGACCCCGGGCCGCAGCACCACCAGCAGGACGACGCCGATCAGCAGCAGCGCCGGGACTTCGTTGAAGATGCGCAGGAAGCGACCGCTGTGCGTCAGCTCGTCCCGCTCGCACTGGGCGATGCAGCGCCCCAGGTAGCCGTGGCAGACCACCAGCCCCCCGACCAGCGCCAGCTTGCCCCACATCCACGAGCTTCTCAGGGTGTGCGGCATCAGCCAGAGCAGCCACAGCCCCGAGCCCAGCGTCAGGGCGCCGGCGAGGTGCATGATGCGGCGGTAGAGGCGCTGCTGCATCTGCAGCAGGTGGGATCGGATCGGGGGGGATTCGGTCTCGGCAAAGTTGACCAGGAGGCGGGGCAGGTAGAGCAGGCCGGCGAACCAAAACACGACGAAACAGATGTGAGCGGCCTTGAGCCAGAGCATGCCGGTGCTAAAATCCGCGCCCCCCGCGCGCGCATTATGCTGCTATGTCCGGCCTGAAAGTCGGCATTGTCGGTGCGACCGGCTATGCGGGCAGCGAATTGGTGCACTGGCTCACTGCACACCCCGATGTGGCCGATGTGCGCATCGCCTCCCGCACCGCCATCGGCCAGTCCTTTGCGGCGGCTTTCCCCGGTCTGGGCGTCGGAGCGGGGCTGGTCTTCCAGGATCCCGAAGACCCCGACTTCGTCCGGGGACTCGATGCGGTCTTCACCGCCACCCCGCACGCCTCCTCAATGCACTTTGTCCCGGCCTGGCTCGACGCCGGGCTGCGCGTGATCGACCTGTCGGCCGACTTTCGCCTGCGTGATGTCGCACTGTGGGAGCGCACCTACGGCGAGCCCCACGCCGCCCCCGAGTGGGTCGCCCGGGCGGTCTACGCCCTGCCCGAACTGTGCGCTGCGGAGCTGCCCGGCGCCCAGCTGGCCGCCTGCCCGGGCTGCTACCCCACCGCCGTCGTGCTCGGGCTGATGCCGGCGCTGCGGGCCGGCCTGGCGGACCGCTCAACCCTGGTCGCCGACTGCAAGTCGGGCACCAGCGGCATGGGGCGCGCCCCCAAGGTGGGCGGGCTGCTGGCCGAGTGCGCCGAGAATTTCAGCGTCTACGGGGCGACCTTCCACCGCCACCGCCCCGAAATCGAGGCGGTTCTGGGCGGGGTCGCCGCAGCGCCGGTCGAGCTGGTGTTCACCCCGCAGCTGCTGCCCATCCACCGCGGCCTGCTGGCGACGCTGCACTTCGCCCACAGCGCCGGCTCGGTCGATGCCCTGCGGGCGCACTACGCCGAGGCCTACGCCAATGACCCCTTTGTCCGGGTCGAGACCGGCGAGGCGCTGCCGCAGGTGCGCTGGGTGCGCCGCACCAACCTGTGCCGCATCGGCGTGGTCGAGGCCGCCCCCGGGCGGGCGCTGGTGGTCAGCGCCATCGACAACCTCGGCAAGGGCGCCGCCGGCCAGGCGGTCGAGGTCTTCAACCTGATGTTCGGGCTCGGGCGAGGCGCCGGGCTGGGGCTGCGCTGATGCAGCCCGACCACCACATCGTCAGCCGCAGCGATCTGCGCCGCTGGGTGATCTGGGGGGTGCTGGGAGCCTGCGCGCTGACAACGCTGGCGGCGCTGGCCGGAATCTATTACGGCGATCGCGCGCAGCGGCTCGCCACCCTCGGGCTGGAGGAGCTGTCGCAGCGCATCGAGCAGCTGCATGCGGAAAACCACCAGCTGCGCTCCGAGGCCGCCGCCCTCAATGCGCAGCTCTCGGTCGACGTGCGCACCGAGACGGATCTGCGCGAGAGCCTCAACCGGCTGATCGCCGAGAACGAGGAGCTGCAGAGAGAGAACGCCTTCTACCGCGGCATCGTGCACCAGTCGGACACCGGCAAGCGCGGCCTGCTGATCCGCAATTTCGACCTGCTGCCGACGCCGCTGCCGGATGTCTTTGAATACCGCTTCGCCCTGACCATCGAGGGCAGCCGTCCCGACCGGGCGCTCAAGGGCAAGCTGCGCTTCTCGCTCTCGGGCGAGCGGGAGGGGGAGCCGGCGGTGCTGTCGATGCGGGAATTCACGCAGCCGGCGATGCGCTCGCTGGCCTATGAGTTCAAATATCTGAAAACCATCAGCGGGCGTATAAAATTGCCCGCTGGATTTGAGCCGCTGATCTTCATCATTGAGGAAGTGCCGCGTCGGCGCAGATCAGCACCAGCTCCGAAGCATCTATTCAACTGGGTTCTCGCAAAAGAGGTTTAACCAATATGAGCAAAGACAATCGGCAAAACATGGACACGCTGATCGGTGCGGGCGCCCGCATCGAGGGCGACATCAATTTCGAGGGCAGCATGTATGTCCACGGGCTGGTGATCGGCAACGTGGTCGCTGCAAAGTCGGAGGGCAGCCAGCTGGTGGTGGCCGAGGGGGCGCACATCAAGGGCGGCGTCCGGGCGGCCACCATCGTCCTGCACGGAACCGTCGAGGGCAATGTCGAGGCGCTTGAGACCGTCGAGATCGCCGCATCGGGACGGGTGCAGGGCGATCTCAACTACGCCCTGCTGCAGGTTCAGCCCGGGGCCGAGGTTTCCGGCCAGCTCAAGCGCCTGGACCCCGAGGTGCTGCGCAAGGGGGGCGACTCGAAGCTGGTCGGCGCCGACGGCAAGCAGCAGCCCCGGTCGCAGGGCGCCCCGAGCGCTGCGGGGGGTCGGGCTGAGGGCGGCGCTTCCGACGCCGGAGCCGGCGACAAAAAGGCCTGATGCCGCAATGCAGGCGTTTGACCCCGGCCAGTCCATCCACCTGACCGACCAGGCCGTGGCCCGGATCGCCGATCTGATCGAGGAGGAGGGCAACCCCAACCTGCGCTTTCGCGTATTCGTGACCGGCGGCGGCTGCTCCGGCTTCCAGTACGGGTTCAGCTTTGACGAGGATGTCGCCGAGGACGACACCCAGATCGTCTCGGCGATCGGCCAGAGGCGCATCTGCACGCTGCTGGACGCCATGAGCTTTCCCTATCTGGAGGGCTCGGAAATCGACTTCATCAACAATCTCGAGGGGGCGCGCTTCGTCGTCAACAACCCCAATGCCCAGACCACCTGCGGCTGCGGGTCCTCATTTGCGGTGTGACGCTGTGACGGCGCACTAGGCGCCCGGCGGCAGCCACACCCCGCCCAGCACGGCCGGACGCCGCGCCCCGGTGGTGTCCGAATACACCCCGCTGACCCCTTTCAGGCGCAGGTGCGCCAGATATGCAAAGGCCGCCGCCTCGACCTGGTCGACCGGCAGCCCGACCTCGGCGCTGCTGATCAGCGGGGTGTTGATGCGCTCGGCCAGGGTCTCCATCAGAAAGCGGTTGTGCGCCCCGCCGCCGCAGACGATGATGCGGCCGCAGGAGGCCTCCAATAGCCGCGTGAGGTGCATCACCCCCTCGACCGTCAGCTGCAGCAGCGTGCGCTGCACGTCCTCGGGGCGCTCCGAGCCGGACAGGTGCGCCTCGAGCCAGTCGAGGTTGAAGTCCTCGCGCCCGGTGCTCTTGGGGGCGCTGCGGGCGAAGTAGTCGTGCTCCAGAAGTTTCCGCAGCAGCGGCTCGATCAGTCTCCCGCTGCGCGCCCACTGCCCCTCGGGGTCAAAGCCCCCGCCCCTGAAGCGCCGGTGCCAGAGGTCCAGGAGCGTGTTGGCCGGGCCGGTGTCGGACGCCAGCGGCGGCGGGCCGCCCGCGCGCGCCGGAATGAAGCTGAGGTTGCCGAAGCCGCCGAGGTTGAGCACGCCGGTGTGGGCGTCCTCCCGCTGCCAGAGGGCGGCGTGCAGCGTGCTGGCCAGGGGGGCGCCCTGTCCGCCGCAGGCCATGTCGGCACGGCGGAAGTCGGACACCACGGCGATGCCGGCGCCGGCGGCGATCCGGTTGGGGTCGCCGATCTGCAGCGAGAAGCCCCGCTGCGGGCGGTGCCGGACGGTGACGCCGTGGCTGCCGATGGCGGCGACGTCATCCGCATCGAGGGAGAGGGTCTTGAGCAGCGCCCCGACCAGGCGGGCCGATTCATCGCCGATGCGCACATCCAGATCGCCGAGCCGCTCGACCTCCCCGGCGAGCGTGCCCTCGGCGAGACCGCGCAGCGCCTCGCGCAGGGTTTCGTCAAAGGCGCTGTGGGCGTGGCCGAGAACCTCGAGCTCGGGCTCAAAGTGCACCGCGACGGCGTCCAGCCCGTCGAGGCTGGTGCCCGCCATCAGCCCGATAAAGCACTGCGGTTGAGCCGGCTGCAAGTCGGCGCCCCGGTTGAAGTCGCTAAACTATATCCATCTCGTGCCAAAGCACAGCCATGGGATCCGATTTAGACGCGCTGTGCCGGGGGTCGGACGAGGTCATTTCCCGCGAGCAGCTTCAGGAGCGGCTCGACAGCGGCCGGCCGCTGCGCGTCAAGGCCGGCTTCGACCCGACCGCCCCCGATCTGCACCTGGGACACCTGGTGCTGCTCAACAAACTGCTGACCTTCCAGAACCTCGGCCATCAGGTGATCTTCCTGATCGGCGACTTCACCGCCCTGATCGGCGACCCCAGCGGGCGCAACAGCCTGCGCCCGCAGCTCTCCCCGGAGGAGATCGAGGCCAACGTGCGCACCTACGCCGAGCAGGTGTTCGCCGTGCTCGACGAGGAGCGCACCGAGGTGCGCCACAACTCGGAGTGGATGAGCGGGATGTCGGCTGCGGAGCTGATCACCCTGGCGGCGAGCTCCACGGTTGCGCGCACGCTCGAGCGCGACGACTTTGCCAAGCGCTATGCCGCCGGGACCGAGATTCGCCTGCACGAGCTGCTCTACCCGCTGGTGCAGGGGCATGACTCGGTGCAGCTCGGCTGCGATGTCGAGCTCGGCGGAACCGACCAGAAATTCAACCTGCTGGTGGGGCGGGACGCCCAGCGCCGCAGCGGCCAGCAGTCCCAGATTGTCATGACCCTGCCGCTGCTCGAGGGGCTCGACGGCGCCCAGAAAATGTCCAAGTCGCTGGGCAACACGGTCGGGCTGCGGGAGCCGCCCGGCGAGATGTTCGGCAAGCTGATGTCGGTCTCGGACGAACTCATGTGGCGCTACTTTGAGCTGATCAGCCAGGTCGGCGCCGATGCACTGGACAGGCTGCGCGATTCGGTCGAGCGGGGCGCCAACCCGCGCGACATCAAGCTGCAGCTGGCCGGCGAGCTGACCGAGCGCTTCCACGGCAGGGCGGCGGCCGAGGCCGCGCGCGAGGACTTCATCAGCCGCTTCAGCCGGGGGGCGCTGCCCCAGGATGTCGAACTGCGGCGCATCGAGGTCGGCGAGGAGGGCATTGAGCTGGACGTGCTGCTCAAGCAATTGGGACTGGTGACGAGCCTTTCAGAGGCCCGGCGCATGGTGCAGCAGGGGGCGGTGCGCATCGACGCCGAGCGCATCGGCGACGCCGCCCTGAATCTCAGGGTCGGGTTCAGCGCACTGCTGCGGGTCGGCAAGCGGCGCTTTGCGCGGGTCGAACTGGAGGAGATGGACTAGGGCTCTGGCCGGGCAGCCCCCGCCGGGGCGCTGCGGCGCTACCACTCGCGGCTGAGCGTGATTCCGGCGGTGGTCGGCGCCCCGTAGCTGACGATGTTGGCGCGCAGCAGGGGGTTGCGCTCGCTCGACATCAGGACGCTCTCGTTCTCCATGTTCTTGACGAAGGCTCCGAAGGTCCACATCTGCGCGCTCTCGGCCGACTTGGGGGCGAAGCGCAGGTGCAGGTCGGTCATGCTGTAGCCGTCCTGGCGGTTGAACTCGTCGTTGTAGACGCTGAAGTAGTAGCCGTCATTCCGGGTGTTGCGCATGCTGACGACGCCGACCATGCTGTCGCCGGCGACCCAGGTGAAGTCAATGCTGATCTGATGCACCTCCTTCGGCGCCAGCGGCAGGGCGTTGCCGATGATGTCCACCGCCCGCCCGGTCGCCGGGTCGTGCGCACTGGGCAGGTTTCTGTTCATCAGCCCGGTGATTTTCGAATCATTCTGCGCATAGCCGTACTGGAACACCCAGTTGGGGGCGAGGTTGGCCAGGAAGCGAAAGTCGACGCCATTGGACTCGCCCTTGTACTGGTTGTTGACCTCGGGCAGGAAGGAGACGTAGTCGACCGTCTGGTAGTTGATCAGGTTGGTCTGGTAGGCCGAGACGGTCATGCGGATCCTGTCGGAGCGGAACTTCAGGCCGAGCTCGTGGGAGGTGACCTCCTCGGGTTCGTAGTAGTCGTAGCAGCTGCTCGGGTTGTAGCCGCCGGTCTTATAGCCCCGGGACGAGGCCTGGTAGATGAACAGCTGCTTGGTGGCGCGGATCTGAAAGCCGACCTGACCCTGGGAGCGGCTCCACGAGTTGCTGCGGCGGATGTCCTTGGCGCCGGCGTTGACCGCCGCAGCGCACTGCTCAACGTCGTCGATCGCCGTGATCTGATGGTTCTGCAGCTTGAGGGAGTCGCGCGCCGACCGCCCGCCGAGGTTGACCGCCATCTTGGGGGTGATGTGCCAGGTGCCCTGGGCGTAGAAGCTGCTGCGGCGCGAGCTGTACGCCATGTCGGTGCTGTGCGAGAAGCTGGACCGGCCGACCCGGAGGTGGTAGAGGTCGCTGTACTCGTTGGTGGTCAGCGTGTAGAGCAGGCCGATGACGTACTGGAAGGTCTCGGACTCGTTGCTGTGCACCCGCATTTCCTGCGAGTGCTGCACGACCGAGGTGTCGGACTGCTCCAGCAGGTAGTCGACTTCCGCCCCCCGCCCCCCGCGACCGGGGCCCACCGCCTCGGGGGTCAGCTTGTCGGTGACATATCGGGTGATGGCCGCCTCGCGCGCGCTGGCGGATCTGCCCAGATCCGTCTTATAGGCCTCGTGCGAGTTTTCGTAGTAGCGCCGCAGCGTGTCGGTCAGCAGCGCCACGCCGTTGGACATGCCGGGGTCGTCCTCATAGCCCTCGATGACGGTGCCGCCATAACCGTTGTAGAGACCGCCGCCCTGGGATTGGCCCGACTTCTGCGCACCCTCGGCGTCGCCGCTGTGATCCATCCGGCTGGTCTGGGTGGTGCTGATCCACTGGAAGGTGAAGAAATCGGTCAGGCGGCGCCAGTCCAGCGAAAAATCCCAGCCGCGCATCGTGCGCACGGGCGCGGCGTTCTGCGAGATTCTCTCCGACTCGACCGAGTCGACCAGGCCGAAGGCGTCCAGTCCCTCGTACTCCCTGCTGGAGGCATTCAAAAGCCGGGACCCGCTGCGCCGGTAGGCGTAGGCGGTCGGGGTCTTCTGCGCCGTGATGCCGGCGCGCACCGTGACCTCGCTCAGCCCGCTCTCGCTGATGAACAGGCTGGTGTTGCGCATCGACTGCGCCTCGGCGTCCTCGAGCTCCCGCTTGTTGTCGAGGTTGGTGCGCACCCCCCGACCGCGCTCGAGCACGTCAAAGGACAGCGACGAGCTGGAGCGCTCGCTGCCCCCGCTGATGCGCCCCTGGGCGCGCACGCTGGAGAAGCTGGACATGGTCAGGGCGATGCGCCGGGTCTCCCTCTCGTCGGGGCTGAAGCTCCAGAACTTGATGGCCCCGCCGGTGCTGTTGAAGCCGTGCAGAAGCGATTCGACGCCGTGCAGCGCCTCGGCCTGGCTCAGGTCGGCGACGTGGTTCCAGATGCTCATCGCCGGGCGCTGGTTCTGCCCGTCGATGAAGAAGCTCACCGCCGGCTCGTTGAATTTCGGCACGGTGTTGTTGATGCCCCTGAACGACAGGCTGCTGGACGCCCCGGTGCCGTAGAACACCAGCCCGGGAATGGCGAACTGCAGGTCGTAGAGTGAGTTGGAGTTGTAGGTGCGCAGCGTTGTGCGGTCGATCAGCGAGACGGTTGAGGGGGTGAACAGCGCCTCCTGCTTGTAGATGTCGGCGCGGGAGGGGACGTTGGTGTCCATGACTTCGAGCACCGGGGCATCGATGCGCTCGACTTCCTCGGCGCCGGCGCTCCAGAGCGGCAGTGCGCAGAGCGCCAGCAGGGTGATTCCGGCGGATTTTTTGATCTGTCTCAGCGCCGCAGCCGCCGTTTCTACCATTACTGCCGTCTCCCTCTCTCAATGCGGGCTTGTTTTTTGCCTGATGCTGCTGCCTGAGAAGTCGCGGGCGAAATCTCTGGCAGCCGGGCGCCAAAAACAACCCGGCATTATATAGAAAAGGCTTGCCGGCTCACGGCCTGGAGGGGTCGGAATGCGGCGTGTTCAGCGACATTTTCAGAGCCCTGGGAGGTCAGGCGCTATACTTTTTGAGGTTCGCAGAACAACCGAAATTCGGGGCTATAGCTCAGCTGGTAGAGCGCTTGCATGGCATGCAAGAGGTCGGCGGTTCGATCCCGCCTAGCTCCACCAATATCCCCCCTATCGCACCTCGGCCCCGTGCTATATTGCCGCCGCTAAAAACCCGGGCGGGTCGTGGCCATCAAGCTGTATCACTGTTTTCAGGCGCGCTCCCAGCGCTCGCTGTGGACCTTGGAGGAGCTGGGGCTGGACTACGAGCTGACTGTCCTGCCGTTTCCGCCGAGGGTGTTCCAAAAGGAGTACAAGCAGGTCAACCCGCTCGGCACCATCCCCTATCTGGTTGACGGCGATGTCGAAATGTCCGAATCCAGCGGCATCTGCCTCTACCTGGTCGAGCGCTACGGCCCCACAGAGCTGGCGATCGGGCGCGACGAGGCCGACTACGGGGCCTATCTCAACTGGCTGTTCCGCAGCGATGCAACGCTGACCTTTCCGCTGACCCTGGTGCTGCGCTACACCGAGCTGGAGCCCGAGGAGCGCCGCATCGCCCAGGTCGCCGACGACTACCGCACCTGGTTTCTGGCGCGCTGGCGCTGCGTCGGCGAGGCCCTCTCCGACGGGCGCGAATACCTGGTCGGCGGGCGCTTCACCATCGCCGATATATGCGTCAGCTACGGACTGCAGCTGGCGCTCAGCCTGGACATCCAGGAGGCCCTGGCCGGCCCCGTCAGGCCCTGGTGGGATCGGCTCAACGAGCGCGAGGCCATGCAGAAGGCGCTGCAGCTGTAGCCCTTGGCAGAGCCGCTGAAACACTCGATTCACACCCGCTCCTCCCGACAGCAGCGCGCCCAGGTGCGCCGCGCCGTGCTGGTCATCGCCGGGGTGCTTTTTCTGTTTGTGCTGATCGGCTGGGTGCGCTTCAACGTCAACCCGCTCTGGGACGGCTGGAGCGACTGGCACAGAGCCGGGGCGCCGCTCGATCAGCTCGAGTCCCTGACCGGCGGGGTCGAATTGCCGGGCGCGGCCGACGGGGCGCCGCCGCCGAAGCCCTGCACCCGGCGCCCGCCGATGTCCACCCCGCCCAATTTTCTGGAGGTTCTGAGCGCCGGGCAGGTGCGCCTTATGGTGCTGTGGCACGAGGGCTGCGAGGCGCTGCGCTACTTCGTTCCCCAGGCCGCCGGCGATGTGCGCTATCCGGCGCGCGGCCTGTTCGCCCTGTGGCTGCACGCCCTGCTGGGGACGGCCGTCGGCGAGGGCTGGCTGCCGGAGGATGCGCAGCTGGATGACATTCCGGAACTCTCCCGCATCAGCGATCAGCTCGGCCTTCGCACCGACGGATTGAACCTCGCGGGCGCCCCGGATGCCCTGGTGCGGGAGCTCATCGACGCCGCCAGCTGGGGCGGTTCGGTGCGCCAGCACATCGCCGACCTGGACGAGGTGCAGCGGCGCGGGCTCGCCGTGCAGTTCTGGCTTCAGGTGCTGCAGCACCACTACGGCGCCCGGCTCGAGGAGCTGCTGCAGCAGAGGCTGCGCACTCCGCTGGGCATCTCCGAGCGCGCGGTGCTGGGCTATGACGAGACCGGCATGCCGCTGGCATTCTGCTGCTACTACGCCAGCCCGAGCGAATTTGGCGCCCTGGGCAATCTCTACCTCTCCGGCACCGGACTGGGGGCGCCGGCCGGCTGGCTGGACCGCCTGGGCGGCTGGCGCCGGCTGCCGGACGGGG
>MEIF01000212.1 GCA_001750645.1 Gammaproteobacteria bacterium AqS3
GTGCGCGCGCAGGCCTCCGCCCGGGTCGATTTTCTGCTGCGCGCCGACTGCCGCCGCCGCCCCGAGCGCTTCGCCCGCCTGCTGGCGCTGCTGCATCATCTGGCCGGGGAGGACGCATCGCTCTGGCATCGGCGCGCCCAGCGCATGCAGAAGGCCGAGGCCGCACTGCTGGCCGGGCGGGACGGCTCCCCGGCGGACATCCGCGGCGAGCTGGAGCGGGCGCGCCGGCGCGCCGTGGCAGATGACTGAGGCGGCGCCGTGGCTGCGGTGAAGGTCGCCTGGGTCACCGGCGGTGCCCGGCGCATCGGCGCCGCCATCGCGCGCGCGCTGCATCCGGACCACGACATCGTGCTGCACTGCCACCGCTCGGTCTCCGAGGCCGGGGCGCTGGCGGACGAACTCAACGGCGCGCGTCCCGACAGCTGCCGGGTGTTTGCGGCGGATCTGTGCGACCTCGACCAGCTCGCCGGACTCATCGGGGCGGTGCGCCCCTGGCGGGCTTCGGTCGACGTCCTCGTCAACAACGCCTCGAGCTTCTACGACACGCCGCTGGCGGCGCTCACCCCGGGGCAGTGGGACGATTTGCTGAACGCCAATCTGCGCGCCGGCTTTTTTCTCGCACAGCGGCTGGCCGAACCGCTGCGCAGCGCCGGCGGCGCTGTGGTCAACCTCGGCGATGCGCGCGCCGACGGCGGCATTGCCGAGCGCGCCCCGTATGCCGTCGCCAAGGCCGCCGTGCACGCCATGACGCGCGCCTTGGCGGTCGAGCTGGCCCCCGAGGTGCGCGTCAACGCCGTGGCGCCCGGGGCAATCCTCTGGCCCGAGCCCGGCTCGGGCGCCGAAACCTGCCCCGAGGAGATCCTCGATCGCCTGCCGATACGCCGCACCGGAACGCCCGGGGAGATCGCCGCAGCGGTGCGTTTTGTGATCGGGGCGAGCTACCTGAGCGGGCAGATCCTGGCCGTGGACGGCGGCTGGCAGGCGATGCACTGATTCTGGAGTCCTCGTTCCGGCGCTCATCGGGCCGTGTGTAAAATCCGCCGACCTGAGGCGAGTTTTTGGATGCGCCATCCTCGCCCCCCCGCACTGCTCGCCCTGGCGGATGGAACACTGTTTTGGGGACGCTCGGCGGGAGCCGAGGGGGTCTGCGCCGTCGGCGAGGTGGTGTTCAACACGGCGATGACGGGGTATCAGGAAATCCTCACCGACCCCTCCTACGCCCGCCAGATGGTCTGTCTGACCGCCCCGCACATCGGCAACACCGGCGTCACCGACGAGGACGCCGAGGCTCGGCGCTGCCTCGCCGCCGGGCTGATCATCCGCGACCTTCCCGACCTGCACAGCAGCTGGCGCAGCCAGGGCAGCCTCGGCGACTATCTCAGGCGGCGCAATCTGGCCGCCATTGACGGCATCGACACGCGCGCGCTGACCCGCCGCCTGCGCACCGGCGGCGTGCAGAACGGCTGCATCCAGACCGGCGAGGCCATCGACCCCGGGGGCGCCGTCGCCCTGGCCCGGGAGGCGCCTTCGCTGGAGGGTGCGGACCTGGCACGGGAGGTCACCACCGATGCGCCCTACTCCTGGACGCAGGGGCTGTGGAATGACGACAGGGAGCCGGCTGCCGAGGGCGTCGGCGTGGTGGTCTACGACTTCGGCGTCAAGGTCAACATCCTGCGCATGCTGCGGCAGCACTGCGGCGAGGTCTACGTGGTCCCGGCCGAGACCGGCGCCGATGAGGTCAGGGCGCTCAACCCCGACGGCGTGTTTCTCTCCAACGGCCCCGGCGACCCGGCGCCGTGCGGCTATGCGATCGAGGCGATCCGCTCGCTGCTTGACGGCGGCATGCCCCTGGCCGGCATCTGCCTCGGCCATCAGCTGCTCAGCCTGGCCTGCGCGGCGCGCACCGAAAAGATGAAATTCGGCCATCACGGCGCCAACCACCCGGTGCAGGATCTGGAGGACGGGCGCGTCTACATCAGCAGCCAGAACCACGGCTTTGCGGTGTCGTACGCCGACTTCCCCGAGGCGCTGCGCATCACGCACCGCTCGCTGTTTGACGGCTCGATCCAGGGCGTCGACCACGTCGAGCGCCAGGCCTTCAGCTTCCAGGGGCACCCCGAGGCCAGCCCGGGGCCGCAGGACATCGGGGAGCCCTTCTTCACCCGATTTGCCCGGATGATCCGAGGGGGCGGCAGTGCCTAAGCGCACCGACCTGGAGTCGATACTCATCGTCGGCGCCGGCCCGATCGTCATCGGCCAGGCCTGCGAGTTTGACTACTCCGGAGTCCAGGCCTGCAAGGCCCTGCGCGAGGAGGGCTACCGCACGGTGCTGCTGAACTCCAACCCGGCGACCATCATGACCGACACCGATGTCGCCGACGCCACCTACATCGAGCCCATCGTTCCGGCGGTGCTCGAGCGCATCATCGAGGTCGAGCGGCCCGACGCCGTGCTGCCGACCATGGGCGGGCAGAGCGCCATCAACACCGTCATGGCGCTGCACCACTCGGGCTTTCTCGAGCGCAGCGGGGTGGAGCTCATCGGCGCCAGCGCCGAGGCCATCGAAAAGGCCGAGAACCGGCGCGAGTTCATCCAGGCCATGGCGCGGATCGGGCTGCGCAGCCCGCGCTCCGGCATTGCCTCGAGCCTTGAGGAGGCCTATGCCATCCAGGCCGAGGTCGGCTTCCCCTGCGTGGTGCGCCCCAGCTTCACGCTGGGCGGATCCGGCGGCGGCATCGCCCACAACCGCCAGCAGTTTGAAAATATATGCCAGCGCGGGCTGGCGCTGTCGCCCACCGGCGAGCTGCTGATCGACGAGTCGCTGATCGGCTGGAAGGAATTCGAGATGGAGGTCGTGCGCGACAGCCGGGACAACTGCATCATCGTCTGCTCGATCGAGAACTTCGACCCCATGGGCGTGCACACCGGCGACTCGATCACCGTCGCCCCGGCGCTGACCCTGACCGACCGCGAGTACCAGATCCTGCGCAATGCCTCGATCGCCGTGCTGCGCGAGATCGGCGTCGACACCGGCGGCTCGAACGTGCAGTTTGCGATCAACCCGCAGAACGGCGATCTGGTGGTGATCGAGATGAACCCGCGGGTGTCGCGCTCCTCGGCGCTGGCGTCCAAGGCCACCGGCTTTCCGATCGCGCGCGTGGCGGCCAAATTGGCGGTCGGCTACACCCTCGACGAGATCGACAACGCCATCACCGGCGGTCGGACGCCGTGCTCGTTCGAGCCCAGCATCGACTACGTCGTCACCAAGATTCCGCGCTTCGCCTTTGAGAAATTCCCCGGGGCCGACACCCGCCTCTCGACCCAGATGAAGTCGGTCGGCGAGGTCATGGCGATCGGCCGCAGCTTTGCCGAATCGCTGCACAAGGCGCTGCGCTCGCTCGAGGGCGGGCTCACCGGGCTCAACGAAATGACCGATCACGGCGGCGACAAGAAGCGCATCGTCGCCGAGCTCAGCACCCCGGGCAGCGATCGATTGCGCTATCTCGCCGACGCCCTGCGCGAGGGCTTTGACCACGACGACATCCACCGCCACAGCGGCATCGACCCCTGGTTCATCGACCAGGTGAGTCTGATCCTGGAGCGCGAGGCCGAGCTCGCTGCGGGCGGCCTCGACGACATCGACGAGGACGGCATGCGCCGGTGCAAGCGCCTGGGCTTCTCGGACGCGCGCATCGGGCAGTTGACCGGCCGCACCGAGGCCGAGGTGCGCGCGCACCGCTGGGGGCTGGGGGTGCATCCGGTGTTCAAGCGCATTGACAGCTGCGCCGCCGAGTTTGCGACCCCGACGGCCTACCAGTACTCCTGCTATGAATCGGAGTGCGAGGCCGCACCCGAGGCGGTGCGCAAGATCGTCATTCTCGGCGGCGGCCCCAACCGCATCGGCCAGGGGCTGGAGTTTGACTACTGCTGCGTGCACGCGACCCAGATGCTGCACCGTCAGGGGTTCCAGACCATCATGATCAACTGCAACCCCGAGACCGTCTCGACCGACTACGACACCTCGGACCGGCTCTACTTCGAGCCGGTCACGGTCGAGGACGTCCTCGAGATCTGCCGCGTCGAGAAGCCCGACGGCGTGCTGGTGCAGTTCGGCGGCCAGACCCCGCTCAAGATTGCCGCCGAGCTGGAGCGCGAGGGCATTCCGATCATCGGCACGCCGATCGACGCCATCGACATGGCCGAGGACCGGGACCGCTTTCAGCAGCTGATTGACGAGCTGAAACTGCGCCAGCCGCCGAATGCCGCAGCGCTGGGCGCCGAGGCGGCCATTCAGGCGGCCCGCGGTCTGGGCTATCCGCTGGTGGTGCGCCCCTCCTACGTGCTGGGCGGGCGCGGAATGGAGATCATCGGGAACGAGCCGGAGCTGAGGCGCTACATGGCCGAGTCGGGCGCCGTGCACGAGGGGCGGGCGGTGCTGCTCGACAGCTACCTGCGCTCGGCGGTCGAGGTCGACGTCGATGCACTCTGCGACGGCGAGCGGGTCGTGGTCGCCGGGGTCATGCAGCACATCGAGCAGGCCGGGGTGCATTCGGGCGATTCGGCCTGCTGCCTGCCCGCCTTCAGCCTGTCCGAGGACATCCTCGAGGAGATCCGCATCCAGACCTGCGCACTGGCCAGGCGCATCAGCGTGGTGGGACTGATGAACATCCAGTTTGCGGTTCAGGACGATGTCGTCTACGTGCTCGAGGTCAACCCGCGCGCCTCCCGCACGGTGCCCTTCGTCTCCAAGTGCGTCGGCGTTCCGATCGCCCAGATCGGGGCGATGCTGCAGGCCGGCAGCCGCCTGTCGGACCCCGATATCCGCTCGGGGCTGGAGGCCGGCGGCAAGCTGACCGAGCTCGGCCCCGATGCGGCCTGGCTGGCCCCGCAGGCCGGGCTGTTCTACGTCAAGGAGGCCGTGCTGCCCTTCATCAAGTTTCCCGGGGTCGACCCGATACTCGGCCCGGAGATGCGCTCGACCGGCGAGGTCATGGGGATCGGGGCCAGCTTTGCCGAGGCGTTTCGCAAGGCGCAGGAGGCGGCGGGGGCCAAGCTGCCGACCTCGGGGACGGTGTTCATCAGCGTCCACGAGGACGACAAGCCCGGGGTCGCCGAGGTCGGGGCATCCTTTGCCCGGCTCGGGTTTCACCTGATGGCGACCAGCGGGACCGCCCGGGAATTGCGCGCCGCCGGTCTTGAGGTCGAGGCCGTCAAGAAGGTCTACGAGGGCAGCCCGAACGTGGTCGACGCCATCGTCAACGGTGAGGTTCAGATGATCATCAACAGCACCGACGGGCGCCAGAAAATCCTCGATTCCGCATCGATCCGCAGCGAGGCGATTCGCTTGGGTATACCTTGTTACACTACACTCTGGGCCGGTCGGGCAGTGGCCGAGGCTCTCAATGCAGAGACTGAAAGCCGCTCCGTGCGCAAGATTCAGCAGCTGAATCAGGGGTTCTAGATCATGATTTTCAATGCCGATGTGCTGTTCCGATAGGGGGGTGAGATGAAGGTTCCGATGACTCAGGAAGGGGAGGCGGCGCTGCGCGGCGAGCTGCAGCAGCTCAAGGGGCGGCGCCACGAGATCAGCCGGGAGATTGCCAGGGCGCGCGAGTTTGGCGATCTCAAGGAAAACGCCGAATACCACGCCGCCCGCGAGCGCCAGGGTCTCGACGAGGCGCGCATCCGCGACATTGAGAACAAGCTCGCCCGTGCCGAGATCATCGACGTCGCCCGGCTGCCGCGCAACGGCAAGGTGCTGTTCGGGCTGTGGGTGCAGATCGCCCCGCAGGAGGGCGGCGACGAGCAGGTGGTGCGCATCGTCGGCAGCGACGAGTCCGATCCCAAGAACGGCCTGATTTCGGTGCGCTCGCCGGTCGCCCAGGCGCTGATCGGCCGCGAGGCCGGCGACCTGATCGAGGTCAAGCTGCCCGAGGGCGCACAGCGGCTCAAGATCATTCAGATCCACTACCAGGCGCCCTGAGGTCGCCGTGGCGCGCAGTCGCGGCAAGTCGTCCAGTTCGCAGCGCTGGCGCGCCCGGCAGGCGCGCGACGGCTATGCGCGCCGCGCCAGGGAGCAGGGGCTGCGCTCGCGGGCGGTCTTCAAGCTGGAGCAGATCAACCACCGCCACCGGCTGCTGCGCCCCGGGATGACCGTCCTCGATCTGGGCGCCGCCCCGGGCGGCTGGAGCCGCGCAGCACGGCAAATCGTCGGCGACTCGGGGCGCGTCCTCGCCGTCGACATCCTGCCGATGGAGGCGCTTGCGGGGGTCGAGTTCATCCGGGGCGACATCGCCGATGCCGAGGTGCGCAGCGCGCTCGACGCCCGTCTCGGCGGTGCGCAGATCGACGCGCTGATCTGCGACATGGCGCCGAATCTGAGCGGTGTGCGCACACTCGACCAGGCGCGGGCCGATGCGCTGCTCGAGCTGACCCGGCAGACTGCCGGGCGCCATCTCAGGCCCGGCGGGTCGCTGCTGGTCAAGCTCTTCATCGGCCCCGGGTGGGAGCATCAGCTCGCCGCCCTGCGCGATGAGTTTGCCTCGGTTCATCTGTTCAAGCCCGAAGCCTCGCGCGCCGCCTCGCGCGAGACTTACGCGGTCTGCCTGGGAATGGGTTCCGAGCCGGCGGGCTGACCCGGATGCACCGGCGGGCTGGCCGCCGCCGCCCCGAGAAGCTCGAAGCGGGGGACTCCGTCCCGCTGCGGGCTTATACTGCCCGACCGCGTGAAAAGTGGAGGAGATGTGAAGAATCTCTCGCGTTATCTGCTCTTTTGGGTCCTGCTGCTGGGTGTGGCCTATTTCGTATTCAACATGTACAACGTCTCCGAGGAAAAACCGGTGGAGATCACCTATTCGGATTTCATCTCCGAGGTTCGCCTCGGGCGCATTGACAGCGTGGTCTTCAAGGGCGACGGCGTCCGAATCTACGGCACCCGCAGCGACGGCAGCGAGTTCACGGCGGTGCGCCCGGTCTACGTCAGCGACCCGGATCTGATCGTCAACCTGGTCGACCACGGCGTGCGCATCATCGCCGAGAAGCCCGAGGAGGCCAGCCTGCTCTCGCGCCTGCTGGTGGCCAGCTTTCCGGTGCTGCTGCTGCTGATCCTCGCGGCGCTGTTCATGCGCTACTCCCAGGGCGGCAGCTCGGGCAGCGGCAGCGGCTGGCGCAACAACCCGCTCAACTTCGGCCGCAGCCGCGCCAAGATGATGCAGGGCGGCAAGGTCGACATCACCTTCGCCGATGTCGCCGGCTGCGAGGAGGCCAAGGAGGAGGTCTCCGAGCTGGTCGAGTTTCTGCGCGACCCCAGCCGCTTTGACAACCTCGGCGGGCGCATCCCCAAGGGGGTGCTGATGGTCGGGCCGCCGGGCACCGGCAAGACGCTGCTGGCCAAGGCGGTCGCCGGCGAGGCGCAGGTGCCGTTCTTCTCGATCTCCGGATCGGACTTCGTCGAGATGTTTGTCGGCGTCGGGGCGTCGCGGGTGCGCGACATGTTCGAGCGCGCCCGGGCCAACTCGCCCTGCATCGTCTTCATCGACGAGATCGACGCCGTCGGCCGGCACCGGGGGGCGGGCGTCGGCGGCGGGCACGACGAGCGCGAGCAGACCCTCAACCAGCTGCTGGTCGAGATGGACGGCTTTGACGCCTCCGAGACCGTCATCATCATCGCCGCCACCAACCGCCCCGATGTGCTCGACCCGGCGCTGCTGCGGCCGGGACGCTTTGACCGCCAGGTGGTCGTCAACCTGCCCGACGTGCGCGGGCGCGAGCAGATCCTCAAGGTCCACTCCCGCAAGATCAAGCTGCACGAGGACGTCAACCTCGCCGTGATTGCCCGCGGCACCCCGGGCTTTTCCGGCGCCGACCTGGCCAATCTGGTCAACGAGGCGGCGCTGATGGCGGCGCGCAACAAGGGCGCGCGCGTTCAGATGCGCTGGTTCGAAAGCGCCAAGGACCGCATCCTGATGGGCGCCGAGCGCCGCTCCATGGCCATGACCGACGAGGAAAAGCAGCTGACCGCCTACCACGAGTCGGGCCATGCGATTGTCGGGCGGCTGTGCGAGGGGCACGACCCGGTCTACAAGGTCTCGATCATCCCGCGCGGGCGCGCCCTCGGCGTGACCATGTTCCTGCCCGAGCGCGACGCCACCACCCACTCCCGCAAGCAGCTCATCAGCCGCATCACCAGCCTCTACGGCGGGCGCGTCGCCGAGGAGATCATCTACGGCGAGGACTCCGTCACGACCGGGGCGTCCAACGACATCCAGCGCGCCACCGAGCTCGCGCGCAACATGGTCACGCGCTGGGGGCTGTCGGATCTGGGTCCGCTGGAGTACGACCACGGCGACGACCAGGTGTTTCTGGGTCGCTCGGCCGCCGCCGGCGGCAGCCACCAGTCCGACGCCCAGGCCGCCGCCGTCGACACCGAGATCCGCAAAATCGCCGAGAGCTGCTACGCCCGCGCGCGCGCGATGCTCGCTGAGAACCGCGACAAGCTCGAAGCCATGACCGAGGCGCTGATGCAGTACGAGACGCTCGACAGCGATCAGATTGACGACGTCATGGCGGGGGTGCCGGTGCGCCCGCCGCCCGAGCCCGATCCGATCTTCAAGGTGTTCGGGGAGGAGGGCGATCAGAGCCAGAGGTCCGGGGAGGAGGGCGATCCCGGGTCGGATGAATCCGATTCGGACACGCGCGAGAAGACCCCGCCCCCGACCGGCGAGCCCGCCGGCTAGATGAAGGGGGGCAGTCCGGTGCTGCGCTGCGGCGTGCGCGCACTGGATTTGACGCGCCCCCGCATCGTCGGCGTGCTCAACATCACCCCGGACTCGTTTTCAGACGGCGGCAGCCTCTACGACGGGGCGCTGCGCAGCGACGCCCTGGCACGGCGCGTCGAGGCCATGCAGCGGGAGGGCGTCGACATCCTCGACATCGGCGGCGAGTCGACCCGCCCCGGGGCCGTCCCGGTGTCCCCCCAGGAGGAGCTCGATCGCGTGCTGCCGGCGCTGGAGCGCGTTCGGGCAATCAGCGACGCCCTGATCTCGGTCGACACCAGCACGCCCGAGGTGATCCGCCAGGCGGCGGCCGGCGGGGCTGAATTGATCAACGACGTCCGGGCGCTGCGCCGTCCCGGAGCCCTTGAGGCGGCGGCCGAGACCGGCGCCGCGGTCTGCCTGATGCACCTTCGGGGCGAGCCGCAGACCATGCAGGATGCCCCCGCCTATCCGAATGGCGTCATCGACGAGGTCGGCGATTTTCTCGCCGGGCGCCTCGCCGCCTGCCGGGATGCGGGCATTGCATCGGATCGCATCCTGCTGGATCCGGGCTTTGGCTTCGGCAAAACCCTGGAGCACAATCTGACGCTGCTCTCGGGCCTTGACCGGCTCACCGGACGGTTTGCGCAGCCCTGGATGGCGGGGCTGTCGCGCAAGTCCATGCTGGGTCAGATCAGCGGGCGCAGCGCACCGGCGGATCGCACCGTCGCCGGAGCCCTGGCCGTCGTCTGGGCGCTGAGGGGCGGGGCGCGCTTGGTGCGCACCCACGATGTCGGCCCGACCCGGGATGCCATCCGAATGTTTGAGGCGCTCACCGGCGCCGGCGAGCCGGCGATTGAACCGCCGCTGCCGATGGCGCGCGGGGCCGGTGCGTGAATATCGGCTTCGGCACCGACGGCATCCGCGGCTCGGTCGAGAGCGTGGTCACGCCGATGGTGGCCCTGAAGCTGGGCTGGGCGGCCGGCAAGGTGCTGGCGGCGAGCGCCAAATCGCAGGAGCACCGCCGGGTCGTCGTCGGCAAGGACACCCGCATTTCCGGCTACATGCTGGAGTCCGCCCTGGAGGCCGGCTTCATCGCCGCCGGCGTCGACGTCGTGCTGATCGGGCCGGTGCCGACCCCGGCGGTGGCCTACCTGACGCGCTCGGTGGGCGCCTCGGCGGGGGCGATGATCAGCGCCTCGCACAACCCCTATCCGGACAACGGCATCAAGCTGTTCAACGGCGACGGCGGCAAGATCAGCCCGGATCTCGAGGCCGGCATCGAGCACTACCTCGGGCGCGAAATCCAGACCGTCCCGGCAGCCTCGCTGGGGCGGGCATCGAGGCTGCTCGACGCCGCCGGGCGCTACCTTGAATTCTGCAAAAGCGCGCTGCACCTCAATGACAACCTGTCCGGAATGCGCCTGGTGGTCGACTGCGCCAACGGTTCGGGCTATCAGATCCTGCCCAAGCTGCTGGGCGAGCTGGGGGCCGAGGTCGAGGCCATCCACAACGAGCCCGACGGCTTCAACATCAACCGGGAGTGCGGCTCGATTGACACCAAGTCGCTGGGCCGGGCGGTGCGCCGCCACCGCGCCCACTACGGCATTGCCGTTGACGGGGACGCCGACCGGCTGATCCTGCTGAACCGCAGGGGGCGGCGCTTTGACGGCGATGACATCCTCTACCTGCTGGCGTCCTCGCGCTATCGCTGGCACTCGGAGCACTACCCCCCGTCCTATGCGGGCGTGGTCGGGACGCAGCTGACCAATTTCGGCCTGGCCCCGGCGCTGGCGCGCATCGGGGTGACTCTGGTCTGCTGCGAAGTCGGCGACCGCAACGTCGCCGCCGAGCTGGAGCAGCGCGACTGGGTGCTCGGCGCCGAGGAGTCGGGCCACATCATCAACACCGAGCACCACGCCACCAGCGATGCGGCGATCGCGGCGGTGCAGGTTCTGGACGTGCTCAAGGCGGTCAAAAAGCCCTTCCACCGGTGCATCGAGGACTTTGAGCGCTGCCCGAGGGAGCGGCACGACATGCCCGTCGCCAACCCCAGGAAGGCGCTGGGCAGCGCCAGCCTCAGGCGCGCCATAGACGACGCCAACGCCCTGATCGGCGAGCGCGGTCGCATCGTCGTGCGGGCCTCGGGCACCGAGCCGGTGCTGCGCTTCGCCGTCGACTGCTTCGACGAGGGCTCGCGCAAGCGCGCCTTCAAAATTCTGCTCGAGGGTGCGGGCTAGGGCGTGCGCCACGTCATCGGAAACTGGAAGATGAACGGCGGCGAGGCGCTGCTGAGGGAGTTCGCATCAGGGCTGCCCGGGGAGTGCCCCTGGCCCGATGTGCGGCTGGGGCTGGCGGTTCCCGCCCCGCTGCTGGGTGCGGCCGTCCGGATGCTGCCGGACTGGGTCCGGGTCGGGGCGCAGAACGTCCACTGGGAGGAGGCCGGGGCGTTCACCGGGGAGATCAGCCCGGCGCTGCTGAGGGAGGTCGGCTGCCGCTTTGCCATTGCCGGGCACAGCGAGCGCCGCGCCCTGTTCGGCGAGGACGACGCCGCTGCGGTGCGGCGCCTGTCGGGGGCGCTGAGGTCCGGGCTGACGGGCATCCTGTGCGTCGGCGAGAGTCGCCGGGAGCGGGAGGCGGGCCGGGCCGAGGATGTCGTCGAGCGGCAGCTCCGGGGGCTTGCCGACGCCGGCGAGCCCCTTGATCTTGAGACCGGTGCAGAGGCGCTGATCGCCTATGAGCCGGTCTGGGCGATCGGCTCGGGCGAGGCCGCCCGCCCCGATCAGATCGCCGCCATGCACGAGCACATCGGCCGGCTGAGCCTGCGGTTTTTCGGAACCGTGCTGCCGGTGCTCTACGGCGGCAGCGTCAGCGGCGACAATGCCGCCGAAATATTTGCGCTAAACTCCGCCGCCGGTGCCCTTGTGGGCAGTGCCTCGTTGGATGTTCGGGGCCTAATCAACATTGCCTCGGAGGCGAGCCGAATCGCATGAACACTCTGCTGCTGGTGCTCTACATGCTGCTCAGCGTCGCTCTGATCGCGCTGGTTCTGCTGCAGCAGGGGCGGGGCGCCAGCATGGGGGCGGCCTTCGGCGGCGGGGTCTCCGGTGCGCTGTTCGGACCCGCCGGACCCGGCAATCTTCTGACCCGATCAACCGCGATCCTCGCCTTCGTCTTCATCGCCCTCAACCTCTTCATCGCCGTGCTGTCGCGCGACCAGCTGGTTCAGGATGAAAGCCTCGACATCTCCAGCTTTGCCGACGAGCAGATGACGGTCTCGGATGAGGAGGTGCTGCCCGATGCCGAAGCCCCGGCGGACGGCTCCGATGAGGCGCCCGCCGCCGAGCCGCTGATGCTCGAGGTGACCCCGGTCGACGGCTCGCCCTCGCCAGAGCCCATGATGCTCGAGGTGACCCCGGTCGACGGCTCGCCCTCGCCAGAGCCCATGATGATCGAGGTCACGCCGGTCGACGGCCCGCCTGACGCCGAACCGATGATGCTGGAGGTCACGCCGGTCGAGACCCCCGAGGAGTCCGACAAGGATTCTGACCCCTGAGTGTCGCTCTGTGCGTAGAATGCGCACCCCTGCCGAAGTGGCGGAATTGGTAGACGCGCTAGCTTGAGGGGTTAGTGGGCTTTTGCCCGTGGAGGTTCAAGTCCTCTCTTCGGCACCAAGATCGCCATCGCCCAGTGCGCGGTGTGCGAATACCCAGATTTCAACGTCCCTGGCTCCGGCCCGGCGCAGGGCGCGCTCGGCCTCGCTGCAGGTCGCCCCGCTGGTCATGACGTCGTCGATGAGCGCAATGCGCGTCGAGGCATTCAGTTTGCGCCGGCAGGTCATGGCGCCGCGCACGGCGGCCTGGCGCTCACGGCGGGACAGCTGCGCCACGGGGGTCTTGGCGCCGCGCCGCTCCAGGGCGAAGGGGTCGCAGTCCACCCCCAGTATTCGGGCGCACTGCTGCCCCAGCAGGGCGGCCTGGTTGTAGCCCCGCTCGGCCAGGCGGGACGGGTGCAGCGGCGTGGGGATCAGCAGCTGCGGCAGGTAGCCGCCCTGGCGCAGGCGGGACTCCACCATCAGCAGAGCCAGGGTGTGCGCCAGCCTGGGGCGGTTGCGGAATTTGAACTCCCTGATGAGCGCCTGCGCGGCGCCCCGGTAGCGCACCGCAGCCGAGGCCCGGAAGAAGCGCGGCCTCACCAGGCACGGCCCGCAGCGGTCGAGCGCCGAGCTGGCCAGATCCGCCAGGCAGCAGCGGCAGCTGTCGCTGCAGTCGGTCAGATCGGAGCGGCAGTCGCCGCACAGGGCGCCGGTTCCCTCAAAAATGTTGCGGCAGAGCGTGCAGCGGTGGGGGATGAAACGGCGCCATAAGGTTCGCAGCAGCATGGTCGGTCGGCGGGGTTGGGCGGACAGCTCACTCTGGGGCATTTCCGGCTTCGAGACTGTGACCCGGATCACGCCCAAAATCCAATGCCCTGCTGTCGCCAAAAAATTTGACACGGCAGTGAAATTCGGCAAAATCCCCCCGCCAGGCGACGGCGGAGCGAAGACCCAGCCGTCGTTTTTTGATTTTTTGGGGGCGCAACGATGGACGCAAAGAAATGCCCGGTGATGCACGGAGCGCTCACCAGCAGTCAGGCAACCGGCACCGCCAACGGGGACTGGTGGCCGAGGCGGCTCAACCTCAGGATTCTGCACCAGCACGATCGCAAGTCCAGCCCGCTCGACAGCGGGTTCAGCTATCGGGAGGCGTTCAGGAAGCTCGACTACGCCGCACTGAAAAAGGACCTGACCGATCTGATGACCGACTCGCAGGACTGGTGGCCGGCGGATTACGGTCACTACGGCCCGCTGTTCATCCGCATGACCTGGCACGCCGCCGGCACCTACCGCACCGGCGACGGTCGGGGCGGCGGCGGCACCGGAGCACAGCGCTTCGCCCCGCTCAATTCATGGCCCGACAACGGCAACCTCGACAAGGCGCGCCGTCTGCTCTGGCCGATCAAGCAGAGATACGGCAATGCCATCTCGTGGGCCGACCTGCTCATCCTCGCCGGCAACGTCGCCATTGAATCCATGGGCGGCAGGACGCTGGGCTTCGGCGGCGGCCGTCCCGATATATGGCACCCGGAGGAGGACATCTACTGGGGCGGCGAGGACGAGTGGCTCGGCGATGATCGCTATGCCGACACCCGCCAGTCGCTGGAAAATCCGCTCGCCGCCGTGCAGATGGGGCTGATCTACGTCAACCCCGAGGGCCCCAACGCCAACCCCGACCCGCTGCTCAGCGCCCAGGATGTGCGAGAGACCTTCGGTCGCATGGCGATGAGCGACGAGGAGACCGTCGCCCTGGTCGCCGGCGGGCACACCTTCGGCAAGATGCACGGGGCCGGCGACGCCGGCCTTGTCGGCCCGGAACCCGAGGGGGCGCCGATCGAGCAGATGGGCCTGGGCTGGCAGAGCGGCCACGCCAGCGGCCAGGGCGCCGACACCATCACCAGCGGGCTCGAGGGGCCGTGGACCACCAACCCGACCCGGTGGGACAGCGGCTATTTCGACCTGCTGTTCAGGTATGAGTGGGCCGTCACCAAAAGCCCGGCGGGGGCGCATATCTGGCACCCCGTCAACGTCGACGACGCCGACCTGGCGCCGCAGGTCGACGGCAGCGGGGCGCGCGTGCTGCCGACCATGAACACCGCCGACATTGCGATGATCAGGGACCCTGAATACCGCAAGGTCTCCGAGCGCTACCACAGGGATCCCGAGGCCTTCGCCGACGCCTTTGCGCACGCCTGGTTCAAGCTGCTGCACAGGGACATGGGGCCGAGGGTTCGCTATCTCGGTCCGGAAGTCCCGCAGCAGGATCTGATCTGGCAGGATCCGGTGCCCGCCGGCAGCAGCGACTACGACGTCGCCGCAGTCAAGGCCGCCATCAAGGCCGGCGGCCTCGGTGCCTCTGAACTGGTCGAGACCGCCTGGGCCTCCGCCTCGACCTACCGGGGCTCGGACATGCGGGGCGGAGCCAACGGCGCCCGCATCCGCCTGGCGCCGCAGAACGCCTGGGAAGCCAACAACCCCGAGCAGCTGGCGCGCGTGCTGGATGTGCTCTCGCCGATCGCTGTGGAGCACGGCGCCTCCCTGGCCGATGTGATCGTCCTCGCCGGGGCGGTCGGCATCGAGACCGTCGCCGACGGGCTTGAGGTGCCCTTTGCCCCCGGGCGGGGCGACGCCGGCGAGGCCGAGACCGACGCCGAGTCCTTCGAGGTGCTGGAGCCGCTGGCCGACGGCTTTCGCAATTTCCAGAAGAGGGAATACGCCGTCTCGCCCGAGGAGATGCTGCTCGACCGGGCGCAGCTGCTGGGGCTGACCGCCGCCGAGATGACCGTCCTGGTCGGCGGGCTGCGCTCTCTGGGAGTCAGCAGCACCGGCGGCGCCGGCGTCTGGACAGACGGCAAAAGCCTGTCGAACGACTGGTTCAAAATCCTGCTGGACATGAACGTCAAGTGGGAGCAGAGCGAGGCCAATCTCTACGAGGCCAGGGACCGCAAGACCGGCGAGGTTCGGCGCACCGCCACCCGCGTGGACCTGGTCTTCGGTTCGAATTCCGAACTCCGGGCCATTGCCGAGGTCTATGCGCAGGACGACGGGGGCGATAAATTCCGGTGCGATTTCGTCGCCGCGTGGAATAAGGTGATGAACGCCGACCGGTTTGACCTCGAGGCCTGAGCCGAGGGTGCCTGAGCCGAGGGTGCCCGGGCGGGCATCCGGTGCGGGCGGTCTGTCTGGCCGGGCGCTGCATCGGCGGGGTGCTGGATAGGCGGTCGGGCCTGGTCAGGCGGCCTAAACAGGCGGCAGGGACTGGTTCGGGTCGGCGCTTGCTTCTATAAGCGTCGTCAAGCCGCTGCGAACTCATCGCCGGCAAGGGGCATTCCAGAGCGTGTGGCAGTTGCGGTCGGGTGCGATGGTGACCGCAGTCGATGACGCCGAGGCGATCTATTTTTTTGGATGTTGGCGTATCACTGATTCGGTGGCGGTTTGGGAAGGGCGCTTTGCGGGAATCGGGAGGAACTCGGCTTGGGGAGTCGGGCTTCGGGGCTGAGACCAGCGGCGTTGGGAAGGCCGGTTTGCAGCCGCATGGCTGGCGGCGGGACTTCGGGCGGGGGCAGTCAGGTTTGTATCTCTGGCGGTTGAGCCGCAGGGACATTTCCAGCACCGGGACGATTCCATCCCGCAGCTCCCCATTTTGGGCGTCCACCGCCTGCTCGCCCCCGGTGCAGCTGCAGTGTCGCCGCTGCAGAGTTGAGCAGACTGACGAAGAAAATGGCTGACTGGGTGGGGTTGGAACCACACCCAGCCAGCCCAATCCGGCGGATGGGGCAATGCCGGATTGTTGGGATCAGTCGGTCGCCTTGGTCCTCTCAGTTGTCTCAGCTGCTTCGGTTGTCTCAGCCGCCTCGGTTGCCTGGGTCGTCTCGGCCGCTTCGGTCGCTTCGGTTGCCTCGGCTGCCTGAGCCGCTTCGGTCGTCTCGGTCGTCCCGGTCGCCTCGGTCGCTTCGGTCGTCCCAGTCGTCTCGGCTGCCTGGGCCGCTTCGGTCGCTTCGGTCGCTTCGGCTGCCTCGGCTGCCTGGGTCGCTTCGGTTGCCCGGGTCGCTTCGTCTGCCTCAGTCGTCTCAGCTACTTCGGTTGTCTCAGCCGCCTCGGTCGTCTCGGCTGCTTGGGTCGTCTCGGCCGCCTCGGCCGCCTGGGTCGTCTCGGCTGCCTGGTTCGTCTTGGCTGCTTCGGTCGTCTCGGCCGCCTCGGTTGCCTCGGTTGCCTCGGCCGCCTCGGTTGTCTGGGGCGCTTCGGTCGCCTCGGCCGCTTCGGTCGTCTCGGCTGCTTCGGTCGTCTCGGCCGCTTCGGTCGTCTCGGCTGCCTCGGCTGCCTCGGTCGCCTCGGCTGCCCCAGTCGTCTCGGTCGTCCCGGTTGCCTCGGTTGCCTCGGTTGTCTCGGCTGCTTCGGCTGCCTCGGTCGTCTCGGCTGCTTCGGTCGTCTCGGTCGTCTCGGCTGCCTGGATCGTTTCGGCTGCCTCGGCCGCCTTGATCGCCTCGATCGCCTCCGCATCCAGCAGGTGCGTGAGTGCGATCAGCACCTCGGCGGCCTTTGATGCGGTTTTATAGTCGCCCTTGACCTCGTCATATTTGCCGGTCAACCTATTCGTCCAGATCACCCAGCCGTTTGACCAACGATTCAGATCGCCGACCTCCTCGCCGTTGCTGTCTCGGCGGAGGAAGATGACTTTGTTTTGATTCTCTTTGAGAATCCAACTGAACCCCTCGACGGTTGGCAGCGAGGCCATCAGCTTGTTCAGCTGCTCCTGCCCCTTTTTCTTGGCCTGGCGATGTTTGGCGATCAGCGCCTTTGCAATTTCGTAAGTGTCCATTTCATATATCTCCGTAAGTGAAAGCGGCCGGCGGGATTGCCGGTCGCTGGAAAAATGATATGGGCGAGGATGGCGCTTTGGTTTTGATCCCTGTCGCAGTAACTCTTAAAAACCAGTCATATCAATGACTTGCGCAACACTTTTGGCAATCACGGCTGCAGTGGCGTGCGTCTGCCTAGGGCAAAGCAATGCTGTTGTTTCGGGTCAACGGGTTGCTAAAGAATCAGCAGCGGGGCCGCGAAAAAAGAGGGGTGATGGGATTGACAACACAGTCGCTTTTTGCCGATAGTGGACTCATCGCCGCGATGCACGGCGGCGATGGGGGAGGAAAATATGAATAACCCATACGAAACGCAAGAAAAGCAAAAATCGCAGAAGACAGGATTTTTTCGAGGCGGGGATCTCAGAGGAGGCCTGCGATCAAGACCCGAGACTCGACCATCGCATCCTTCACTCCCCTCTGATTCTCGGCATCCCGTGCCCGAATGCCGGGCGACATCCGACCCTCGAAACGCCTCCGCCCATTCGCCCCGGCGCCTGCTGCTCGCCGGTGCGCTGCTGCTGGGGGTGGCGTTTTCGGGGTCGGCTTGGGGGCAGTCGATCATTCTTGATAAGACATCGGCAAACGTAACTGAAGGCTCCGGCTATGCCAGGATAGCTGTAAGTCTGGGCTCTGTACCCTCAAGCAATTTCACAATCAGGATAAGTTCAGACAACTCTGATGTCATACCCAGACCTTCCGAGTTGGTTTTTGCATCCGGCAGTTCTGCCGCAACCAAAAAATATGTGTTTTTCTATGCCATAGAAGATAGCGACAATCAAAATGAAACAGCAACGGTCAGTTTTTCGGCTCTAGGGAGTGCCGCCAAAAATGTGGCAGTTAATGTGACAGACGATAACAGTGGGGCTGAGCTTAGCTTACATGGCGCTTGGTTGACATATGAGGGCGGGACACCTTCTAACCTTAGTGGTTCAGCCCAAAATATGGTGAGGCTTGGTCTTTTCAGGCCGATAGCCAGCAACCTGACGGTCACCTTATCCAGTAACAATTCTGAAGTCGTCATAGACAGCAATATTGCGTCTGGAAATCAGAACCAGAAGACGGTTGTATTCACGCCAAATAGCTACCTTGATCGGGCCGGGGATAGAAACTTTAGAGATATCTCGCTTTTTGTCTCCGAAGATGCTGACAGCATCAATGATGAAGTGACAATAACTGCATCTGGTGCTGGCATGCGGACGGAAACTGAAACGATAACAGTGATAGATGATGAGGATACTGCGCCCATCAATTTGATATCGTCAATGTCTGTCTTAACGATACCTGAGGGAGGCCGTGACACATTCACATTGAAGCTGGCTGCTCAGCCGCTCAATCCCAAGAATTTGCGGATAATGTTCTGTGCCAACAGAAATAATGTCAGTTTTTCTGAATGTGCTTACAGCTTTCCTGTTAATGTGTCGCCCCTCAATTTCACTTTTTCCCCATCCAACTGGAATCAACCTCAAACTGTCAGTATTGGAAGTCGTCAAGATGCTGACAATGCTGATGACACGCACCATGTGTATTTTTCCTGGGTTGATTCTTCCGGCACTCGACAAAATTTATATGCCACTGCGATTAGGGAATTTGATGATGAAGTCAGGCCAACGTTATCTAAAACATCGCTGGAGTTGGATGAGGGAGGGGCGGCCAGTTTCACTGTCAAGCTGACGGACAAACCGACCTACAGCCGGACATTCAATTTGACTTCGAACAATTCCGATGTCACGGTCAGCCCGACTTCGCTGACTTTCAGTGCTACCACTTACAACACAGTCCAGACCGTGACGGTCAGGGCGGCGCAGGATGCCGACAAGACCGACGACACCGCGACGATCAGACTGATCGGATTCGGCATCACGGCCGGCTCGGTATCGGTGACGGTGACTGACGATGAAAAGCCGCGGCTGATACTGCGCCGCGAATCATTCAGACTTCCTGAGAGACATAGCAGCAGTTTCGGCGTCAAGTTATCCAAGCAGCCAACAGGGAATGTGACCGTCGCTGCACAGTCAAGCAATGCGAATGTGGTGCAGGTGCAGGATACCGACTGGAATAAGGCCGGCTATCAGAATGCCCGGACTTTCACGACATCAAATTGGAATGTCTATCAACATTTCCCCATCACGGCTCCGGCTGACGTTGATACTGCCAATAACAGTGCGGCTGTCTCGCTCACGGCATCAGGCGGAGGCTACGATGCCGCGACCGCCAACATGCCGGTCACTGTGTTGGATGGAGATCTTGTTGAACTGTCGGCCGGCATCTTAGTGATTGAAGAGGGGAGTTCAGGGACCTTCACAGTGGGGCTGACAGCCCAGCCCTCTGAAAATGTCAGCTTGCACTTCTATTTCACTACTGCCAATTCCGATATCACATTTTCCGCCCAAGCCGGCACTTTGGTTTCCGGAAGCACTTTGACATTTAAACCGTCAAATTGGAGTCAGGTGCAGACTGTGACTGTGAGGGTTGCCCATGATGCCGATAGTGCTGATGACTTCGCGGGTATGTACTTCGAGTTGCCGGGTGGTGCCACAAAAGGTTTAGTTGTGTACGCACTTGATGATGAAATGGGACTGATCCTGTCGGCAAATTCGCTGACGATGGATGAGGGCGGCACAAAGACTTTCACGGTCAAACTAACTGCCCAACCAGACTTAGGCTATAACCGGAAGGTGAAGCTGACATCGGACAATTCAGATGTCACGTTTGACACCGACAGCACTAAATCCGGTAATCAGAACACCCTGACCTTCACCTCTGTCAACTGGAACACCGCTCAGACCGTGACGGTCAGTGCGGCACAGGATGACGACAAGAATGATGACATCGCGACGATCAATCTCACCGGGGACGCCATCACCTCCGGCTCGGTGTCGGTGACGGTACTTGATGATGACATTGGTCTGACGTTGTCTGATCTGGAGACCCTGACCGAGGGAGGTTCCAAGACCTTCACGGTCAAGCTGGCGGTTCAGCCCGGCAATGCCCGGACCGTGACGCCGGCCGTCACCGGCGACTCCGATGTGACCGTCAGCCCGACTTCGCTGGACTTCACGGCCTCGAACTGGAACGCCGCCCAGACGGTGACGGTCAGCGCGGCGGACGACACTGATAAGGCCGACGACACTGCGACGATTAACCTGACAGGGGACGGCATCACTTCTGGGTCGGTGTCGGTGACGGTGTTTGACGACGAAGATCCTGCTGTCGGGCTGACGCTGTCCGATCTGGAGACCCTGACCGAGGGCGGGTCGAAGACCTTCACGGTCAAGCTGGCGGCTCAGCCCTGGAATGCCAGAAAGGTCACGCTGGCGGTCACCGGCGATGACGATGTGACGGTCAGCCCGGCTTCGCTGGATTTCACCACGGCCAACTGGAGCACCGCCCAGACGGTTACGGTCAGTGCCATACAGGATCCCGACAAGACTGACGACACCGCAACCGTCAGCCTGACCGGCGGCGGCATCACGGCCGGCTCGGTGTCGGTGACGGTGAATGACGACGACGATGCCGCCGTCGGCCTGACGGTGTCGAAGGCCTCCCTGACCATATCTGAGGGGTATTTCAGTCACTTCACGGTGAAGCTGTCGGCCCGGCCCAGCAACGAGCGGAAGGTCACGCTGGCGGTCACCGGGGACGACGATGTGGCGATCGCGCCTCCGCCGAACGAGCTGGAGCTGGACTTTACGACCTCGAACTGGGACACGGCACAGACCGTGACTGTCTATGCGGAATCGGATGTTGACAAGGCCGACGACACCGCGACCATCAATCTGACCGGAGACAGGATCACTTCCGGCTCGGTGTCGGTGACTGTCAATGACGACGACGATTCAGATGTCGGCCTGACACTGCCCGCTCTTGTCACCCTGACTGAGGGCGGCTCGAAGACCTTCACGGTTCAGCTGGCGGCCCAGCCCGGAAATGCCCGCAAGGTCACGCTGGGTGTCACCGGTGATGATGACGTGACCGTCAGCCCGACCGAGCTGGACTTCACGACAACCGACTGGAGCACCGCCCAGACCGTGACAGTCAGCGCGGCAGACGACACCGATCAGGTCGACGACACAGCGACGATCAATCTGACCGGGGACGGCATCACTTCCGGCTCGGTGGATGTGACGGTCGATGATGACGACGATGATGCCGTCGGCCTGACGCTGTCTGATCTGGAGACCCTGACCGAGGGCGGGTCGAAGACCTTTACCGTTCAGTTGGCGGCTCAGCCCGGCAATGCCCGCAAGGTCACGCTTGCGGTTGCCGGCGATGACGATGTGACGGTCACGCCGACCGAGCTGGACTTCACCACGACCGACTGGAGCAGCGCCCAGACCGTGACGGTCAGCGCGGCAGACGACACCGACCAGGCTGACGACACTGCGACTGTCAACCTGACTGGCGACGGCATCACTTCCGGCTCGGTGGAGGTGACGGTGACCGATGACGACGCCGATGTCGAGCTGGTGCTGTCGCAACTGGCGCCTTTCACAGAAGGCGGGCTGGGAACCTTCGCAGTGTCGCTGGCTGAACAGCCTGGCAATGC